>NC_022567.1:2226409-2544467 GCF_000478885.1 Adlercreutzia equolifaciens DSM 19450
CCGTTTTCATCGATCGGCCGAATACCGTCATCCATTGCTATCCTTCCTCTATACTTGGCCTGTTCAGTATAGACAGCATTGCAAGCATCGACTTCGCTGGTCGGACGATTGGCCATTAGACGGAGCGCAAACGATAACCACGAAACTTGCAGGAGAACAAATGCCCGAAGACGAGAAGCTGAGCGAAACTATCCGCGAGCTGTACGCCATCGTCAACCAGCTCGAACGCGATTACAACAAGCATGATCGTCGCTTCACGCTCGACGGGCACCTCCTCGGAAGCATCGGTGAAGTTTACGCGGCTGAGCGCTATGGCATCGAACTAGCGAAATCATCGTCCGAGCGCCACGACGGCACCACTACGGATGAGCGCAAGCGGGACGTTCAAATTAAGGTAACCCAAAGAAGCTCTATCGGGCTCAGCTCAGAGCCCGCATACCTGCTCGTCCTGAAAATCGACGAAAACGGCTCGTTCAAAGAAGTGTTCAATGGCCCCGGCAATATTGTCTGGGAGCTAGTCAAAAACAAGAGACCTCCAAAGAACGGCCAGTATCAGATCTCGCTGAGCAAGCTACGCACGTTGAACGACAATATCGCCCCCGATGACAGGATCTGAATCTGCCGGACAAGAAGCGCAGGCATCAACTCATTAGCATGGTCTGGCGACAGTATTCCCGTTTCTGCTAAGCCTTCGCAGAAATGATGCCTATGACCGTGCTTCGGCATCGCGGGCGGCCTCACGGGAAGGCGCCCGAAGCTTTCGATCTGCAGCGGAATGGGTGGAAGCCGGGACTCCCGGCAAGACGCCAGCGCTCAAACCGCACGGCACTCCCGACAACGGACTACCCGACAACCCCAACGCGAAACCGCAACGTCTACAGAAGGATCGAGGGTTTGCAAGCTAATGTTGTACGGCTACAATTGCCCCATGAATTCAAAACGAGGACAGATAATCATTCAGTCGGGAGCCAACGTATGGCCACACGAGATGAAAACGGCAGAAGCGCTTGCGGCAGCCGGCCGCACCGTAGAATTCATTCGGCGAAGCGAGGAGCAGCGCACAACATCAGCCGATGCGATAATCGACGGCATCGTCTGGGAGATGAAAGCGCCAAAAGCATCGAACCTAAAGGCCATTGAGAAGAACCTTCGCAAAGCGCTCGACCAATCCAATTGCGTTATTCTCGATTCCCGCAGGATGAAGGGAATACCCGACCATGCTATCGAGCGCGAACTTCAAGCGTGCGCGGCCGGACGCATCAAGAATCTCAAGCGTCTGTTGTTCGTGAATCGTAAGGCGCAGGTCATTGACATCAAGTGAGTTTGGTGTAACATTCAAAACGCAAAGCGCCCGAACGGTGAGCCATCACCTGCCTCCGGCGCTTTACTTTTTACGATGCTCCGAATATCCCGAATACCAGAGCCCAGGTTTCTCCCGATTTCACCCTGCGAAAGCGAATATGCCAACTAGACACTTAACAAAGTGATGCCTATAACCGTGCTTCGGCATCGTGGACGGCCTCGCGGGGAGGTGCCCGAAGCTTTCGATCTGCGGCGGAAATGGGTGGAAGTCAGAACTCCCGGCAAGATGCCAACGCTCAAACCGCACGGCACTGCCAACAACGAACTACCCAACAACCCCAACGCGAAACCGCAACGTTCCAAAGTATCCTTTGCGGGGAAAGCCACAGATCCGGAAAGCAAGCGAGCCCTTACAGCTCGACCGAGAAGACCTCCGTCTGGTTGACCAGATCCAGCTCAAGCTGCAGCGCGGCGATCTCGTCCGCCACGGCGCGGTAGTCCGCCTCCGCCCGGGCGACGTCGTAGTTCGCGTACCGGTACTCGATGGGCCCGCTGCCGCCGCCGAAGTACCGGTCTCCCAGCCGCTCCTTGGGTTGCCGCGAGGCGAGCCCGTTCAGGCGCTCCTTGCGCCCCGACAGCTGCGCGAGCAGGATGAGGGCCTCGTCGATGGTGATGCCCCGCTCGGGCAGCACCGTCTGCATGTTGAACCGGTGCAGGGCGTGGCGAATGGCCCGCGCCTGCCCGTCGATCTGCGCGACCTTCTCGCGCACGGCCCCGTAGTCGTAGGCGGGAGGTTCGGCCGCCTCGCCCTCCGCGAGCACGTAGGTGCTCACCTCCTGTTCGGTCCGCAGGAGCCGATCCTTCTCATCCTGCAACCTCCGCAGGTACTTGTTGGCACTAGCCGATGTGAATTCCACGCGACCACCTCTTCCACACGCCGACCATTCGATGGCCTCCACCATACCAGGTGCCAGCAGCCGCATTCAACAGTCCCACTAGTCCGATTTGAGATTGATACTTTTGCGTTTGCTGAAACACGTCACGAATCAGCAACGACACACGCTTACGAAAGAGGGAGCAGGTAAACGTTCTCCCCGTCCGCAGCCAACTGGTACGGATGGTTGTGCAAGTCGTTCACCGCCTCCAAGCTTTGCTTGAACGGAAGAACGTTGGGGGTTTTCGCGTGCCACGGTTTCTCCATGAGACTACGCGTTTGACCCTCGTTGAAACTGCCGACCCCCCTACCCACCTTTTCAAGAGCCTCATCGACGGAAGTCCGTTCGCCCAGCGGCGTCTGCTTGACGAAAGCGCCAAGCCCAGCAAATGCCGCTGACGCACCCCTGAGCGCTACCGAGTCAGCCGCCCCCTTCGAGCTTTCCTCGATGGCGTTATAGCATTCGGTGTATAGCTTGCGGTATTCATTCCCGTGATCGCTGATCTTCTCCGCTATCGCATTCAGGTTTGCCTCATCGAAATTCTCACTCAGCATGGGCTCCAGGAAGGCTGCGAACGAATACGTATAAGTCGCCAATTGGTACTCTTTCAGCCGGTCAAGCACTTTATCGAGCCGGCCGCCCACGGCAAAGCGCAACTCCACCGGCCCTCTCTCGCCCATCTTGGTTCTTATCTGCGCACGTAAATGAATGATGGCCTTCTCGGATTCCTGCTTGATGTCAACGACTTTCATATGGGCATTCTTGCGCCAGATAACGTTGTTCCAGTTATAGCGATATGCCTCAAGCACGTCTTCAAGCGTCTTAACGTTGCCTCGCAGCTCGGCCTTATCTTTTTGACGCATGTACTCGAACATCTCGTTGACGGTATCCTGGATAGCATCAAGCTTTTGGTTGATCTGCGCAAGCGCAGCCGCCATGAAGAGCATCGTCGGATCATAGGGCATCGTGGCCACAGACTGGATCGTACCGGGATCTACTTGATGGAATCGAGCCTGTCCAAAGCCAGTAGCTGCATCTCTAAAAGAGCCGAGCATTCCCGAACCATCGTTGAATCTCTGCAGCACAGACGGGTCGAGAGGATTGCCAAGCTTGTCCGTGGCCTGCAGCAAAGTTGGCGCGTTGATCGTTGTCGTGACGGAACGGAACATAGTTGGAAGGGAAGCGAGCCCAACGCCCAAAGCCGCCGCCTGATCGAGCGGAAGCTTGAAAGAGTCGCCAGCATCGACTTTGATATCCGTCGTAGCAAGATGGATTTCCATATTTCCCAGCTGCTCACGAATCTGGAACATGCTCGTATCGTCTACGCCCGATTGGTCTTCAGAAATACCCATTTGTCGTCCTCCAGACTCGGCAAACCGACCGTTTACTTATTATAGAGCGAAGGAAGCCGAGCGTCCGCCAGACATGGCACAAGCCCGACAGCTTTCTATTCACGCTTTGATCTTGAAGTTTTTCTCGCCTTATACGACATGGAGTCCGTCACAACAACAATGGGGTTCTTAATGGACGAAAAGAAGCAGAATGAACTTGCAATCCTCAAAGAAGCGCTGCAAAGAGCCCGGTCGAACGGGGGTGAGGCCCGCAGGAATGCAGACAAATTAGCCGGCGAAATCCACCCCTTCGAAAGGCTGGATTTTGCTATCTCGTCAAAAACCGGCAAGGTCATAGGAATCGAGCATTTTCGGGTGGACCATTTCGTTCGCCAAGACAAAAGCGTCCAGTCTGCCGCTGCAACTTTCGTGAATAGCTGCGAAGACAAACGAAGGCAAATGCTATCGAATGGCGCACCCAACCATTTCACTGACGGAATGCTTGGACAAATCGGCGAAATGATCAGCCAGCAAATTCACCTCTCGAATAATGCCAGCGTTGACGATATAAAGCGATCTCTTGAGGCGCGACTATTCGGAGCCAGGGGTCACATATCGAAGATTGAGTCCTATCGGGCCAATCTGCAAAGCTTCAACTCGGCAAGAGCAATCGAAATGGGATTTCTTATCGAGATTCATTCTGACCTTCGGAATCTCTTTCTGAATGACGCCCATGTTGCCCACAAGATCCAGCTTGGAGAGCTGCCTCTCTTTGAAGACGCTTACGATCTTTTAGCTAAGGCCGCATCAACTCTTGACTGGATAATCCTTGCTTTCTACGGCGCCACAGACAACGAAATCCACAATGCCGTCATTATCAACTGCGCTAATGGCAACTTTTCACATAGTGCCAGCATGCAGGGCATTTGCGCCATTCCTTATCTAGGCTTAGACAAGACAGCGCCGAAAGCACGCCAGTATCGCCGAGGTAAAGCAGAATTCACTGTTGGCGAAGAAGACATAACCTATTTAGTCGAAAGAACGTCGCCGCCCATCGATCCCGAACAACTTTGGCAGAGAGCAATCACTGACGGAGCGATAGCGCTTACGAAAGCCAGAGAGGGCAAGCCCTTTGTAGCAACTCTGCCCGTTCAAATGCTGTATGAAATGCTTCTCGACAAAGTAAAACACCGTCAAGGCCCGGTCACCTGCAACACTACGGAAAAGCTGCTATGCTCAATGAACGCAGCTGAGCGCGATCTGCGCATCCAGCGCTTTGCAGATAAGTGGGGATTTCCAAGCCTTAATTCGAGACCCAACTTCTAATTTGTTGATTCACAACGAAATCAAACGCAATCCTGATGCGATGCGGACGTCGGCCTGCAAAATATCTGACGCATCAACCTTCGGACCACAATCAATATTCATATGGCGCCAAGCATGATGAATGAAAGAAGAAATTATTCGGTGAAAGTCTAGCCTCTGATTTTGCTTCCAAGTTCAGGAAGACCACGTGCAACCAAAGCACCGTTAAAATCCGCTATTGAGAGACCGGGCATCTTATCGATTATCTTCAAACATGTTTTGTAGGGTTCCTCGTTCTCTTTCAGGTTGTGATCGGATTTTGCGAATAGCTTGATTACCGTTCTTGTGCCAAGTTTCAATCCTACGCAAACTGCCATTAAGTGGTCTTTACCGATAGTGTTGTAATCGTCTTTCCTGATTCTTCCGAAGTAGTTTTCATTAAGCATAGTCGCTTCCATGAATATTTTTGCAGAGCCTATGCCTTTGCGTTCCATTAGATACGAGAGGCATTCACAAAGCGATACGGATTGGGTTGTGAGCATATCTTGAAAAGTATCATCATCTTCAATATCGAAGAGCTGATCTGCAAATGCTTTGTAAACCTCGTCAGGCTCATGAGGCAAATCACGCTGGTCGGCTGGCAGGAACGCCAGCAAACGTTGGTCGGCTTCCGTGATGGAACGAAGGAGGAAACCTGCTCCGTCCAAATCTTTCTTGAAGTTTGCGTAACTGCGAACGTTATACGCCCTGATATTCAGTGCGCATCGAGCTAGGTTCTTCTTGGCTTTATTAGTGAGCTTAAGGTCTACTCCGTCCTGCATGACCCAATCGTGGCTTGCGAGGACGAAATAGCCTTCGACAAAGAGGTAATGGTTCTCTTTGAGCCATGAAGCAAGTACGGAGCTTTGGTCGATAAGCTCGTATGCTTCGGTGGGAGTAAGCGCGACGAAATCATCCTTATGGTTTATGTCGCTAAAAACGCTTTCGTAATCAGGAAGCTTCGATAGCTCGTGTTCCAAGCCGACCTCAAGCAAGCGGTACTTTACAGATTCGCGCGATACGATGAAGAAGTCGCTTAGAGCCTGTACGAGATCGTCGCATGTGATACCGTTTGATTCAGGCTCTTCGTGCAGCAGTTCTTCGGCTTTCAGCTTGAACGTATGCGCAGGCATAAGAACACGCGGAGCAAGGCGGTGCGCCTGCCATTCGAGCCAGTCAAAGTTGTTCTTTGCTGATTGTTGGGCGTTGGGCTTGCGACGACTTCCCGAGCTTCTGCACAGGAAGGCGTTAGCATCGGTACGTGTTGCGTTCTCGCGCATGGCCTTTATCTGAAAGTACTTGCGGTCCTTCTCCCAATGCAAAGCTTCATGGATGAGGGTATTGCGCATGGCTCCAACGCTACGGCGGCATTCAGAATCCGGGTCAATGAGGATGGTGCCAGCTTTATAGAACTTCGATGTTGCGTTACCAGTAGCAGGGTCGATGATTGGGATTTCACTATCGAACAGAACGCAGCAGCCGAACACGTCCCCATTGCGCGAGAGTTTTGCCTCAACGACGTTCAGGCTTTCGTCCTCTATGATCTTTTCCACGGGAAGCGCCATGGGAGATTTGAGGACTTCGGGGCATCGCTTGGTCAGATACTTAGTGGCATAGTCGTCAAGCCGCCTGCTGCCTATAATCAAGGCACCAGTGCGCTTGTCAACGTCGAGTATTTCAGACCAGTCGTGACTTTTAATCGGCATCTGTTGCACCTATGTTGCCGTCTATGTGATCCAAGGGCATCGAGTTGAGCAGAGCCTTAGCTTCTTGCCAGGTAGGATAGAACTCTTCGACGAGGGATTGGAAGCGGTTGGTATGGTTGCTTTCGAGCAGATGAACCAGCTCGTGAACCAATACGTAATCCAAACACTCAGGCGGCTTCTTGACAAGCTGGAGGTTGACCCATATGCGGCGCTCTTCGATGTTGCAGGTGCCCCATTTGGTCTTCATGTTCTTGATGCGGAATTCGTTAGCTGCTATGCCCGTACGCTGTTCGCAACGCTTTGCGACGATGTTAAGGACGCTTTTCAGCTCGGCTCTGTACCATTCGGTCATGAGACGCTTGCGCTCGGTCTCTGAGGCACCATCAGGCACGTACATGACGAGCTTTGCGCCTTCTTTGTTTACGCGAGGCTTTGATGCACCATAGACAATCTGGAGCTTGTAGGGTTTGCCCCAAAGATAATGGGCTTCGCCCGTAATATAGCTACGCTTGGTCTGCCTTGGCTGAGACGCCATGCGCTCTTTGGCCTTTGAGACTTCAGGCAGCTTCTTCAAGAGGAACAGTTCTATTTCTGATGTGGTAACGTCAAGCGGCGCCTTGACGGACACGGTGCCTTCAGGCGGGTCAACATGGATATAGAGGTTCTTCAAGTTGGCCTTCCTGAAGATGCCTACTGAGATACCACCGATGAAAAGTGTTTCTTTAGATGTCATAGTCTGGCTGCTTCTGGACAACGAATTCGAATAAGTGTTCGACATCGGCAACGGCGGCATCATCAGACCATCCATCGGCTAGAAGAGCCTTGTATATGGCTTGTTTGATGAGTTGCTGGACTTGCTGATTGCTTTTCCAACTGGGTCTTATGGCATCGCGAACTGCTTTATCAACACTCAGAGCCAAAGCGGCTTTGCCTACTCCTTCGAAATAGTCATAGAAGACCATAGCGGGCTGGTTGCCGTTGATCCCTTCTGGGTATTCGTCTTCATCATAGGGATTGACGATTGAGCGAGCCAGTTCTTCGACCTGACGTAGATATTCCTCGTAGGCCATGGCCTCAATCCTTCTCTGCAGGATGATCTGCTGAAGCTTTTCGGATAGCTTGCCGTAGTAGACCGGATTGGAATCGATGCGACGTACTATCTCGAATTGAAGGTTGTTCTCGATGATCTCTGCCTTCGCATTGTGACTACCTGTGAGACCATCGAAAATTTCACTAGGGCTTGTTGTGGGGCTATTCAGCAATAGCTCCACGATGGACATGTCGCCGAGCTTGCTGATGGTTGTGGACTCTTTGGCGCGGATGTAGGTATCAAGAATGTAGCGCATATCGGCTTCATAGGGCTTCAGGTCTATGTAGTCACAACTGGCAAGGCGGATCATGTCTTTGATCTTGCTATAGTTGCTAACCTTGGTGCGAACGTCTTCTACATCGGTTTCTGTGTATCCATAATCGGAAACGAGCCTGTCACAGCAGGCGGCAAAGGAGCGGGATAGCGAGGCAACGAGCGCATAGAGCGTATCGCGCTTGGCGCGTCTTTCGCGCTCTTCGCTCTCAACGTAGTCGTCGCCGCAGAAGAACTGGATGCAAGACGAGTCGTCATTCTTATTGGGAACTTGTTGGAAGAGCGAATCGAGGGAAGCAAGTGCTGCCTCCATTTCGGCCTTTGCTTCGTCATAGCGATTCTTGACCAGCCCTTCGATGTCCTCTTTGTCGTATCCTGAGAACGCATCGGATGTGTAGTCGTTGATGGCCACCTGCACATTTCTGAACAGGTCTTTGTAGTCAACGATGTAGCCATAGTCCTTGTCTTCTCCATCAGGGCGGTTCACGCGACAGATGGCTTGGAAGAGGTCATGGTCGCGCATCGATTTGTCAATATAGAGATAGGTGGCAGACGGGGCATCGAAGCCCGTCAAGAGCTTGTCCACGACGATCAGAAGCTTCATGTCGGCAGGCTCTTCTTTGAAACGCTTTTTGGCAACGTCTTCGAATTCTGTGACTTTCATGTCGCCGATCATGCGCTCGTAGATGGACTTCTTGTATTCCTCTTCGCTTTCGGTGGTGAGGTCGATGGTGGCAGTGCGGACGCTTTGGGCGGTTGGCTCATACGAAGTCACGACAGCGCACTTGGTAAAGCCCATGGAATTGAAGATTTCCCAATATTTGCATGCTTCGAAGATGCTGTTCGCGACAAGCATTGCAGTTCCTCGGTCGTCTTTGAGGCGAGGGCGCATGTTCATGTCAAAGATGATGTCAGAGGCAATCTTTTCAAGGCGATCCCTTGAGCTGTAGACGCGATTGAGGGTTGCCCAGCTTTGCTTCAGTTGTTGCTTGGCATTCTCTGTAAGGCCTCTTGTCTTCTCCTCGAACCACAGATCGACCTTCTCCTTGCTGGTGAGGTCCTGGTCAACGTCACGTGCTTCATAGCGGAGGTCGAGGATTACGCCGTCTTCGACTCCTTCATCGAACTTGTAGGTGTGGATGTAGGTGCCGAAGGTCTCTAATGTGGTTTGCTTGTCGGTCTTGAGCAGTGGAGTGCCCGTGAAGCCGATGAGCGTAGCCTCGGGCATGAGTGTTCGCACGGCAGCATGGAGCTTGCCTGAATTCGTACGATGGCATTCGTCGATGAATGCGACGATGTTGCCCTTTGGCGAATAGTCCGACTCTAGGCCTGCGATGAGCTCTTTGCGATACTTCTCTATGTCTAAGTCTTTGCCAGCGTTGTGGCCATACTTGTGCATGAGCGAGCAGACGATGGCGTCTTGATCGGTATTCAGCACGTTGCGCAGGTCTTTTCCGCTTTTCGCCCTGCGGATGCTCATATCGACGTCGTAGAAGAGGCTCTCTATCTGGTCATCGAGTTCGTCGCGATCCGTGATGACGACCACGCGCCCATTTGGGATAAGGGGTGCCTCCACGATCCATTGGGCGAGCCATGCCATGATGAGGGACTTGCCAGAGCCTTGGGTGTTCCAGATGATGCCGCCTTCGCCATCGAGGATGCGCTTGCGCGCGGCGATGTTCGCGAAGTACTGGTTGTGGCGTGCAACCTTCTTCTTGCCAGCATCGAAGATTATGAAATCGTGGACGAGGGACAGGAAGCGATCTTTCTGGCAGAGGGAGATAACGCCGTCATGGAGCCTGTTCGTTTGCTCGGCTTGCATGGCTGCGATTGCAGCTGAGAGATCGTCTTTGGCGTTCTTGTCCTCCTTCCATTGGACATAGAACTTCTGCGGCGTCTTGATGGTGCCGTAATACAAGCCTTCGGATTCGTTGCCAGCGAAGAGCAGCTGTTCTGTTGCGAAGAAGGATTTGATGTTCTCGTCCTTCTGATTCTGGAGAAGCTGGCGGATGCCCTCGCCAGCACTAATGCTGGAACGTTTCAGCTCGAACATTCCGAGAGCTATGCCGTTTATGTATATCACCAAGTCTGGACGCTTGCGGGATTCACCGTCAGACCTGAGAACGGTGACCTCTTCCGCGACATAGAAGTCGTTGTTATCAGGATTGTCCCAGTCGATATACCAAAGCGTGGGACGCGTATTGTTTTCGCCCTTCACGTCAACGCCATAACGCAGCAGGTGATAAACATCCTTGTTCACTTGATAGAGCGAATCGACCTGATTGCTCGCTGCGCGGGTCAGCTTGGATATGGCGTTGCCTATCTGCTCTTTGGTGTAACCGCGCTTTTCAAGGTTTTTCCGTAGATACCTGGGCTTGATGGGCGTGTTGTCTTGCTCTTTAAGATTGCCCATATAGATATAGCGAAGATTATCAACTAGCCAATCGATGACACGACCTTGAGCTTTGATTTCGCCATCAACAGAAGGCATGCTACACCTCCCAATCCTTCAAGCGCACGCGACCTGTTAGAAGGTCATCCATTGCGCCATCACGTATCTGCTTCCATTTATCGCGTTCGGCTTCAAGGGCTGAGATTTCGTTATCTAAGGCACCAAGTGTATCAGCGATAGCAAGTTGTTCAGAAACGCTGCTTGGCATATTAAACGCAAAGCGTTTCAAATCTTTTTGATAGAGATGTTTGATGGTGGAACCCGCAGAAAGAGCGTCAATAAAGTCCTTAAAAACAGAAGATGACAAAACACGATATAGAAACTTTGGATGAAGCCCACGTTTAGTTCTAAAAACGAATACCCCACTATTTAACGTTGCGGGATGGTTAAGTTTTTGAACGATAGCAACTTTGCCAACAGTGCCATCTTTGGTTACTAGTATGTCGTCTTCGGTTACTTGAATGTTCTCGTCAAGGTCGTATCTCTCTTTAGATACATAGTTAATCCCGACGAGCCTGATGTGACCATCGGAAAAGTCTGTGCCACCTATTAAATAGCTATATCCTTGAGTAAGGTATTCATCCTTTTTGAGACCTTGCCATCCGATTCTCGCCTTTGGGGTAATAACTTCATCAAATGAAACCATTTTCCAATCATCTGAGAATCCATCTAAACGTGATTTCCCAGTCGTTAAATCATCAAGGGCGGCTTCGCGGATGTTGTGCTTCTTTTCGATGAGGGCGTCAAGGGATGAAACCATGTCATCGAATTGAGTTAGGGTTTCAGCGATGGCGCGTTGTTCTTTCAGGGGCGGCAAAAGAATTGGCGTGTTGAGAATAATGTTATTATAGAGCCTGCTTATCGTGGTTCCTTCCAAGGCACGCCAAGGGAAGGATCGATAGAACCAGTAAAGGTAATCTTGGTCAACTTTCGTTCTGTCGACATCCAGCCAAACGATATTTGAATCTTGGAAATATGAGTCTTTGCCATCAAAGACAACTGCTTTACCAACTGTTCCTGCTGCGGAAATCAGAATATCGCCAGGAGAAGGGTACGAGTATTGCGCTTTATAGGCTTCAAATAAGGATTTGTTGATATACGCATCTGCAGTATCGCCAAATGTACCGATTTTATAGAAAGGTATATCGCCTATTGGTGTGGTTTGATATTGAAAAATGCGACGACACATCTTGATGCGCCCAATATCACCAAGGTTGCATGTATTCCAATCTGCAGGATAAGTCACCATGCGTAACCCATCCTTTCAAGTGCGGCAAACGATGCTTGACGTGTTGCATCTACCTCTCTATCAATCTCTGAAAGCGTGTGTTCGTAACGGTTAGCGATCAGTAGCAGCTGGGAAGAAAGCATGTGAACGTTCGCGTTGACTACATCACATATTCTGGTTTGGATGCTTGGCATCCATTTCATATCAAGGAGAAGGGTCTTGATTTCTTCGATAGTTAGCTCGCCGTATTTCTCTGTGACCTTTTCGTCGAGTTCTTCACGGAGTTGCTTGGCTTCCTTATCAAGCTTTTCCTTCTCTGCCAGCTTGTCTTTATAGGCAATCAAAGCATCGTATTCGTCTTTGTCTGAACTTGAGACGACAGCGCCTTTTGAAGGCTTCAATGCTTTGATGCGGTTGTTCAGGTTGCCTTTTGGGATGGCATCGCCCTTTTCATTCAGAACCCCCAGAAGAAGGCCGTCATCACCCGACTCCTCTTCGCGCATCTCGTCCAATTCGGTATCAAGCACGGAAGCTGCATCATGGAGAGCATTGATGGCAGCCAATTCGGGCGCAAAGTAAACGCTCTCGATGATGTCGCGCGGGATAAGCGAGCCTTCGAAGGATTTGACCTTTGACGTGTCGGGAACGGTAATGGTGTCGCCTGCGGCATTTTTGGATTTCTTGGTCTTGTATTCGTAGTCGATGAGGCGAGCGGCTTCATACCCATTGGCCTTTATCATGTACACATCGTCTTGGAGCTTTTCGTTCCAGTAGTTAAGAAGGCAATCGTAGGCATCGTAGGCGTCAATCAAGACGGCGCTTTCATACGTGTCGATGAGCAAGCTTGAGAGATGACGAATGAACATCTTGGGGTCTGTGTCAGATGAAATGTTGAGCAAGTCTGGCTTTACGGATTCAGCCCAAGATACGAACAGCGTTTCGCATTCATATTCGGTTTCCGATTGGATGTTGCCATCTTCCCTGATTGTAGCCTCTATATCCACGGACGGAAGAGCAAGGTGGTATGTCTCATGAACGGTGTCGAGCGGAGAGAACACGATGCCTTTCAGATTCGGGGACACTTCCCAGAGCGTTTCCAACGTGTCGATGTCGACATTAGGAATGCCGCCGTTCAGGTGAGCTGCGATGTTTTGGGGAAGCACGTTTGAAGGGCGTTGGATGTAGCGAGAGATGTTGAGGTTTCCATCGTTTTGCTCCACAACGTCTGTGTATGTGACATAACGCGAGAACCCAGGCACTTCTTCGCGCGAGAGGTAGGTACGAACGATCTTCTCTATGTCCTGCTCGCGCAAGCGGTTCTTGGCACCGTCCTTCTTGAAGCCTTGGCTCGCGTCGATCAGGAACACGCCATCGCGCTGGTCTGCGCCTTTCTTGTCGAGAATGATGATGCAGGCGGGAATTCCCGTTCCATAGAACAGGTTTGGCGGCAGGCTGATGATGCCTTCGATGCAGTGCTTCTCTATGACGTGCTTTCTGATAGTGGCTTCCGCATCGCCTCTGAAGAGAACGCCGTGAGGGAGGATGATGCCAGCACGGCCTTCTGAGTTGAGGGACTTGATGACGTGAAGCATCCACGCGTAATCGCCCTTCTTGGCAGGCGGAATGCCATATCCATCAAAACGGTCGTACTTGTCGTCTGCGGGGTTGACGCCATCGCTCCACGACTTGTCCGAGAAGGGCGGGTTCATGACGATAAAGTCGAACTGCCTGAGCTTTTCGTGATTGAGATACTGGGGGTTGGAGAGCGTGTTGCCTCGCTTGATGACGCCTTCACCCTTTTGGTGAAGCACGAGGTTCATCTTCGCGAGGCCGGCAGTGGAGTTGTCTTTTTCCTGCGCGAATATGGTGACAATGGACTTGCCATTGGCGTCTTTTGGAGCTTCGTCCGCTGCGCGAATGAGAAGGCTGCCGCTGCCTGCAGCTGGGTCGTAGAGCGTGTAATACCTCTTTGTTTGGGAGTACTGGATGTCGCCGATGCCTATGAGGCGAGCGATAACGCGGGAGACCTCGCTTGGGGTGTAAAACTGACCTTTGCTCTTGCCTGAGTCCTGAGCGAACTTCATCATGAAGTACTCGTAGGCATCGCCGATAATGTCGTCGCCGCTTGCGCGGTTTGCCTTGAAGTCAATGGCTGGGCTCTCGAAGACGCCTATGAGGCCAGATACCTTATCGACGAGTTCTTTGCCGCTGCCGAGCTCGTCATGGTTGTTGAATGAGACTTCAGGCAAAGAGCCTTGCAGGCCATTTGCAGCGAGGAACTTGGAGATGATGATGTCGGTTTTTTCGCCGACATCGGGAGTGTTCTTGATAGCGATAAGGTCGTCGAACGAGGCACCTTCTTCAACTTGGAATTCGCCGAAGGTCTCGCCTTTGTATCTGTCAGATACGTATTTGAAGAAGAGCAAAATAAGGACGTAGTCCTTGTAACGGGCGGGCTCAACGCCACCACGGAGTTTGTTGCATGCTTCGAAGAGCATGGAGTAGAGTTCAGATTTCTTCACGGCCATAGTCCTTGTTCGGCTCCTTATATATAGAACAACTTCATTGAGATGAGGGCAGCTTGAGGGCGCGGCGTTAGTCCTCTGAGGGCTTGTCCATCGCGCTTCTGCCGCTGGATACCCAATCATCGAGTTCGCTGCGTTTGAAGCGCCAGAGCTTGCCGATGCGGTATGCAGGTAGATCGTCTTTCTTCTTGATCCAGCTGCGGAGGGTGACGGGCTTGACGCCCAGATACTCCGCTGCATCTTCGATGCCGATGTAGGCTTCTTCTGCTGATGGCTCTGTCATGAGTCTGCTTCCCTTAGTCGTTTGCTCAGAAGTGTAATCGTATGCATCAGATTGTAAGGGACATTGAATGACATTACATGATATTTGCTGACATTTGGTGCGGTTTGTGCGCATGGGTTGGTGAGGCGGTTTGGTGCGGTGTGTCGATGTTGGACGGTACGAAGTCGCGGAGTTTGAAAAGTCTTCAACTTGGGAAGTTGGGGGGTTTGCTGCGTGAACGATGCGCAGTGATTGAAGTTGTGAGAAGTGTCCTGTTTTTGAACTGGGGAGTTGCTGATTTCTGGTTCCGAGAGTCCCAACTTCTGAAGTTGAGCGGTATTTGCGACATTACTTCAGAATGAAAGCGGAAACAGAAAGTGTACAAGCACAGGCGTTTCTGACAGACGTTCTGAAGTTCTAGGCGTTTTCGGTTCAGGCTGTCTGTCACATACAAGCAAACAGCTTACCAACCGAAATGGGAGCTGCAACCAAGATGGAGTACGCCTAGGTTGCTGCGCTTTGCGCAAGCTGCTTACCCGAACGTCCTCCTTCCTTAGAGGAGTAGAGCAATTATGGATGCGAACGCAAACCAGGCTGACGAAACGAACGGACAAGCAAGTCAAATTTGGACAAAAACCGTCTACGGATGGCAGCAAAAAGGATTCAGAGCCATGCGCGAAAAGCAAAGTTGCTTGCAAAAAGTTAAACGCATCAAATGCCCAAAAGGCAACAAGCAGACTTGCGATTTAGGCTGCGCTCGATATCCACGCCAAAATAAAGCCCGCGACGAGCAGGCAGCTGAATCATTGCTTCGTATCGGCGATTTGATAGCCAAATTTCTTAACAGCTTGCTGACCAATCTCATAGTGCAATTGCTAATCGATTTTCTCAGAGCTTCTTGCAGTTAGCGAGGACAAGAGCAGCCTATCGCACCGCCACCGGACGCTGGAACCTCACACAAGAGCGTTTCAGCGCGAAAAGCTCGATTAGGCGCCCTACGCTGCGAAAGCGGTAGGGCGCCCCGATCATCATCTCGATCTTGTTACCGACGGCCTCGAAACAGGCATTGCTGACGTCGGATTCGACGGCGGCGAGGACATCTTCCTTGCGTCTGCACACCCTCTTTTCCACCACCACCTAGACAGTCCCCTCGACAATTACTCCCCCATCTCCAAAGCGCTCATGGAGAAGCGCTTTTCGAAACGGATTAGCTTTCGCCGCCCGTACTAAACACCGCCATACACTCAGCCTTCGCCTCGGGCAGGAGGCACAGCATGGCGCCCAGGCCCTCGCAGTCGCCGCGCACCAGCAGATCTATGTAGGCAGCCCCTCCTCCAGGTACTGTCAATAATCTTGCGCACTTTGACTGAACGCCCCATGCGCTTCGGCATGATCACTCGTCAAGCAGCGATACGTCCAGATACCTTCTCGATCCCCATTCGCTGTCGGCCACGTACTTGAGCCTGGCCGTCACCAGCATGAGCGCGCTCTTGCCGTCGGGGAACGTGCCCACGACCCGCGTCCGGCGGCGGATCTCGCGGTTCAGCCGCTCTATGGCGTTGTTCGTGCGGATGCGCCGCCAGTGCCGCATGGGGAAGCGCGTGTAGGTCAGCGTCTCGGCGGCGCCCTCGCGCACGCACTTGGCGGCTGCCGCCAGCCTCATCTCGTCCAGCGACGCCGCCACCGCCGCGGCCTTCTCCATGCTGGCGTCGAGCGACTCCTGGGCGTGGATCGCCTTCAGCATGGCCGCCACTCGGCTCCGCCTGGACTTCGGTACCTTGGACAGGACGTTGCGATAGAAGTGCACCGTGCAGCGCTGGCAGGCCGCTCCCGGGAACACCTCGGCGATGGCGCCGGTCATGGCGGCGGCCTTGTCGCCGGTGAACATGCGCACGCCGGCAAGCCCGCGGGCCCTCGGCCACGAGAGGAACTCCCTCCAGCACTCGGCGGACTCGGTGAACCCCTCGGCGGCGCCGATGACCTCGCGGTAGCCGTCGTCGTTGACGCCGATGGCCACCATCACGGCCACGTTCTCGAAGGAGCCGCCCCATGCGCGCTTCAGGTAGATGCCGTCGACGAAGACGTAGGGGTAGCCGCAGGTGAGCGGCCTGCTCCTCCACTCCTCGACCGCCTCGAACGCCTTGTCGTTGAGGTTGGAGACGGTGGCCGCCGAGACGGACGACCCCCACAGGATCTCGGAGACGTCCTCGATTCTCCTGGTGGACACGCCGGCCAGGTACATCTCGATCATGGCCTCCTCCACAGAGGTCTCGCGGCGCTTGTAGCGCTCGATGATCGCCGTGGCGAACCTCATGCCCTTGAGCTTGGGCATTCTGAGCGTGACCTGGCCCGAGGTGGTCGTGAGGCCTCGCTCGTAGTGGCCGGCGCGGTAGGCCTCGCGCCCTGCCGTCCTCTCGTAGCGGTCGGCGCCTATGAGGTCGTCGGCCTCCTCCTCGAGAAGCGCGTTCAGGGCGTCCTCGACCGTCTGGCGGACGAGTTCCTTGAGCTCGCCGCGCACGGCGGCCTCGTCGAATGTTACGATGGGATCGGACATGGCTCTGCCTCCTGGTTGATCGAATCTAGACAACTCAATCATACCAACGGCAGGCGCCATGTCTTCTGGTATCTAGACTGTGCTGCTGTCAAAGTGCGCAAGAGATTGTACGTTACCGGCTTGGTGGTCGCACAGCTCCAGCAATCAGCGTATTTATACTCGCAGGCTCATTGGTCGCCGTTGTATCGTCGGAAATCAAACGAGCACAGGGCGTCGACATCTATTGCCATCCAAAGCAAATGCCCTAGATCTTGATAGGCTTTTGCACGTCTTTCATCGGTGCTGCTTGAGTCGATGAAAATAAGACAACATAGATCCGTTATGTACTTTCTACGGATATCGTCATCAACGTCACCGATGTTAGGATAAGTAGAACGAATCGCTGAGTTGAGGAAATCGACAAACGCCGAGGACTTTGCCCCAAAGTCATACACCCTTTCGAACGACTGCGCCATACGTACCCTACGCCAAGTTTCGGGATCTTCGTGCTCCAAAAAGATGAGCACAGGCAGCAACCCCGCCTCAGCAAATACGACACCAAAATCAGCGCCAATGCGTGAGCGTTTCGCATATTTTTCTGCATCGCGAATGGTCATCTTGAGTCTATTTATATCCCTCATCGTACCGGACGTCGCCTGAAGCAACTCAGCCACGATGGCATCAAATCGTCCACTGTTGTACTGGGGGGCTGCGGTTTCGTTAAAGTAGTTCTGCTCTCTTACAGGAGTCATCTCGAAACGTTTATCGTAAAATCGCTCCAAGTATTTTCGAGTCGCAAAAGAGCCCCCATAAAAGCCTTCCAAGGCGTTTGCCAATTGCTCCAAGTCCATCGAGTACACAATGATGACTCTCTCGTTTTCAAAGAGGTTTTTGATATCACCTAGAAGACGAATTGCGTATTCAGGCCTGCACCGATCTAGCTCATCGATAAACAGCACCAGTTTTTCCGCCCTCTCCGCCAAGGTACTGTCGATGAACTCAGATATCTCCTCCTCCAACTTCCGCCTGTTCCGGTACTCGTCGATTAGCCGATTACCGCTGAATTCGTTTACTGCCGTAGATACGTTCGGGGCACGCCCCAATAAGCCACCAATCGAATCTAGGACAGCTGCCGCCTTCTGCAGCATTCCATTATTAGACACATCGCAATCAACTTCGCAATCTGCTGCCATCGACGCAATCACAGAGCCGAGCGGATTATCAAGCATATCATTCATCCACGCATTGAAGTAGACGGGGAGAAACCCCGAAGCCTCTGTTTTCATCGCACTCTCATCCACTGCCCAAGAAAGCGCATTTCTCCCACCATCAGAATCGACATTGGGATTCCTGGCCTCTAGAATCATGTGGACGGATTTCACAAACATTGTCTTTCCATCGCCCCAAGGCGCATCAATGCATAAGGAAAACGGCGGTTCTATTTCATCCAACAATGAAATGAAACGTTTGATATCTGCATTCCTAGACGTGATATCTTTGTCCAGGCACGCAAGGATATTTGCCTCCGTCGGTTCAAGATCCAGTCTTTTCATGATTGATCCTTCCGCATGTACTAACCTTAGGCGAATCGTCTTCTAATCTAAATTGCAAAAGCACGCATCAATATAGAATACCGCTTATTCACTAGCTATCGAGAGATTGGTCTTTTTCAAGATTCGAGCAGCCTCGCGAAAACCTTTTTACGCATATCCGAAAGTTCACTAGCAATTAGTATGATTACCCTATAGCATTAATAGCGACAGCAAAAAGAAGTCATGCGGAACCCTATATTATCGAACTTCTACAGAATGGATGTGAATGGACTTTCAGCCGTTAATCAATGCGCTGCCTACGCTTCTTGGCGCCATCATTGGCGCAATCGTCAGCATCGCCACCACAATGCTCAGCAATTGGCATAGCGAGAAAATCGAGACAAGGAAACGCGCCGACGACCATAAGCGCAAGATGGAAGAGCAGCAAATCGACAACTACGAGAAGCTACAAGAAGTTGTTCTCGATTGCGCAAGGGCAAATGTCGTCGAATATATTCAAATTAGGGATCTTTATGCTACCGGCGTCACGCATGCAGAGGTACGAACCGATGAAGAGAAGAGCGAACTGTTGCGATTGAGCCAGGTCCAATTTTCGATCCTCTGCGATAGGGTGCTTAGCGACAGAATTCGCTCTCTTGCGAAAGAATTCAATAGCGCAAGCAGCAATATGGTTCTATTTGCACGCAACAGCCGAGAATTGGAGGATGCTTTTCTTGCATATAGAACCGCCACAGATGAACTAATTGACGGCATAGGCACAGAACTGCGAAAACTGCTTGCTTCCGAGGCCTCGACGACAAGCACCACAGCATAATGCAAGCAGTTGATGGCAGCGAGCGGTACATAAACATGCAGGATTGAAGATTGACGAGCAAGTATTATGATTGCAGAAGTCAAGACTGAGAGCTGCCGTAACTTAAGAAACATTGATGTGCGGCTTGATGTCCTTTTCCAAGACCGCGCACCGCTCCGGATGAAATCGCCTCCAATGAAAAATGGACCCTGCCGTAATGGCATAGACGCCCATACTGGAGCATCAGAAAATACGTCGCATATTCATCTATAGGAATGCAAGGCGACGTAAGCTGACGAGCTATTTGACGAGCTATTAGAGCTATTGAGGACAAAGCGATATTGCCGAGCAGAGCAACGTTGAAGCCACCGGCCTCATCACAGGACCCATCGCGAAACAAAAGATCAAAATAGAGAGCAAGCGCACCTACACACGTCAAGAAAATCGAATTGGTGCGTACGGCGTATGCACTTTTGAGATAGTGCGAAGCTGATTTTTAATTGCGCAACAGCTGTTCCTATCCATACAACCCGGCGACATGCGAAAAACCCGCTAGCTTCACCACTATTTCCGACTGCCCAGCGCATTCAAAACATATCCCGCGATTCCAGACACAGCCAGTGTCGCCGACGGCGAACTCGTCGGCTGGACCCACTTTGCCGCATTTCTCGCACCGATACCATCGTTTGCCGCCCAGGCCTCTTGCCGGCCTCCTCACATCGTCCACGATGGGGGCCATTATTTCGCGGGCACGATCCATGTCGCTGAGGGCCTTCTGGCGACGCGCTTCATCTCTTATCGACCTCCCCTGCACGGGATGCGCTTCTTCCCAAGCCTCGCGCGCTGCCTCCCTCTCTGCTGCTGCCTTTGCCGCCTGAGCCAGCTGCGCCCGTTCTTTTTCGGCCCTCTTGGCGGCCGCCAGGCGCACCTTCTCTCGCCTCGCCTGATCGATGACGGCTTTTCGTTCCTTCTCTGCATCTGCTTTTTGTCTTTCTTCTTTCTTGCGCTGCGCATAGAGTGCCCACGCCCGATCGCCAAGCTCCTTCGCCTTGGCATTCCACGCCCATTCCAGATGCCGCTGGCGCCTCCCAGACAACAGCTCCTCCATGACCTCTTTGCTTTGGATCCTGACCGCAAGCTCTTCGCGGTCGTAGTGTTTTCCTTCCAAGGTCTTCATCGAACGCATCAAGCTGCGAAGGCCAATCCTGACGATTCCCCGGCACTCTTTTCTAAGACTCGCGATTTGCTCGCCGTCGAGAACGTGCACCAGCTCGGGAACGAACACGTATCGGGCATTGCCGCGGGATGTTCGGATCTCTAAGGCAATGGCTGGGGCTTTTCTGCCTTCCACCTCAATTTTCTCCGCACAGCACACCGGTAGTTCCATACCCTCGGAAACCTTTTCAGGAAGATGCGTTCCTGGCGCCTCGTAGGCCAGCTCCGGAAACCAGACGCGCCCACGTTCTCTTATGACCTCCAGGGCCAATTCGGCCAGCAGGTATTCAGCCGACCATGCGCACGTGCCGCCGATATGGGCGAAATGGTGGATCTTCTTCTTGCCGTTGTTGCGAGCGATGAGTGGCTGGCCGCACCCCGGATCAGGGCACACGCACCCGCACGCCTTCCCGTTCGGAGCATCGTCCACATGGACGAGCTCGCCAGTCGTCACACTTCTACCGTAGAGAATCGGCAGGCTCTCACCCCAGACATCGCTCATCTTATCCCTCCCCCTTCCCAATCGGCGCCATGTCGAGGCGCAGGGTTTGCTCTATCACTTTCATGAGGACGTCGTCTTCTATCTGGGGATTCATCTTCACGAGGCCCACCAAGCCGAATATCACGACGCAGAACATCTCGCGCACCAGCTCGATCTCAATCCGATGATAGGCCGCGTACTCCTTCGCGATGTGGTTCGCCAGGCAGTCCGCCGTCTCGCGCGTAGCGCGCACGTCGAAGGCGTCCCGCACGCCCAGCTCCTCCAGCACGCCTATCATCGGGCGCGGACGTCCCGTCCCGTCGTAGAGCGAGTACCGAAACGTCCGGATGCACTTCTTCAGCGATCCCGACGTGTCGCCGAAGACCCTCGCCTCGTTCCACACGATCACGCTTTCGACCAAGTCTTCCACGTAGTCGTCGATGACCGCCTCAATCAACCCGTTGCGGTTCGCGAAGTGGTAGTAGATAAGCTCGCGGGTGACGTTCGCCTCCTTCGCGATGGACGCGATGGAGGTCGCCCGCACCCCTCTCAGCTCGAAGAGCTTGCGCGCCGTGGCCACAATCGCGCCCGGCGTGTCGGTCAGGCGCCGCGATTCCTTCAGGTCGCGGCGCCTCTCCCGTACGCAGCCGGCCGCCTGCAGCGGCGTCATCTTCCCATAGTCGTGCACCATCGTCATCCCCTGGAACGCCCCGTCTCTTCTCCGCGAAATGTCCTGCACAAATCATAGCCTTTTGTGAAAAATTGCGATACCGGCATTTGCTAGACTTCAAACAAACCGACCCGTACACGGGCGCATCGCAAGCCGCATTCCCGCTTCTGAAACGCGCGGGCACATGCCGACGAAAGGAGACCCCATGGGCATCCTCTATCAAGCAGCCGATCCGATTTACTGGGTCATTTGGCTCTTCGTTCTCTTCTCCCTGATGGCCTTCAACGAGCTGGGGCGCGTCAAGCTGTGGTGCGGGCTCGCCCTGTTCGCGGTCGTGCCGATTGCGCTCACCCTGTTCGTGTGGCCCGTAACCGCCGCCCCCGGCAACGAGTACGGCACAGGCACCTGGTTCAACTGGGTGAAGACCTATTCCGCGCTGGCAGGGTGCCTCGGGTTCATCGCCCTGCGCTTCGTGAAATGGCGCGGCAAGGACGGCAAGACCCACTACCTGTACGAGAAGCGCTGGGCGCTGTGCTTCCCGCCGCTCATCCTGGCGATCAACATCGCCGAGGCGGTCATCCGCGATTTTCAGGTGTTCAGCTTCGGGCTGTGGCAGGGCGGCGTCGTCGAGAACCTCTGGACGATATCGGGCCCGTGGAACATCATGAACGGCATCGCGGGCATTTTGAACATCCTCACCATCTGCGGTTGGTTCGGCATTTTCATTTCGAAGGATCCCTCGAAGGACATGATCTGGCCGGACATGATCTGGGCCTGGATCATCGCCTACGACCTTTGGAACTTCGCCTACACCTACAACTGCATCTCGGACCACTCCGCCTACTGCGGCCTGGCGCTGCTTCTGGCCTGCACCATCCCGACGTTCTTCATCAAGCGCGGCGCGTGGCTGCAGCACCGGGCGCAGACGCTGGCGCTCTGGATCATGTTCGTGATGACGGTGCCCCAGTTCGCCGACGTGCTCGCCCCCATCCCGACCACGCACAACCCCACGGCGTTCTTCGTGGTGAGCCTGATTGCGCTGGCATCGAACATGGCGCTGGCGGCCTACCAGCTCTATCGCATCCGCAAGCTGAAGCTGAACCCGCTGAAGGACCAGATCTACGCCGGCACGAAGACTTACCAACGCATCGCGGAGGAGAACGAGTAGGAGGGACGCGGATACTAAGGCCACCAAAGCCATCGCGTTTCCCGAGGGCACGATCCACGCCATCTCGCATGGCACCGGGGTCGTGCCCTTCGTAATTCTCTCCAGGGGGTGCGTTCCAGGCACCACATAGGGCAACCCCGGAAAACAGCTATCTGTCGGCAACAGATGCGGGGCACTTGGCCGTCGCCGCAAGCTTCTCCGGCAGTCTAACGACACTTTATCGCGATAATTAGTCGTTAGAAAGTGAACAGCTGCGCTAACGACACATTCCTATCGTTAGCGCAGCTGGCTCGCACGTGTATTTCAGGAGGCCGACGCATGCAGACGATATACTTTGCCGGTGGGTGTCTGTGGGGCGTGCAGGCGTTCGTCAAGACGCTGCCCGGGGTCGTCGCCACGGAGGCGGGGCGGGCGAACGGGGCCGGCGATAGCCTCGAGGGGCCCTACGACGGGTACGCCGAGTGCGTCAAGGTGACGTTCGACGAGGGCCACGTGACCGTGACCGAGCTGATGGGCTACTTCTTCGAGATCATCGACCCCTACAGCGTGAACCGGCAGGGCGCCGACGTCGGCGAGAAGTACCGCACCGGCGTCTACAGCGAGGATCCCTCCCACCTGCGTGAGGCGGAGGCCTACATCTGGGCGAGGCCCGACCGCGACCGGATCCGCGTCGAGGTGCTGCTGCTTGCCCGCTACGTCCCGAGCGCCGAGGAGCACCAAGACCACCTGGACAAGTTCCCCAACGACTATTGCCACATCCCCAGGGAGCTCATGACGAAGTACCTTCAGAAGGTGGAATAGCTTTCTCCACTTGTGCCAAACGCTGCTATAGCTCGGCAAATCTTTCCATACGCTCGGTCTCCGCCTCAGACAGGCGGCGCAGCATGGCGGCCAGGCCGTCGTAGTCGCTGCGCGCCAGCAAGTCCATGTAGGCGGCGCGCTCTTCCACGGGGATCACTACCGGAGCGAGACCGGCTCGCATGAGCCCGCGGTTTACGAGGATGCGACCCGTCCGCCCGTTGCCATCTTCGAAGGGATGAATTCTCTCGAAGCGGATATGGAAGCGGGCCTCGCGCAGGAAGGGGTCTCCTCCCTCGTCGTGGTTGTACTCGTACACGAGCTGCATCATGAGCTGGTTCACTTGATTGGCGGCCGGCGGCAGGTGCTCCGCCCCGCGAATGATCACCTGGCCGTGACGATAGTCGTCGATGCCGCTTATGTTGCGGTTGATATCCCGCGCTATGGCCTTGACGAGCCGCTCCGAAAGAGGGTCGTCCATATTTTCCGATGCCGTGGCCAGGGCGTACTTGTGGTTGATCGCCTCGTACAGCTCGCGAGCCGTAGCCGTCACCTTCAGAGTATTGTCGTTCCAGAGGATGGCATAGGTCTCGGCAAAGGACAGCGTGCTGCCCTCGATGGCGTTCGAGTGGTATGTGCTGCGCGTCACGTAGTCTTCGAAATAGGCCTGGTGATCACGCATGAATTGCAGGACATCCACGGGGCGCTCCTCATAATGAAGCGGGCGCCCTCGCTGTAGAGAGCGCCCGCCAGGATGATCAAGCATCGGAGGGAAGAAGGGAACCTCTACTCCCACTCGATCGTTGCGGGCGGTTTGCTGGTGATATCATACACCACGCGGTTCACGCCGGGGACTTCGGCTACGATGCGGCCGGAGATGCGGGCTAGGACGTCGTAGGGCAGGCGAGCCCAGTCGGCGGTCATGGCGTCGGAGCTCTCTACGGCACGCAGGATGACCGGGCGGGCGTAGGTGCGCTCGTCGCCCATGACGCCAACGGACTTGATGTCGGGCAGTACGGCGAAGTACTGCCAGACGCTGTGCTCGCTGTTGCGCTCGCCCGTCTCGGCGAACAGGCGCTCGTTGTAGGCGTCCAGCTCCTCGCGGACGATGGCGTCGGCGTTCTTCAGGATGTTCAATTTCTCGGCGTCCACGTCGCCGATGATGCGGATGGCCAGACCCGGCCCCGGGAAGGGCTGGCGGTGCACGATGTAGTCGGGCAGCCCCAGCGCCGTGCCCAGCGCGCGCACCTCGTCTTTGAAGAAGTGGTCCAAAGGCTCGATCAGATCGAAATGCACGCCCTCGGGAAACGGAATCAAATTATGATGCGACTTGATGGTGCTCGCCTTCCCGCCGGTCTTGCGTGCGCCGCTCTCGATGATGTCGGGGTAGATGGTGCCCTGGGCCAGGTACTTCACCGGCCGACCGTCCTGGGCCAAGTCCTCCGCCACGGCGAAGAACTCCTTCCAGAACTGCGTGCCGATGATGCGGCGCTTCTCCTCCGGGTCGGTCACGCCGGCCAGAAGCTCCAGATAGCGCTCCTCGGCGTGCACATGGATGAAGTCCACGTCGAACTGCTTCGTGAACACCTCTTCCACTTCCTCGGGCTCGCCCTTGCGCAGAAAGCCGTGGTTCACGAACACGCAGGTCAGCTGCTTGCCGATGGCGCGGGCGCACAACGCCGCCACCACCGATGAGTCCACGCCGCCCGAAAGGCCTAAAACGACGCGGTCGTCCCCCACTTCGGCGCAGATGGCCTCGATGGAGTCGTCGATGATGGAGTCCATAGTCCAATCGGGCTCAAGCTCGCATACGCCGAACAAGAAGTTGCGCAGCATGGTCTGGCCGAACTCAGTGTGGCGCACCTCGGGGTGGAACTGCGTGGCGAACAGGCGCCGCTCGGGGTATTCCATGGACGCCACCGGGCACACCTCGGTGCGCGACGTGATGGAGAAGCCCTCGGGCACGCGGCTCACGGCGTCGCGGTGGCTCATCCACACGGTCTGCTCGCCGGGGGTGCCGTCGAACAGCGCCGACTCGCCCGCCCGCGTGATGACTGCCGGGCCGTACTCGCCCTTCTCGGTGTGGCCCACTTCCCCGCCGAGCGCCACGGCCATGGCCTGCTGCCCGTAGCAGAAGCCGAGCACGGGAATGCCCAGGGCGAGGATCTCCGGGTCGATGGAAGGGGCGTCCTCCGCGTACACCGACGCCGGACCGCCGGACAGGATGATGGCCGCGGGCGCGATGGCTCGCACCTCCTCGGCCGTGATGTCGCAGGGCACGATTTCGGAATACACGTGCGAATCGCGCACGCGACGGGCGATGAGCTGCCCGTACTGGGCACCGAAATCGACGACGATGACTTTCTGTTCCGGGGTAGCGGACTCGGCCACAATGCCTCCTTGGGTCGCGAAATGTTCGAGGGCGATTTTACACCTCCCCGCGCGCAGAGGTATTTCTGCGAGGTAAAATGTCGAGAAAGTGCGGAATGGATGGAGGATAGGGAGATTAGGGCAGACCAAGGTCTGCCCCTACGGGCGGACAAGCGAGATGGCGGGATGCAGCGCCGGATGACCTACCGGAGATACTTCGCCCGCAGGGCCTGGCGCTTCTCGGGGCCGAAATCCAGGGCCTCGGCGAGGTAGGCATCGAAGGAGCCGTAGTTGGCGTTCACCGCCGCCAAGGCGCAATCGTAGTAGTCGTTGTAGGCGTAGAACAGCGAGTCGATGTCCGCATCGAGCCCCTTCATGAGACCCAGCTTCTTGCTGATGGCGTCGACGATCCCCTCGGCGCGGTTGCGCGCGAACAAATTCGTGGCCAGGTAATCGGCGCGCACGTAGGCCTCGGGCACCCCGAGCGCCCGCTCCACGATAACCGCGCCCAGGCCAGCCCGGTCCTTGCCCTCGGAGCAGTGCCACAGATACGCCCCGCCGTCGCCTTCCAAAAGCACCTCGAGAAACGACGTGTAGGCCTGCCGCCCCGCGTCGTCCAGCAAAATCTGGGGGTACATGCTTCGCACCAGCTCGTGAGGACTGGCGTTGTAGCTGGCGAAGGTCTTCAAGTCCTGGGCCACGCCCGCGCCGTGGGTAATGCCGATAGTCTCGCCGGACAGCGCCGGGAAGTCGTAGAACACCACGCCTTCCATAAGCTCGCGGGGGTCGGGCTCCTTGTCGCGCTCGAGCTGGGTGCGGAAATCGATGACGCCGGCCAGGTCGTAGTCGCCCACAAGCCGCGCCAGGTCCTGCTCGCTCGCCTTGTGAAGGCACCCGCTGCGGATGAGTTTCGCCGGCGCGATGCGGCGCCCATCGGCCGCCGGCATGCCGCCCAAATCGCGCGTGTTGTGCAGCCCTTCGAAGGGGATGTGCCCGAATTCGGGGAACCCGGGGATGGGGTCGGGCATATCCAACGGCGAGGACTCTTCCTCGTCGACGCGCTTCTCTTCCGTGGTCATGGCGGCCTCCTGTCTCGGCGAGCGCGGGATGCGCCCGCATCGATATCTCCCGCTTATGGTAGAGCAGCGAAGGGCCGCCCGCTACAAGCAGACGGCCCTTGTCATCGTTTCGTCGCGACGAACGCGCCGACATCGGCAGCGTCGAACGCTCGGCCGCAGGTCTTCGCGCTCTCCCTAGGACGCCTTCGCGAAGGCGACCGACGAGGCCTCCACAGGACGCGCCGAATCGCGCATCCAGTCGTTCATGCTGCCGGCATACAGATACAGCTTGCTGTAACCCACCGACGCCAGGTAATCGCAGGCGATCTTGGCGTGCACGCCCATCTGGCAGTACACAATGACCGCGTCCTCGGGGAAAATGCCGTTGTCCTGGAACATCTCGGCCAGCTCCTCGGCCGGATCGTCCGAGGCGGCGGCCACATCGAGCCGAATATTGATAGCCGAGGGAATATGGGCCGTGTCATAGCGCAGCGGCGGTCGCACGTCCACGATGGGCATGCGTCCTATCTCGCGCTTCACGAAGTCGGCATCGACGATTTGGTAAGCCTTCATTGCAACACCTTTCAGATTCGCATCGGGCGCGATGGGACAGCCATCCGCGCCTTCTTCCCCGCCTCGTATCAATGATTGGGAGATAGCCGGATCGTGTACGAGACAAAGGCATGCGACACTGCGTCCTATCGCGTTTTCTGCCTTCAATGGTAGCTTTGACACGCCTTCCGATGGCGACGGAGCCGTTACGCTTCCCCTTCCGTTGCTCTTCCAAACGAAATCTTTTATTCCTCCCCTTGACAGATCGGTGGCGGTGCCTATACTTATGAACAGTTGCTCATATGTTTAATAGTTTGCAAGGAGTCAAGATGGACGAACCGACAGCCATAGAGAAAGAAGCCGGCAAAATCGTGGAAGGCGCCTGCGCGTCGCTGGAGGCTTGCCCCTGCGGCTGCAATCGCGAGGCCACGGCCAATCTGTTCGCAGAGATGCCCGACGAGGAGCTGCTGTTCGACGTTGCTGACCTGTTCAAGGCCTTCTCCGACACCACCCGCATCAAAATCCTGTTCGCGCTCATGGGCGGCGGCCTGTCCGTCGGCGACATCACTGCCGTCGTCGGCTGCACCCAAAGCGCCGTGAGCCACCAGCTGCGCACGCTGAAGCAGGCGCGCCTCGTGAAGGCCACCCGCGACGGCAAAAACGTCATCTACGCCCTGTCCGACGACCACGTCTACACCATGCTCGCCCAGGGCATGACCCACGTGTGCGAGTAACCCTGTCCCCCTTGCGATTCACCGAACCGCCCGCCACTATCGAGTGGGAACAACATTGAAAGGAACCATCATGCGCAAGTCATTCAAACTGGAGAACCTCGATTGCGCCAACTGCGCCGCGAAAATGGAAGCCGGCATAAACGCGTTGCCCGGCGTGAACAAAGCATCCATCAGCTTCATGACGAGCAAGCTGACGATCGACGCGGACGCCGCCGACGCGGAGGCCCTAGCCGCCATCGTCGACGCCGCCCAGTCCGTCTGCACCAGCTACGAAAAAGACTGCCGCATCGTCCGTTAGGATTCCCCATGAACCCGAAGCAGAAGAAACTCCTCACCCGCATCATCGTCGCCCTCGCGCTGTTCGTCGCCATTGAAGTGGCGGCCCAGACCGAAGCGCTTGCCGCCACCTTTGGCACGCCCGGCGATGTGTACGCCGAGTTCGCGCTGTTCCTCATCCCCTACCTCATCGCCGGCTACGACGTCATCGCCGGCGCGCTGCGAGGCCTTGTGCACGGGCACGCGCTGGACGAGGACTTCCTCATGACCGTGGCCACCTTCGGCGCGTTTGCGCTGGTGCTGTTCCCCGACACCGAGCCGCACATGGCCGAAGGCGCGGCCGTGATGCTGTTCTTCCAGGTGGGCGAGCTATTCCAAAGCTACGCCGTGGACAAGTCGCGCCAGTCCATCGCGGACATGATGGATATCGCGCCCGAGTACGCGAACGTCATGGAGGAGGGCAAGCTGAAGCAGGTGGATCCCTTCGAGCTCGCCCCCGATGACGAGTTCATCGTCATGCCCGGCGAGCGCATCCCGCTTGACGGCACGGTGCTGACCGGCGAAAGCCAAATCGACACGGCGGCGCTCACCGGCGAGTCGGTGCCCCGCACGGCGCGCCCAGGCGACGAGGTCATCTCCGGCTGCGTGAACCTGACGGCCAAACTCGTCGTACGCGCCACCAAGCCCTTCGAGGACTCCACGGTAAGCCGCATCTTGGAATTGGTGGAAAACGCCGCCGAGAAGAAGGCGCGCACCGAGAACTTCATCACTCGCTTCGCCCGCGTGTACACCCCCATCGTCGTGGGCGTGGCCGCTGTACTCGCCATCGTGCCTCCGCTGTTGTTCGGCGGTCAGTGGTCCGACTGGATCTTGCGCGGACTCACCTTCCTCGTGGTGTCGTGCCCCTGCGCACTGGTCATCTCCGTACCGCTGTCGTTCTTCGGCGGCATCGGCGGGGCATCACGCCTCGGCATTCTGGTGAAGGGGTCGAACTACCTGGAGGCCCTGGGCTCCACCGAAACCGTCGTGTTCGACAAGACTGGAACCTTGACCGACGGCACCTTCTCCGTGACCGAGCTCATCGGCGCCCCTGGCGTAAGCGAGGCCGAGCTTGCCGACATCGCCGCCGCAGCCGAGACGTTCTCCACCCATCCCATCGCGCAATCGGTGCGGGCCTATCGCGACTCCCTGACGACCGACGCGCGACCGGACAGCGACAACGACGCGAATCTGGCGCAACCGGACAGCGACTCCACCACGACCGGCGCGCGACCGGACAGCGGCTCCATCACAACCGCCGAGCGGGTGCGCGACGTCCGCGAGATCAGCGGCCAGGGCGTGGAAGCGGTCGTGGACGGACGAAACGTGCTCGTGGGCAACGGTAAGCTCATGGCGGCCCATGACATCGCCTTCACGGCCACCGACGTGCCAGGCACCGTGCTCTACGTGGCCGCCGACGGCACCTACCTGGGCGCCATCGTCATCGCCGACACCGTGAAGCCCGACGCCGCCCGCGCCATCGCCGATTTGCGCGCGGCCGGCGTGAAGAAGACCGTCATGCTCACGGGCGACCGCACACCCGTGGCCCGGGCCGTCGCCGCCGAACTCGGCATCGACGAGGTGCACGCCGAGCTGCTTCCCCAAGACAAGGTGGCCGAGGTGGAGGCGCTTCTCGCCCAAACCGAGCGCGACACCAATGGCAAGGGCAAGCTCGCCTTCGTGGGCGATGGCATCAACGACGCACCCGTGCTCACCCGCGCCGACATCGGCATCGCCATGGGCGCCATGGGCTCGGACGCCGCCATCGAGGCCGCCGACATCGTGCTCATGAACGACGACCCCGACGACATCGCCCGCGCCATTCACCTGGCGCGGCGCACCATGGGCATCGTCTGGCAGAACATCGTGTTTGCCCTGGGCGTCAAGTTTGCCGTGCTGGTGCTGGCCGCCTTCGGCATCGCCAACATGTGGATGGCCGTCTTCGCCGACGTGGGCGTGGCCGTCATCGCCATCTTGAATGCCATGCGCGCCATGAACGTGAAGCGCTATCTCGACTAAAGGCGACTAAAGGCGAGCGGCTAAATCAACTTTAAACTGCATTTCGGCAACCGCCCGTTCACAGGCTGGCTCATAGCCCCCGATTTTCCTCGTCGGGGGCTATGCTCTTTTCAGCACATCAGTTGCACCACGCGCCGTCGCCTTCCAACCGCAACGGCACGGCGACACTGCTGCGCGCACTTTGTGTTCCCGACCACTTTGGAGGTTCGTCATGAAAGACGAGAAGGAGACCTTGCGGAAGACCGCCGATAGCATTCACGTGATGGAGGACTTCGATCCGGCCATCCTCGCTGATGTGACCGCGCCCGTCGTGTCGCTCTATATTCCCGTGCACCATACCGAGCGCGAGGAGCGCCGCGACATCTGGGATCGCGACATGTTCAAGGATCTGATGAAGGACGCCGAGCGCACCCTGGCGGAAAGCTACGACAAGGACGCCTATAAGGGCATTGTGGAAAAGGCCGACTACCTGCTGGCGCATCCGGACATGCCGCTTTGGCTGCATGCCGGCGAGGGTCTGGGCTTCCTCATGAACAACGACGACATCTACGTGTACAACCTGTTCTTCGCCCCCGATCCCATGGTGGCCGCCGGCGACACCTACTTCGTCAAGCCGCTTTTGCGCAACTTCCAGTACGGCACCGAGTACTATGTGCTGGAACTGGGCAACGACCGCTTCAGCTGGGTGAAGGGCGACCGCACCCATGTGGAGCGCCAGCAGCTGCCGCAGGAAGTGCACGACTTCTTCAGCGAGCTGTTCGCCAACAGCGACGACATCGCCGCCGACGCCCGCAAGGGCGAGAAGGGCGCGCTGGACTACATCTCGCTGGAGGGCCACATGGGCCAGTACCACGACCATCAGTCCCGCAACGAGGTGAAGAAGGACGACGCCCTGCCGTGGTTCCGCTACGTGAACCAGGCCGTGAACGACTACCTCGTGCGCGATGACGCCACCCCCATCATCCTGTGCTGCGACGAGGAGTACGAGCACGCCTTCCGCAAGCTCTCCACGCTGCGCCACCTCCTGCCTGTCGGCATCAAGAAGGATCCCGCCGGCCTCGACGGCAAGGCGCTTCTGGAAGAGTCGCTGGCGGTGATGGACGGCATCCGCGATGCGAACATCAAGGAAGTCGCTGAGAAGTTCGGCGCCGACGCGGCCCATGGCAAGGCCTCGGACGACTTCGACGCCATCGGCATGGCGCTGGCCGAGCGCCGCGTGGGAGCGCTGTTCCTCGTGAAGGGCAAGATCCTCCCCGGCGGCTTCGACATCAACACCGGTACCGTCACCTTCGACGGCGATCCGAACCCGGTCGATGACGGCTACATCGACCCGGCCGCGCCCGACATCACCGACGCCTTCGCCCAGGCGGCACTGGCTCAGGACACCCACATCTACATCGTCGAGCAGAACCAGATGCCCACCGACCAGCCCGTCGCCGCCCTGTTCCGCTACGCGGAGTAACGTCCGCGGCGGCGCGACAAATAGCTATACTGAAAGGGAGCTCTTACGGGCTCCCTTTTCTCATGCCCTTAAAGGAGCTTCCATGACCGACCCCGCCCAACTCGCCGACCTCGCCATCAACCAGCCCGATGTGGCGCTCATCTTCGAGGGCGGCGGCATGCGCAACAGCTACACGGCGCCCATGGTGGTGGAGCTGCTCGCGCGCAACCTGAACTTCGGGTGCGTCTACGGCATCTCGGCCGGATCCAGCCATACGGTGAACTATCTGGTGCGCGACGCCACCCGTGCCCGCGCCTCGTTCGTCGAGCTGGTGAAGTACCCACGCTTCGGCGGCTGGGGCAGCTTCTTGCGGGGCACCGGCTACTTCAACAGCCCCTACCTTTACGAGGAGCTGATCGAAAACGCGCCCGCCGACGACCCCATGGCCTTCGACTGGGGCACCTTCGCCACCAACCCGGCCGATATGCACATCGAGGCCATGGATTGGGACACCGGCGAGACCGTCGCCTGGACCCGCGCCGATGTGAAGGACGCCCACGACCTGGGACTGAAAGTGCGTGCATCGTCCACCATGCCCCTTTTCATGCCGCCCACCACCATCGACGGGCACACCTACATGGACGGCGGCATGGGAGATAGCTGGGGCATCCTGCTGAATGCCGCCCGCGCCGACGGCTACGAGCGTTTCTGCATCATCCGCACCCAACCGCGCGGCTACCGCAAGCACGCCATGAGCCGGGGCGCCCAGGCGCTCTTCCGCTCGGCCTTCCGCAAGCATCCCATCGTGGCCGAGCGCACCATCGCACGCTGGCAGCCCTACAACGAGCTCTGCGACGAGATAGAGCAATTGGAAAAGACAGGCGCCGCTTGGGTCTTCTACCCCGACACCATGGACGTCACCAACAAGACCACCGACTACGACGCCCTCGTTCGCTCCTACGAAACCGGCCTCGCCCAAGCCCAGCGCGACATCGAGTCGTTGGAAGCGTGGCTTGGCTAAAGCCCGAAATGAGCAAAATACCCCCTTTCTCGTAGCCTTTAGAAAGGGCTAGAGTGGATCGAACTCGCTCTACCTGGGAAAACGCAAAGAACTGTACCCGTTCTGCTTCTTACAATTACGAGAAGTGGGTCTTTTTGCTCAAAATCGGCAGTCGAACTTTGGGCAGACCAAAAAGGGACCCCGCTCGAAAGCGGGGTCCTTGCAACCGAATCGGTTGGGAGAAGCTTTTCGCGAAAGCGAATTTACTTCAGGGTCACAGCGGCGCCGGCCTCTTCCAGCTTGCCCTTGATCTCCTCGGCCTTCTCCTTGTTCACGCCCTCGGCGACAGCCTTCGGAGCGCCCTCGACGACCTCCTTGGCCTCCTTCAGGCCCAGGCCGGTGATCTCGCGGACAACCTTGATGACGGCGATCTTGTTGTCGCCGAAGCCCTCGAGCACGACGTCGAAGTCGGACTTCTCCTCGGCGGCAGCGCCACCCTCAGCCGGAGCGGCGGCGGCCACGGCCACCGGAGCGGCGGCGGACACGCCAAAGGTCTCCTCGATGTCCTTCACGAGCTCGGAAGCCTCGAGCAGGGACATCTCCTTCAAAGCCTCAATGATCTCTTCACGAGTAACAGCCATGTTAGTTTCCTTTCAAAGGGGGCCGGCACCTCTTCGCGCCGACCGTCATTTCTTCTTGCGTTACGCGGCCCGTCTCAGGCCGCCCGAGCTGTTAGGCAGCTTCCTTCTGCTCGGCCACGGCCTTGACGACCTGGGCCAAACCGCGCGGCACACCGTTGATGGTGGTAGCCAGACCGCGAGCGACGCCGGAGATGGCACCGGCGATCTGAGCCATGAGCTGCTCGCGAGAGGGCAGAGAAGCGATAGCCTCCACCTCTGCGGCCGACACGGCAGCGCCTTCCATCAGGCCGCCCTTGATCTCAAGGTTCTCGTTGGCCTTGGCGAAGGTCTTCAGGGCCTTAGCCGATGCGGCCGCGTCGTTGCCGGAGAACACGAACGCGCTGGGGCCGGCGAGCATATCGTCGAGCGTCGGCAGTTCGGCCTCGGCAAGCGCCAGGTGAACCAGCGTGTTCTTGTAGACCTTCAGCACCGAGCCGGTCTCGCGAATGTCGCGGCGCAGCTGCTGCATCTCCTTCACGGTGAGACCGCGGTAATCCACGACCCACATGGCGGAAACGCCGTCGAGATCCTCCTTGATGCTGGCGAGCATCTCCTTGTTCTGAGCGTTGGGCATGTTGTACGTACACCTCCTTCTCAAGCTTATCCGGGTTCCGCACCTTGGTGGGTGGGCCGCAAGCCTGAGAAGCGAAAACGGCCCCCGCCCATAAGACGGAGGCCGCACGTATTCACGGAAGCGAATCTGTCGACCACCTCGGCGGGCCGCTTGCGCGATTAAACCGAGCCGTTGCGCCGGGTGTCGCCCCTTTCGGAACGCCCCGCAGGCGGTTGCAGACTCGGTACCTGCTGTCTTAAGTAGCGGAACATATCTGTTCGTTGCACTGCCCACCTTTGGGCAGCTCGTCTATTCTAGAGCGAATCCCGCCCGTGTCAACGGGTTTTTCTCCCCTCTTCAAAAAACCCGCGCGAGCGGCATGCCCGAATGGCATTCTTTGGATGCGCTATGGGCGCCTTAGGGGTGCGCTACGAGGGCACGCCCAGCAGCTCGAAGAGCTCCTTGCGGGAATTGATGCCCATCTTCTCGTAAATATGGCGCGTGTGCGCTTTGAAGGTACCCTCGGCGATGAACAGCTCCTGCTGGATGACGCGCCCGGTCTTCCCCTCGGCCAGAAGCGCCAGCACCTCCTGTTCGCGGGGGCTCAGCCGGTAGGTGGCCGACAGCTCCTCCACCCGCTGGCCCACGCGCTCTTCCTCGGCCGTGCGCTCGATAAGACCGCCCTCTTCCAGAATGTCCACGCCCCACTTGCTCGCCAGCTCTTTCTCCGAGAACAGCAGCACCGTGGCCGCCAAAATGAGCACCGACACGATAATCGTCACCACAAAGTCCTGAGTGGCCGCAGGCAACCCCGCTTGCGCAAGCAGCCCCGGAACCTCGCCGCCGACCACTTGAAAAAGTTGTTCGGCGTTCTTGATCGCCATGAAGACCACGATGGCAACGCCAAGCCGTCGGGAAATATCATAGAGCAACAGCACCACGAGGAACGACATGAGCGAGTAGCTGATGGCGATGAGATAGCTTGACGCCGCCGCACCGAGCAAGCTTTGGGCCGGCACCAAAAGAAAGCCGCACACCATGAGCACCACAGGCGACCGGTACAGAAGCCCGATGTTAAACCGGCGCGAGGCGAAGTAGGCCGTGAGGAACAGCACCGCCATGAGGATGAACGTGGAAAGCGACGAATGTCGACCCGCGCCCCACGCCAGCTGGTTCGCGCGCATGCCATAGGCGAAGGCGTACAGGCCGTACAGCACGAACAGCTTCCACGGATAGGAGAACTTCGGCACACCCCGCTTGGGTCGTTCAGCCGCGGGAATCCGCTCATAAGCTCCATGCAGATACAGCGAGGCAAGCACGGGAAGCGCCACTAAAGCCGCACTCGCTTGCCACACGCCCATGCCCTGGCAGAAGAACGTGATGACAACCCCAAGCAGCATAGCCCCCGACAGAAACAGGAAAATCCGCAGCAGACTAAACGAGCATAGAACCTCAGCAGCCAACAGCAAAAAGAGGCCGTATCCCACCCCCGCAGCAAGCGAGCCTCCCACCATCAGAGAAAACGACGCTTCGGGCACCCACGGGGCCAAGACTACGGCAATCGAAGCCGCGAGCATGCACCCGAACGACACGAACTTCATCATGCGATTCTCGTTGAGGGGAATGAAGCGGCGGAACAGCAGCACCAGCAAGATGCTCACGACAATATAGGCAAGATCGAAGGTGAAATGAGTGTCGAACGACCAAGGAATCGCCGCTGCGACCGCAGCGCCTCCCGCAGCGCCTCCCGCAGGGCCGCCAATCGCCCCGGCACTTGCCCCCGTGAAGGTCAACGTCGCCCAAGCGCGGGCGCACCCGTAAGCCATCACATAACGGCGCCCGCCCCGCAAAAGCGCCCGGCGATCTTCCACGTTTTCATTTTTCACGCTCGCAGCCCCTTTGCAACCCTTGCGTCAATCTTACCCGCCCATTATGGCAGAAATTTCGAGTTGTTAGACATGCCCCTGCTCACGCTTGAACCAAACTATCGCTTTTCGCCTTTCAAAAGGCAGAAACGCCTCTTTCGAGTTCCTCTTTCGCTGAAATCAGGCTGCCTTCAGGGAGCAAATGTCTAACAACTCGAAATTTTCCCCGGAAAAGATGCCCCGCATTTTCCGGAAAGCCCCGACTCAAAGCAAGCCCCGCCTCTTCCATGTTCCCGGCCCGACGGAAACAGCAAAGCCGACGCCCGGTGAGGGGCGTCGGCTCAGAGGGAGGGTACGGAAAACTCGATGCGGGACATACGAGCACGAGAACCCGGGGGTGGCCCCCGAAAGCTCAGGCAGTCGAGTCCCGCAATTCCCGCCGAATCCTGCGACCTACAGGCCGGCGACGTAGCGGCCCGTGGCGAAACCGGTGGTGATGGCGCGGCCCACCGACAGGCCCTCGATGTCCATCGGGTAGTTGCTGTTGCCGAAGAAGGGACCGGAGGCGTTGCCGACGGCGAACAGGCCCTCGATCGGCTTCATGTCGACGTCCAGGCACTGGAAGTTGCCGTCGCACCACAGGCCGTCCACCAAAGCGTCGATGTTGTTCGCGCCGCGCGGCACCGCGTAGCAGGGGGCCTCGATCGGCACCATGTACTCGTCGCGCTTGCCGAAGTCCTCGTCGCCGTTGCCGGCAGCCACCAGCTCGTTGTAGCGGTTGATGGACTCGACGATGGCCTCCACGGTGTAGTCGTGGGCCCAACCCTCTTCGTCGGCGTAAGCGATCATGCCCTCGGCCAGCTCCTCCAGCGTGTCGCCCTTGATCCAAGCCTCGGGATCGACGTTGCGGTAGGCGTTGTGGATGGAGATGTCGGAGAAGTCCTTCCAGGCATCGTAGTGCTCCTCCCAGTTCGTGGGCACGATGGAGAAGAACTTGGCGGCCGTGGACTCAGCGAAATCGACTTCGGCCAGGTACTTGTTGGTGAACTCGTTCAGGTAGCCCATGCGGCAGCAGCCCTCGTCCATGAAGCGCTTGCCATGACGGTCGAGGAACAAATACGGCATCTCGAAGCGCACCTTCGGGCCCTCGCCGTGCACCATCTTGGTGTGCGAGGCCGGGCACATCTGGGCGCCGGCCCACATGGCGGCCTTCAGGCCCGTTCCGTTGCGGAAATCGACGGCCTGATGCAGGCCCTTCGCGTCGGGGGTGTAGTAGTACAGCATCTCGGAATCGCCCACATAGTCGCCGGCGGCCATGATGACGCCCTTGTTAGCGCGCAGCAGCACGTGAGTGCCGTCCTTGGTCTCGCCGATGGCACCCGCCACGCGACCGTCCTCCACGAGCAGCTGCACGCAGGGGGTCTCGAAGAAGATCTCGGCGCCCTCGGCCTGCACGGCGTCGCCGATGACGAGCGCGCCCTTCTGATGGCCCTCGTCATGGAAGTAGGTGTTGGCGTGGAAGAACACCTCATGACCGTTGCAGTTCACCGTGTAGTCGTAGGGCTTCGACTCGCTGCCGCCCTTGGCCGCGGCCTCGGCCCACCAGGCCAGCGCCTCCTGGGAGTTGCGGGCCCAGGTCTCTACCTGGCCCAGGTTGGCGCGGTAGTCGCTCTTGTAGTTGATGAAGGACAGCACCGCCTTGATGCCGGCCTCGTTCGTCTTCGTCAGATCGATGGAAGCGCCCATGTTGCCGGCGGTCTGCACGATGGAGAGGCTCTGCAGCGCGCCCACCGTGGCACCCGCCTCCAGCGCGGCGTGCATGGCGGAAAGCCCCGACTCGCCCGCGCCGACGACCACGACGTCGTAGGTGTGCTCCTCATCGAACTCGGTGATTTCGGCCGGCTTCTGCAAAAAGCTCGGGCCCACGTAGGTAGATCCGTCCTCGGCAGCGGCGGCGCCCGTGCTCGCCATCTTCTGCTGGGGAGCGCAGCCTGCAAGCGCGCCGGCGCCGGCAGCGGTGATGGCGGCCAGACCGCCGAACTTGAACAGGTCGCGGCGAGAAACATTCATTCCGTTGGTCATGATGGGTCCCTTTCCCTCACTCGTGACGCCGAGCTTCTCTGAAAGCTCGGTTGCAGCGTCCGTGCTGCGTTGGTTTGCGGAGAAGCTTTTCGCTTCGCCGCCGCAGCTCCCTCGCTGCACCACGCACTATGGACGCCTTGGCAAATCCACGCATCGACCAAGCGGGAAAAAGAAGTTTAAAGCTTTAAACCCTCCTATAAACCTTCATGTTGAACTGGGAAAACAAGAAGCGAGCGAGATTACTCTCGCTCGCTTTAAACCCTGAGAATTACGTTGATCCCGAAGCGCCCCTAGGCCACTTTCTCGGTGTCCTCGCCAGAAGCAACGTCGGCAGGCGTCTGGGCGGCCCCGTTATCCTGCACCACGTCGTCCTCGGGCTCGCCGGAGGCGTTCTCGTCGCCGGTCCGAGCCTCGCCAGTCGCGGCCGCACCATCACCGGAAGCGCCCGCGGCGTCCTCGGTCGCCGGCGCCTTGCCGCCCTCGCCCAGGATCTCGTAGGCCGGGCTCACGTTGGAGCCGGCGGCTTCCACGTACGTGAAGTTGATCTCGTCGCCCACCTTGTAGCCGACGATGTCCAACAGCCCCGGCAGCGCGAAATCGAAGATGGAGCCGTCCTCCCCTTCCACGGTCAGGTAGAAGTGGGTGTTGCCCTCGATGACCGCCTGATTCATGGAGCGGATGGTGCCCTTCACCGTCACTACGTCGGTCGCACCGTCTCCACTCTCAGCCACGACACCGTTGGTGGCGAGCAGCGCCTCGTAGGCCTTCTGGGTGTCGGCCACCGTATCGCCCACGGCCACGTTCTGGTAGCGCTGGATGTCGATCATGGCGAACTTCTTCACCAGGCCCGCGCCGTCCTTCAGGGCCATGAAGTAGGTCGGCTGGTTCGACACGTTGATGAGCAGCGGGAACGTGGAGGTGTAGCGCAAGTTCTGCACCTGGCCCTCGGCGGACTGCATGGCAGAGTCCTCCGTGGCGCCCGAGACGCTGTAGAAGTGCGACTCCTGGGTGCGCTGGTTCACCAGCACGAAGCCGATGATGGAGTTGTCGGCCGTGGCAGAGGTGACGCCGGTGTACACCCACACGTCGTCGTCCTTGGCGATGTAGTTGTAGCCCAGCGTGCCATCGGTGCCGGGCGTCGTGCGCACCACGCCCTCCTGACCGAGGAACGAGTTCAGCCAGCCGTTGTTGTAGGCGCCCCACCAGTTGTACTGCTGGATGAGCAGCTCAGCGGGGAACACGCGGTCGACCCACTCGGGGCAATCGGCCACAGCGAGATCCTGGGTCTCGCCGGTGGTGGCGTCGCACAGCACCACGCGGCTGATGGTCTCGCCACCGAAGAGGCCAATGGTGAAGTCCTTCACGGGACAGATCCACCAGGGGTGGCCGTCCTCATCGATTTCAAAGGACTTCTCGCCGAACATATAGAAGGGATAGGACAGCTGCACGTGGCGGTCGATGTTGCGCACGAGCGGCTCGGACTGCGAGTAATAGATGGGGCTGTCCTCCAGACGCACGATCTCGGCGTCCTGGGTGGTCATGTTCACGAGCGCGTAGGCCGGGATGCCGCCCTCGCGGTTGGTGAACCACTTGAACAGGTCGGCGTAACCCAAGGGGCTCACGCGCACCGGCGTCCCCTGGTAGTTGATCTGCGAGTACAGGTTCGACACCTCGAACTGGCTGACGTACTCGGGGATGGAGCCCATCTCGCGGTTGCCCAGCAAAATGGCGGAATCGCGGTCGATGACGGGAATCTCCGAATAGTTCACTTCCTTGATGTCCTGGGCAAACTCCAGCGTGTCGGTCTTCAGCACGTTGGAGTACTTCTCGGCGTTGCCCGGGAAGATCGCCATGGACATAAGGGCGCCGATGGCCACGAGCGCCACCACCGCCACGGGCACGAAGGACAGAATGCGGAAGGTCTTCGCCTTGCCCTCGTTTTTCGTCACTTCTTTGGTGCCCGTCTTGTACTGCTTGGAGCGCATCCAGAAAACGAGGAACAGCGGCAGCAGGATAACGATGAAGACGAAACCCCAGAAGTCCGTGGAGTGAATGTTGATGGCCGGATGGAACCACCAGTAGGCACCGGCAATGACGAGCAGCGCCAGCACGATGATGAGCGCCAGCCATTTCTTAGAAGGCAGGTGGAAGTCGTTGGCGAGGAACTCGAAATCGACCGTAGGGCCACCATGGCCGCCATCGCCGCCGTCACCGGAGCCGGAGCCGCCATGGCCGCGACCGCCGCCGCTGCCCGCACCCCCGAACCCGCCGAAGCCTCCGAAGGGAAAGCCGCCGAAGCCGCCCACACCGCCGCGCGAGCCCGACGCTCCCGCGCCGGCGCCCGAGCCAGAGCCCGAGCCGGAGCCCGGCGTCTGCGGCCCGGACGATGCCGCGCCCGACGCGCCGGCGCCCGAGCCCACGCCATCGGTGTTCATGCCCGACTGGCGCAGCGCCTCAAGCAGCGAATCCAAACCAGATTGTGCCACGTAACTCATCCTCTCTTATCGGCCGCAGCGCACCGCGCGGCGACCTCGTCCTGGGGCCCCGTTGGCCCCGTAGAAGGTTTCGTGACACTATACAGGAAGGCCCCGCGCCAACACCCAACCCGTCAAATACCCGAAAGAAAACCACGGGCCTGAAGATTTTCTTCACTGCGACCTTAAAAGTCTACCTCTGCCCACGACTCTAGAAGCAGTCCCTCGACGCGTCGGAACTCCCTCGTGTTGTTCGAAACGAGCGTCGCGCCATGGGCAAGGGCCGTTGCGGCAATCAGCAGATCGTTCGGCCCGATCATGCAACCGCGCCGCTTCAAGTCGGCCCGGACTCGCGCGTAGCAGGCGGCGCACCGGGAATCGAAGGGAATGATGTGCAGCGGCGACAAGAGGCTCTCTACAAAATAGCGGCCCTCTTCGGGATTGTTACTGTTCTCGGCCCCGTACAGCAGCTCGGCCTCGACGATAGCCGGCACGCCGAACAGATCCGGCGAGCTTTTCCGCATGATCTCCTGGGCCCGCGGCAGATGCCCCCGCATGATCTCGATGCACACATCGGAGTCGAAGAAATACATGACGGCCCCTTACGCGAACAGAACGATCTCGTCGAGGTCTCCCTCTTCCTCGGGGACGACGAACGTCGGATCCTTCAGACAGCCGTAGACGTTATCCCAGTAGCCTGACGGCCAGCCGCGCCCTTCCCCACTCTCGCGAATGAGCCCCGTCACGTACCTCGACATCGACTGATGCGCCCGAGACGACTTCTCGCGCAGCATTTCCATGGTCGGCTCATCCAGATACAAAGACAACTGCGGCATAGCGCACCTCCTTTATACTTGCAATCCAAGTATACTTGCAGCTATACTTGCTGTCAAACCCGAAGAAACAGGAAAAGCTGTCGACGCATCGCCGCATCGACAGCTCCCTCTTTGACGCCAGAAAGCAGAGCGAGAAAGTTCCTACAAAATCGCGCGACCCAGCTCGCCGACGACTTCTTCCAGGCACACCTTGGCCTCGGTGTGGGTGGCCATGTCGCGCAGAGTCACCTCACCCGCATCCAACTCGTCGGGGCCGAGGACGGCCACGCGGGCCGCACCCAGCTTGTCGGCCAGCTTGAACTGGCTCTTCAGCGAGCGCTTCTGGTGATCCATCTCGGTCGTGAAGCCGGCGTCGCGACATTCCTGCACGAGCGCGAAGGCTCGAGGACGCACGGAATCGTCGACGCAGGCCACGAACAGGTCGCACCTCTGGGCCCGCGGGAATTCCACGCCGGCCGCTTCCAGGGCCAGCACGCAGCGCTCGAAACCGAGCGCGAAGCCGAGGCCCGGTGTGGGACGGCCCCCCACCTCCTCGGCCAGCTTGTCGTAGCGCCCGCCGCCGCCGATGGCGTTCTGGGCGCCCATGCCGTTGTCCACCTGCACCTCGAACACCGTGCGGGTGTAGTAATCCAGGCCGCGCACGAGCTTGTAGTCCTCCTCGTAGACAACCCCGGCGCCATCGAGCAGAGTCTTCACCGCATCGTAGTGCTCGCGGCACTCGTCGCACAAGTGGTCGGTGATCTTCGGTGCATCAGCCATAATGGCCGCGCACTGGGGGTTCTTGCAGTCGAACGCCCGCAGCGGGTTCACCTCGGCGCGCGTCATGCAGGTGTCGCACAGCTCGTCGGCGTGCTCGTCCATGTAGGCGCGCACGAGCTCGCGGTAGGCCGGACGGCACTGCTCGCAGCCCATGGAGTTCAACAGAAGGCGCATGGAATCGCGCGGGATGCCCACCTTCTCGTAAAAGCACATGAGCATGATGATGGCTTCGGCATCGATCGTAGGCTCCTCGGCGCCCAGGCACTCCACACCCACCTGATTGAACTGGCGCTGACGCCCCTTCTGCGGGCGCTCGGCGCGGAACATCGGGCCTGCGTACATGAGCTTCGCCGGGGCCGCGCCCTGCGGCACCAAATCGTGCTGCACTACGGCGCGCACCACACCGGCCGTGCCCTCGGGGCGCAAGGACAGGCGGCTCTTCGCCTTCGGGGCCTTCCCCTCTTCCACCCAGCGACGCAGATTCTCACCGGAAATGGCCGTGAACATCTCCTTGGACACCACATCGGTGGCCTCGCCGATGCCGCGGACGAAGAGCTCGGTCTGCTCCATGATGGGCGTTTCGATGGGCAGATACCCGTAGGTGCCGAACACCTCGGCCGCCGTCTGCTTGAACTGATTCCAGAACAGCGCCTCGTCGGGCAGAAGATCGCGAGTCCCCTCGGGAGCGTTAATGGCCATGGTGATATCCTTTTTCGTCGACGGGGCTTTGCGGCCCTGGTAAGTGAAACTTCGGGTATTGTAACGCAGAAAGGACGACCCCGCAGGCCGCCCTTTCCCAATGGTTTTGCAAGTTTAATCCCAGCGGCGATGGCGGCGAGCCGACAGGCCGACGAAACGGGCGAGGCGCTACAGGTGCTCGACCACCAAGTCGCCCATCTTCGCGGTGCCCACAACCTTGTCGGCCGGGGTCTCGGCGTCCTTGATGTCGCCGGTGCGCCAGCCGGCATCCAGCACCTCGGTGACGGCACGGCGGATGTCGTCGGCGGCCTCGCCCATGCCGAAGCTGTAGCGCAGCATCATCTCCACGGAAAGGATCTGTGCCAGCGGGTTGGCGATACCGCGCCCGGCGATGTCCGGCGCGCTGCCGTGGCTCGGCTCGTACAGGGCCACGCCGTCGCCCAAAGAAGCGCTGGCGAGCATGCCCAGCGAGCCCGTGATCTGGGCGGCCTCGTCAGAGAGAATGTCGCCGAACATGTTCTCGGTCACCACCACGTCGAAATCGGCAGGGCGGTTGATGAGCTGCATGGCGGTGTTGTCCACCAGCAGGTCTTCCAGCTCCACATCGGCGTAGTCGGCGTCGTGCACGCGGTGCACGATCTCGCGCCACAGGCGGCTCGTCTCCAATACGTTGGCCTTGTCCACGCTCGTCACCTTCCCGCGACGCTTGCGGGCGATTTCGAAGGCCTGGCGGGCGATGCGCTCGATCTCGTACTCGGAGTACTCCAGCGTGTCGTAGGCGCGCTGGCCCGGCGCTCCGTTCACGCCGGCGGCCGGCTCGTCGTAGAAGCGCTCGCGGCGACCGAAGTACAAACCACCGGTGAGCTCGCGGACGATCATCATGTCCACGCCGTCGACGATCTCCGGGCGCAGCGTGGAGGCGTCGGCCAGAGCGTTGAAGATCTGCACGGGACGCAGGTTGGTGTACAGGCCCAGCTCCTTACGGATGCCCAAGAGCCCCTGCTCCGGACGCGGGGCGGCAGGATCGGTGGTGTCCCACTTAGGGCCGCCCACGGCAGCCAGCAGCACCGCGTCGGAGGCGCGGGCCGCATCCAGCGTCGCCGTCGGCAAGGGCTCGCCTGTCGCATCGATGGCCGCACCGCCGATGAGCGCGTCGGTGTGCTCGAAGGCGGTGTCGTACTTCGCACCCACGGCGTCCAGCACCTTCACGCCCTCGGCAATGATCTCCGGCCCGATGCCGTCGCCGGCCAATAAACAGATCTTGTAGGTAGTCGTCATGCTACGCGTCCTTTCCGAGCTTCTTCTGCCAGCGGGGCACGAGGCCTCCCGCGTTGATGATCTCCATGAGGAACGGCGGGAAGGGCTGGGCCGTGAAGGTCTCGCCCGTGGTCTCGTCGGTGATGGTGCCCGCATCGGCGTCCACGCTCACAACATCGCCGTTGCTGATGGCGTCCACGGCCTCGGGGCATTCCATAATGGCCAGCCCCGTGTTGATGGCGTTGCGGTAGAAGATGCGCGCGAAGCTCTTGGCGATGACCACGTCCACCCCGGCCGCCTTAATGGCGATGGGGGCGTGCTCGCGCGATGAGCCGCAACCGAAGTTCTCATCGGCCACGATGATGTCGCCGGGCTGCACGTTGTTCACGAATTCCGTGTCCAGATCCTCCAGGCAATGCTTCGCCAGCTCCACCGGATCGGAAGTGTTCAAATAGCGGGCGGGAATGATGACGTCAGTGTCGATGTCGCGCCCGTACCGGTGCACGGTTCCCTTGAATTTCATGGGGCTTCCTCCTACTCCGCCGCGTCCGCGACGGCTTCCAAATCTTCCGGAAGGCCGATGTGGCCGAGCACGGCCGAAGCGGCGGCCACGGCCGGCGAGGAGAGGTACACCTCGCTGGTGGGGTCGCCCATGCGGCCGACGAAGTTGCGGTTGGTGGTGGCGATGGCGCGCTCTCCGGCAGCGAGGATGCCCATGTAGCCGCCCAGGCACGGCCCGCAGGTGGGGGTGGACACGGCGCAGTGGGCGTCGATGAAGATGTCCATGAGCCCCTCGGCGATGCACTGCTGGTACACCTTCTGGGTGGCGGGGATGACGATACAGCGCACGTCCGGATGCACCGTGCGGCCCGCGAGCACGGCTGCGGCCTGGCGCATGTCGGCGAGGCGCCCGTTGGTGCAGCTGCCGATGACGGCCTGGTCGATCTTCACGTCGCGAGCCTCGGCCACCGGGCGCGTGTTGCTCGGCAGGTGCGGGAAGGCCACCGTCGGCACGATGTCGGCGGCGTCGATTTCGACGACCTGGGCGAACTGCGCGTCGTCGTCGGAATAGTAGGCGGTATAGGGCCGCTCGGCGCGCTCGTCCAGATAGGCGCGGGTCACATCGTCCACGGGGATAAGGCCCGCCTTGCCGCCGGCCTCGATAGCCATGTTCGAAATGGAGAGGCGCTCGTCCATCGGCATACTTTCGATGGCGCTGCCCGTGAACTCCATAGCCTTGTACAGGGCGCCATCCACGCCGATCATGCCGATGATGTGCAGGATGACGTCCTTGCCGGTGACGCCGGGGGCCAGCTCGCCGTTGATGACGAACTTGATGGTCTCGGGCACTTTGAACCAGGCCTTGCCCGTGGCCATGCCCACGCCGGCATCGGTGGAACCCACCCCCGTGGAGAACGCGCCCAGCGCGCCGTAGGTGCAGGTGTGGCTGTCGGCGCCGATGATGAGGTCGCCCGCGCCCACGACGCCCTGCTCCGGCAGAAGTGCGTGCTCCACGCCCATGCAGCCCACCTCGTAGTAGTGGATGATGCCCTGCTCGCGCACGAAATCGCGCACGATCTTGGCTTGCTCGGCGGACTTGATGTCCTTGTTGGGGGTGTAGTGGTCGGGCACGAGGGCGATCTTGGTCGGATCGAACACCTTGTCGGTGATCTCGCGAACGGTCTTGATGGCGATGGGGGCCGTGATGTCGTTGGCGAGCACCAGATCCAGATCGCATTCGATCAACTGGCCCGGTTCCACCTCATCCAGCCCCGCATGGGCGGCGAGAATCTTCTCCGCCATGGTCATGGGACGAGTCAAGGGATGCTCCTTTGCGCGCGGTAAACATTACTCTCAAACTCGGCTATTGTAGCACCGCGCGCTTTTCCGCTTTGTTTCCTCGCCCGCGAACACGGTAATTTCCACGCAAAAGCGCTCGTCGCCTTTTCCGGGTCTTTCAAACCCCTCTTTTCGGGATTTCGCCCGCGAATGCCACTTCGACCCCGAAATGGCCGATCCCGATCCCCCCCTTCTGCCATTTCTGCCCTCAACTGGCATTTTTCTGCCACTTGAGGCCCGGAATGACGCACCTCCATCCCGCAGGTCGACCATTTCGGGGTCGAACTGGCATTTAGTCCGGATAATCCGAAAATGCCGCATCTCCAATAGCGATAGTTCCGACAAGCGCAATCGATAGGCTCCCGCAGGAAGTCACCTGTCGTCTACTCCTGCAAGGCGGAGCAGAGGGCGTCGAGCAGCGTGATGGCGTAGTGCTGGGCGGAGCGCTCCGGGCCGGCCTCTAGCCACATGGTACCGGGGAGCAGCACCGACACGCGGGGCCAGCTCGCATCGCGGGCCACATCGACGGCCGAGGCCAAACGCAGCCCTAGCGTATCCTCTTCCGCATAGGACACCAACGGCACCCCGGCCTCGGCGTCCGTCGCGCTCAGCAGCACGTGCACGAGCATCATAGACGCGTCCGGCGGTACCGAGAGCGCGTCGGCGCTGATGATCTTGGAGGCGGGATTGGTGGCCTGAGCCACGTTCGACATACGCGAGGCCACGGCCCGAGAGAACTCATCGGTGCCGAACAGGCACACGGCGTTGCGCTCGAGCACATCGGCCGCACGGGCGAAGCCCAAATGGCGCACCGGGCTGTGAGTAGCTTCCTTGCCGACCCAGGAGTGGGCCAGGTTGCGCAGCGCCGCATAGGTGTAGGCGCCGGCGATGCCATCGGAGGGCAAACCCAAGTTCAGCTGGAAGCGACGGAGCGCCTCTTCGGTGTGAGCACCGAAGATGGCATCGCGGGTGCCGTAGAAGAACCCGAGCGCGCCCAGCGCTTGCTGCAGCTCAAGCACGTCGTGCCCGTGGAAGTAGGGCATGCGCAGATACAGCGTGCGGTCGCCCAGATTGTAGGTGGCGTCTACCAGCGCCGCCCACACCTTCTCGGTCACCTCTTCGCTCGGCGGGAGCGCCGAGGCAGCGAGGAACTCGGCCAAAGCGGCGGCGGTAGCGTCATCGAAAATGCCGGTGATGGCGTCCTCGGGAAGATGCCCGATGCGGGCCAGGCGCGTCTGCACGTCCTCGACGGCGGCGCCAGTGTCGTTTCTCTTGATAGGTTCCATGTTACTTCAACCTGTTCACGAACCAGTCGGCCATGGATACGAGCAAGTCGCGGTACTGCGAAGGGGGCAACGCCCCGGCCAACCGCGCCTTGGCATTCAGCGTCAGATCCTCGGCAAAGGTGCGGGCGTAATCGATGGACCCCGTCTCCTCCATGATGGCCACGGCCTCGGCGAGCACCTCCGGGTCGCGCTCCTTCGACGACAGGATCTCGACGAGACGCTCGCGCGCCTCGGGCGCCGCGTTCTGCAGGGCGTGCACCACAACCAGCGTGCGCTTGCCCTCGGTGATGTCGCTGCGGAAGTCCTTCTTCTTGGCCTCGTCGGTGCCCACGAGGTTCAGCAGATCGTCCTGAATTTGGAAGGCGAGGCCCGTGTCCAGACCGTAGCTGCGCAGGGCTTCCACGATCTCGTCGTCGGCGCCGCCCACAATGGCGCCCACGGCCAGGGGCACAGCACCCGAGTAGTGGGCCGTCTTGTGGATAGCCATGGTGAGGTAGTCCTCGGGCGTGATGTCGTAGCGCCCGTCGCGGGCCCAACCCAGATCGAGCGCCTGGCCCTCCACCGTGCGGCAGGTCATGGCGATGAGCTCCTTGATGACGCGCACCTTCACGGCGTCCTCCAGAAGCGGATCGTTCACCACCGGGCCGTTCACCATGGAAAGGGCCAAGTCCCCCATGTTGATGGCCAGCCCCAGCCCCTCGGTGAGGTGCAGGCAGGGCTCGCCGCGGCGCAGCTCGGCCTCGTCGGCGATGTCGTCGTGAATGAGAGCCGCGGAATGGAAATGCTCGATAGCCGCGGCGGCAGTGGCAGCGCGATCGGGATTGCCGCCCACGGCCAGGCAGGCCGCGAAGCAGATGAGCGGGCGGTGGCGCTTGCCCGCGTTCTCACTGTAATGGTAGAGCGGATCGTACAGGTAGCGATCCATATCCCCATGAGTCCCATGGGGAATGTAACTGTTGATCAGCTCCCCGACCGGATCGGCATAAGCTTTCAAATAGTCTTCGAACGTGACGGGCGTCTCTTCGACGCTGGCGAGGATTTCTGAGATGTTCTTCATAGCGCTTTCTTGCCAGAGGGCGGTCGTTTCAGCATCGAACCATAATACCACGGGCTCACGGCCCCGCACCGCGCGATCAGCCCACCGACAAGAATGTAAGATTTGACGGCGAGGGCAAACAGCCGGCCGCCAATCAACTTCTTTCCGCAGGGGCATTCGAGCAGCACTTCCTACAAAAGACGGGTGTAATCCCGCGAGCGATGGATAATGCGACAGACGACTATCTGCCCATCCGCCACCTTGTACAGCACAAGATAGTTCTTCACAGGAGCGCACCGGTAACCCAGCTCTGCTAGCTCAGGAACGCGAGAAAGGCCATACAACTCGGGAGTCTCCGTCACGAGGCTCACCTGCTTGTCGAATTCCTCCATAAAATTCCGCGCAGCCTGCTTGCTCTGCAACACGCCGACGAGATATCCGACGATATCGCGGTACTCCTGCTGAGCCTCGGCCAATATGGCCTTCCTATAGGCCATATTCTTCCCTCACCGCAGCAGCAAAGTCATCGTAGTCGTCATAAGTCCCCGCCGCCAACTCGCGCTCGGCCCTCATGACATGAGACAGCAGGCGTGCCCGCACCACCTCGTCTTGCATAGCGCGATACTGCTCTTCGCTGAGACAGTGGAATACCTCGCAGCCGTTCTTCGTCACCGTCACATCGCGCTCACGCTCGACGAGTTCGGCGAACTCGGCCGTATTCTTCATGCTTCTTACGGGAACGCACACTGACATAAAGACTCCCTTCATAGCGTGGCCTAATTGTACCACACCCACGAAAGGCTTCATGGCGGCCGTCATCGCCGCCCCCGTTGCCAGACCACTCTCACCATATCTCATTGCCCACCAACTTTCTTCGGAATCGCTTTGCTAGCTCTTTCGATAAAGGAGCCTAACAGAGCCGAACCGCAGAAATGACGCGGGAAAGTCCCGTTTCGTTCCTCGCGCCGACCGCAATCGAGTCGCAACCATGAACCACGCGAGCCCCAGCCGAAAATGCCAGGGCCCGCTCTTGGGAGACTATTCGGTTCGCAGCAGCTAGGCGGCGCAATCTCTGGCCTCAAGATCGTCGACCGGCGCAGTGGCCGAGACGCCTACCGCAGCAACGACGCGTCGGTCGATGAGCGCCCGGCGCACCCGCAGCACGGCGTAGGCACCGAAGACCACCGTGTACACCGCCACAGTGACCAGCGCCGCCTCGCCGCCGCGGCTCGCAGCCGGCGCGAGCATCAGCATCAGGTGCACGTACACCAAACCGAAGAACACGTAGGCCCACCGCTGCAGACGCTTCCAGCTTTCGGTGCGCATATGCTTTTTCACGAAGCCGAACGACGTCACGCCGAGCACCAACAGCAGAACAAGCAGCGCCAGCGCCACCACCAAAGCACTCAGCACGTTCGCCCCCATCGCGCCCCCGAGCCGCGGAGCATAGGAGGCCAGATACACCGCCATATGTCCGCAGGCCAGAATGCACGCGAGGATGGAAAGCTCCGCACGCACCGGCTTCAGCCACTGGTGAACCCGAGAGCCTTTCGCGAACACACCGATGTACATAACCACCACGAACAGCGCCAGCGACAGCATGCACTTGCCCATAAGCAGCGTGAGCGGACTCATCACCGCGCGCGGCAGCAGCCCCTCAATACCCGCGATATACGCCACATCCGCCACCACGGCCAGGGCGTAGAACGCCACGGGCCACTTATGCAACGGCTGCCGCAGCGCGAGCACAGCAACAATAGTCGCCACGAGAACCATAAGAAACGTCACGGACTACCCCTTACCTTTGTTGCAGGCCCTCGCGCTCATTGAGCGCGGCCAGCAGAAGATGCCCGTAAGCAGCGAGTGCGCCATAGAAGCGCTTGGTTACGACATCGATCTTTCCTGTCTCAGCGAGACGATCGACCTCTTCGGCGGTGCGCTTGAAGAAATCCGGCATCCACTGGGAGACGTGCGCGCAAACGAAATCCGCAGACCGATCCCGCCAGAGCGCCGCGCTTTCCTCGTCGCCCTCACGCAGCGCCTTCGCCTCGCTGCCGATCAGAAACGAAAGAAACGCCCATTCGTTCCAGACGCTATCGCAAGGCTCAGTCTCGGCATCCTTCGGGAGGACGCCACTCTCGCGCATAGTCCGCTCGACGCGCAGGGTCAGCGCTGAGCGAAACAGCGCCGGCTCCCCAGGTACGCCCGCACGCACATGGATAAACGCGCTCTCATAGGGAAAGACAGCCACCCCGCTTCCCTGGCGAACGTAGAGGAGCGACCACGCTCGTCGAAGGGCGCTGCACAAGGCGTCTACCTCCTCGTTCCCAACGCACCCGAACCCTTCACAGAGTATCTCGACAGCGTCTCCTTGCCCGTCGCCGTGCTCTGAGACGATATCTCGCGCGCAGCCTATTGCATCGTCACGTACCAGCCCACTTGTCACGGCCAAAGCCAAATCGCTATCGGGAAAACGCGTCAAGGCACCCATCAGCTCGCAGCCATCGGCCAAACCGATCGTCTCTCTCATATTTCCCGCACCCACGAAGCCTCCTTGCAAAGAGGCGGGCACCGCACCCATCGACACCCGCCTTACGTACCGCCTTAACGCCGGCGTCTACTTCAAGTAGTAGACGTTTGGACTTGTCCCCGCCGACTCCATCATAAGATGGAAGTCGCGACCTTCGATAGCCTTCGATACCGCAGAATCGGGATCATCGAGATCGCCCCAATAGCGGGCACGCCCTGGGCACAACTGCATACAAGCCGGCTCCTCCCCCCGATCGATGAGATTCTTACAGAACGTGCACTTCTCCACCGTGCCGGGCGTATGGGGCGGCGCATCGAACTCGCCGACCTCAACCTCAAGATAATACTCAGGGTTGTCGCTAATCAAACTGCGAACACCCTCGTAGGGACAAGCCTTGATGCACGACTCACACCCAATGCACAGATCAGTATCGACGAACACGATACCGTCTTCTCGCTGCTGGGTCGCGCCGGTGGGGCACGCGCTCAGGCAAGCAGGCTCCGCGCAATGCTGGCACTGCATAGGCAGGAAGTTCAGCGTGCAATTGGGGAAGGTGCCGCCAGCGTTGTCGTTGGCAAGAGCGCCGCGCGACACGGCGGTGCCAATGCTGTCAAAATCGTCATCGCCTTTGGTGTACACAACGTTGTACGTCAGCTCCTTCGGCAGATTGTTCGCCATTTTGCACGCCGCAGCGCACGCCTGGCATCCAATGCAACGACGAAGGTCGATCGCCATTCCGTATCGAGTCATCTATCTCAGCCTCCCTAGAGCTTCTCAATGGCCACAGCGCAGTCGAAATAGGACTGGTTTCTGCAAGCCTGGTTGTAGTCGTTGAAGGTCGTGCGGGCAAGATCACCGTCAATGTGCTCACGGGTCAGGAAGCTGCGCGGGCAATGAACCGCTTTGCGCTGCTGACCGGGATTAAGAACAGCCAGCATGGTAACCGAACCGCGATCATTGTAGAGGCGAATGGTGTCCCCCTCTTCGATGCCGAGCTCGGCGGCGTCTTCCGGATTGATGCGGCAAACTGGCGCGGCCTCGAACTCCTTCAGATAGTCCACGTCGTACCACTGAGTATGAGCGCGGGTGCGCATATGCTCACAGCAAATGGTGAAGGGGAACTTCTCGCGAATGGGATTGGAGAGATCGGCCTCGCGAGCCGGCTCCCAGAACACGGACAACTTCTCTTTCTCCAAATCCAATTCCTGGCCCATATTGTAGTCGGGCTGCGGCGCCTCGCGGTAAAACATGGCGCGTCCCGTGGCGGTTCCAAAAACGCCGCCCTCGAAGGCGATAGTGGGATCGTTGTCGCAGCGCAGGTAATTCTTCTCGCGAATCTTGTCGATGGTGATCCCCTTTTCCTGCCCATAGGGGGTGGAGAGGACAACGTTCAGATACTCGTCGGCGGTGAACTGGAAGAAGTCACCGTACCCCATAGCCTCGGCGATGAGCTTGTATATCTCAAAATCGGGCTTGCTTTCGTACAGCGGCTCGACGGCCTTCTCGTTCCACAGCAGATAGGGGTTGCAGTAGTAGCGCACGCGCAAATCCTCGGTCTCGAACCAATGGCAAGCGGGCAGCAGGATATCGGCATACAGCGCGGTATCGTTCATGGTCATATCCTGGATGACGATGAACTCGATCGCGTTCATGAGCTCCAAAGTCTTGTTCTGATCCGTTTGATTCGAAACAACGTTAGTGCAAGAGGCATAGAAAGACTTGATGGGGAAGTCCTCGCCAAGCTTTTTGCCCGTGGGCACGATGTTATTGCAGAAGTCGGTCCAGTTGAGAATGGCGCCGACGCCTTGGGGAACTTCGCCCGTGGCGCTCGGCATCGTAATGCAGGCCTGCACGTTGCCCTCTCCAAAGTTCGGCTCGCCGGTGAACAGACCCGAACCCGACCGACCCATCTGGCCGGACACGAGCAAGAGAGAATTGACGCATTTCGAGCTGTACATGCCGTTGTTGTAGTGGTTCAGGCCGAACTTCATGTCCGTCTGAACATCGCCTTCTTGCGTGTAAAGGTGCGCGAGATGCTGAATGTCCTCAACGCTCACACCAGTCACTTCAGAAGTGTGCTCCAGCGTCCACGGCTCAACAGCTTCCCGAATCATCTCCATTTCTGTGCGCACCGCGATGCCCTCGATCGGAGCCACGCCGCCAAGCGCGGGCTTAGTGGCCTGGGCCAGAGGCACGGCGCTGGAGCTCGCCTCATCCCACACTACATACGGGTCGACGGGAATCTCTTGGCCCTGAGCATTAGTAGTGGTCTCAGTTGGCTCCACGCCCAAATCGCTCATGCGCAAGAACATACCGTCTTCCTTGATCAGCAGGGGCGCCTCGGTGTGGTCGCGCAGGAAATCAGTCGCCTCCCAACCTTGCTCGAAGATCTCGCGAATAGCACCGAGCGCCAAAGCGCCATCAGTAGCCGGATGAACAGGGATGAACCAGTCGGACTTCGAGGCCATGGTGCGATAAGCGATGTCGATAACAACAAGTTCAGTGCCGGCGTCACGGGCTTCGAGGAAGAAGTGAGCGAGCTGCTTCTGGGACACTGCCGTGTCACCACCCCAAATCACATGGTGTTTGGCGTTGATGGCGTCTGATGAGCGATTGCCGTAGGGGCCAGCTCCGAACATGTAGGCCCAGGACATCGGCGTAGCGATATCGCGATCCGGCAGGACCCGGCTCGCACCCATGACATTCAGAAGTCGGGCCATGACAGAACCTTCCGGCGCACCGCCGCCGAGCGTACCAGTGTTGCCGCTGCCCAAGAAGAACGCAATGGACGTGGGGCCGAACTCTTCCCGATAGCTCTTCCATTTCTCAGCGATTTCAGCAATCGCCTCATCCCAGGTGATACGCTCGAACTCCCCGCTTCCGCGCTCGCCCACGCGACGCATGGGGTACTGCAAACGCTCGGAGCTGTACACGCGAGCGGGCTGGACAAGGCCCTTCGGGCAAATACGATCGAACTCGGGGCCGTCATCGAAGTGACCCGCTGTCGTACGAACCACGCGACCATCGCGCACATGAACATTCAGATAGCAGCCCTGACCGCACTGGGCACGGCATGCGCCCGCATAGATCTGGGTCTCCGGAACCTCCACCGGCTCCTCGCCCGTTTCCGCCAGCGTCTCCTTGGCGGGAGCACAACCGACAAGCGCGCCGGTTGCCGTCAGTGCGGCCGCCCCCTTGATGAAGTTTCTGCGCGAGAAACTCATGCCCGTTTTCGATTCGGTCATGTTCTGACTCCTCTCTCTCCCTCGCGGGCTCGGACGACGCGACGCAGGGGAGGGGTCGTAGCGTCACGTCGTTCGAGCAGGAAAAGTCTCCTCGTTGGACTTTTCGATGTTCCCATTCTGCCCAAGCCCCCGATTAATAGCGATACGCCGTGCCTAAGCTTTGCGTTAAGTTGACCTTAACCGGAGATTAAGACGTCAATCGGCAATGGTTTTGATCAGGGCGTTTTAGGATTTGGCGTCGTTTTACTTTAGGATTTGGCACTCGGTACAACTCGCGCGACCCGAGCGACCCAGCATACCCAACGGCACCTAAATCTTTGGCAACGTCACCTTCGGCAGCTCTGCCTCGGGAAGCAGAACCTCTTCAAGGCAAAACTGCGCGTACCATGGCAGATAAACAACCTTCTCATCCACTTCGATGTTCAAGCGAGACAGCACGATGCCTCGAGGGATACCGAACTCTTCCGAGGCCAGCAGCTTATCGAGGGCCGCATGGGCTCGCACGCTCGCACCTGATTTCACTTCCAGAGGCACCACTTCCCCGGCACGGCCCTCCGTTAGAAAGTCGACCTCTCCCCTCTTGCGGCTCATGGAGTAGTACAACGGATAGCCGGCCGCCACCAGCTGCTGGGCGACGACGTTCTCGAACACAGCGCCTTGGTTCACCTGGCGCTCGTCGAAATACACGGCTCGCGCAAGACTTTGAGGATAGCGACTCACCAGCATGCCGGTATCGGACTCGTACAACTTGAACAGCCCCGGCCGCTCGGTTGCCTTCAGAGGCGCCTTCGGATCGGTCACTTGATCGCATTTGAGCGCCACCCCCGCCGACGTGAGCCAAACGAAATCCTTCCGATAGCTCTCGTAGCGAGCCTCGTCATCGATGGAGTTAAGCACAAAACGCCTCGTACCGCTATCAAGCTGCAGGGGCAGCTCATCGAAGATGGACTCTACATTCAGCGCCCGCGCACCCGCGTACTTCTTGATGTCGTGACGGTAGCTTTCCACCAGCTCGTCTTGAAGGACTCGAACCGCCGCCAAGTCGCCGCGCTTGTCGGCAAACTCCTGAATGGCGCCGGGCATACCGCCCACCACCACATAGGTGCGGAAGTAGGACAGAAGCGCATCGTGAAGATAATCGGGCACAGGCTGCAGCGCGCGGCAAGAGGTGCGCACTGTTTCTAAACCCTCGCGGCTCACCCCGACAGCCCAGCAGAACTCCTCGAAATCCATCGGATGCATGACCAGCTCCGTCACGAAGCCCACGGGATACGAGCGCACTTTCCGCAACTCGGTTCCCAGCATCGAGCCAGAGAAGGCGTAGTGGAACCGCCCGTCTTCCACAAGAAACTTTGCCATGGTGATGATATCGGGAAGCTCCTGTATCTCGTCAATGAAAATGAGCGTCCTCCCCGGTTCGAGGGGCGATGCGGCCATCAGCGAAATCCGACTTAAAAGCTCCTCGGTGTTCCGGGCATTGGCAAGCGCCTCCTTCGCGGCAGGATCGCTGTAGAGGTTCACTTCCACAAACACGTCGTAGCAGGTTTCGCCGAGATGGCGCACCAGCGTACTTTTACCGATTTGGCGCGCGCCGCGCACCAGAAGAGCCGTGCGGTCGGCCGACCTGTGCCACCGGAGCATTTTTTCGTAAGCCTTGCGCTCGAACATAACGCCCTCCTTCGCCTATTCTGTAGCGGCGATTCCTGCTTTTCCAAGCATCATTCTACGTTATGCAGAAATTTTTCGAGTCAAAATCCTACATTATGCAAAGATTTATTTGAATCAACCCCTACATTATGCAAAAATTTCTCAATCTGAGCCAAATTGAGACTCGCGCCGAAATCGCCGCTATCCCAAGGTGTCGGCCATTTTGTAGCCGACGCGCTGGACGGTCAGCAGGTACTTGGGCTCGCTGGGGTTCTCCTCTATCTTCTCGCGGATCTTGCGCACGAACACGGTGATGGAGTTCGAATGCGCGTCCACCTCTCCTTCGCCCCAGATGTACTCCTGAATCTGGCTGCGGGTGAACACCTTGCCCGGGTGTGTCGCCAGAAAGGCCACGATCTCGAACTCCTTGGTGGTCAAGTTCGCAGGCCGGCCGCCCACAAGTACCTGGTACTCGTCGAAGCGCACCTCCAAGTCGCCGATGGTCACCGATCCGTCGCGGGCCGTGCAGCGGGCGAACTCGATGGTGTCCTTGTGGCGGCGGATGTGGGCCTCGATGCGCAGGATGAGCTCGGTGGCGTCGAAGGGTTTGGTCACGTAGTCGTCGCCCCCGGCCCGAAACCCGATGGACTTGTCCACGATGTCGTTTTTCGCCGATAGGAAGATGATGGGAATGCGCCGCTCCTCGGCGCGGATGCGCGTGCACAAGTCGAACCCGTTCATGCCCGGCAGCATGACGTCCAAAAGCAGCAGGTCCGGCTTCTCGGTGGCGAGCATCTCCAGCCCCGACTCTGCGTCGGTGGCCCCGCAGTACTCGTAGCCGCTCTTCGTGAGCAGCTTCTCGATGGCCATATGCAGGCTCTTCTCGTCGTCGATGAGCATCACCTTGTACACAGCCGCCTCCTCGTCTCTCGTGCTACGCGGCCCCAGGGCGCCGCCGCGCCGGCCACTTACCGACCGGCACCCTCGCCCGGCCCGCTTATTCGTCCTCGTCCAACTCTACCACGGCCGCGGCGGGAATGCGCACGGTGAACGCGCTTCCCTCCCCCAGCACGCTTTCCACCGTCACCGTATACCCCTGGGCCACCGCGTACTCGCGCACGAGCGCGAGCCCCAGCCCGCTACCGCTGTAGATGCGCGTCGCCGAGCTGTCCACCTGGAAGAACCGCTCGAAGATGCGCTCCTGGTTCTCCGACGCGATGCCGATGCCGTTATCGGACACCGTCACCAGCACATCCCCCGTGGCCTCCTCGCGCACGGCGGCGATGGCCACGGTGCCCCCGGCCGGCGTGAACTTCACCGCATTGCTGCCCAAGTTCTCCAGAATGCGCAGCATCTTCTCGTAATCGCCGGAAACGAGCGGCACGTCCGGCGCCACCGTCGTTGTCAGCATCACCCGCGCCCCCACGGCCAGAGGGCCGATAGTCCCCTGAGCCGAAGCGACGATGTCGCCCAAGTCCATCAGCTCCATGGACACCGCCATGGCCCCCGCGTCCGACCGCGCGATGTCCAGCATGTCGTTGATCATCCCCAGAAGCACCGAGCTGGACTTGCGCACCTCCTCCCAGCTGCGCCGCTCCTCCGCATCAGCCCCACCCGATTCCAACGCAATCTGCGCCAGCGTGATGATGGAGGTGAGCGGGGTGCGCAGCTCGTGGTTCACCATGGAGAGCAAATCGCTCTTCACCTGGGACTCCTTCGCCAGCTTCTCGCTTAAGGCCTCCAGGCTGTCGCGCTGGGCGGCCAGCTCCTCGTTGGCGCGGCGCAAGTCCTGGGTACGCGCCTCCACCTGCTCTTCCAGCCCCCCATAGGTGATGCGCAGCTCGCGGGCCATGGCGTTGAAGCGGTCGATAAGACTCGCCATCTCCCGCGCCGTGCCCGCATCGTCCATGGATTGCGCGAGCCGGCCCTCGCCCACTTCCCCGAAGGCCCGCTTCATGGCCTCCAGCGGGCGCAGCACGAACACGGTCATGAGCCCGAAGACCACCAGTCCGATGAAGGTGGCCAGAAGCAGGAAGAATCCCACGTCACGGATGACGTTCTCGCGCAGGGCCTGGTACTGCTGCTCCAGCGGAATGACGATGCTGATGGCGCCGCCGATGGAATCCAGCGTCCAGCCCTCCTTCGGAAACCCGGTGATGTCGATCTCCCCGGCCGGTTCGCCATGGCACTCAAGGCAGCTCTCGTTTACCCTGAGCGCCTGCACATAGCGGAACTGCGCGGCGCCGTTGTCGGCCGAAGTTTGGGCGCGGTCGACCTCGGCCGGGTCGTCGCTCACAATGCGGAAGAACTCCTGAGTGTCCTTTTGCTCGTTGAACAGGGCCAGCGCCTCGGTTTCGAAGGCATCGGGCTTGTCCTGAGCCCGGCGCGGCTCGAAGTTCGTGTAGCGGATGGAGTAGTTGTTGCCCGCCGAGAAGATGGCGCCGACGCTCTTGCCGACGATGGCGCAGTGCAGCCCCTTGAACTCGTAGACGCCCGTCGTTGTGTTGTTGATGGTGTGCTGGGAGTTGTCCATGAACTCCCACACGGCGTCCATCTCGCGCGCGAAGGTGCGCGCCTCCTCGGCGAGCGAGTCCTCCATGTTCTGGGTTTGCATGCGGATGTCGAAGAGCGTGAACACCGCGGTGGCCACCACGAACACGAAGGTGAGCACGAGCAGCGATACCACTCGCAAGCTGATATTGCGTATCCTCATGGCCACCCCCTCGCACCGACAAGATTCTCCAAGTTCCCATGGTAACCCGACGCCTGTGCACCGCAGCCTAAGTTTTGCCTAAGCTTTCGATTAACAGGATATTAAGGGATGAGGGGTGGAAATCTTGACGGGAAGTCGATAAAGTGAGGGCAAAAGCTTCGGCGCGCTCCTTGTTCCCTGTCGGCGGCGCGCATCGGGGCTGCACCGAGAAAGCATCGTGGAAAGGAAGAGCCTCGTGAGCCTTCGCCCCCTCCTCGCATCGCGAAAGGCAGCCAGGGCCTTTGCCCTGGTTCTCGCGGTGTGCCTGGGGCTGTCCATCATGCTGGGAGCCGCCGCGCCCGAAAGCGATGCCGACGAGGTGCCGCCCTTCCGCTTCACGGGGCGCATGGGCCAGGGCGTGTGCGACACCTTGTGGGTGTGGGCCCACCACCTTGATGAGGCCCGCCAGGATGTGCTCACCGAGCAATCCCTGCAGGCAGCGCGCCGGGCCGAGCCCGCACCTTCGGCCGACGACGACAGAACGCCCAATGCCGCAAGCAGCCTCATCTGCTTCCTCGGCGAGGAAGTGCCCTATCGCCAGGGCGAGCCAGCCGACATCACCGCGCCCGACGGCTACGCCAGCACCTGGGTGGGCACCGGGTGCGTCTCCGACAACGCGAACACCTACTTTATCGGCCACAACCCCGGCGTCTTCGAGCGCGTCATGGATTTGGAAATCGGCGACAAGATCACCGTGTTCGACGACGACGGCGCCTCGCGTACCTACTACGTGTTCGACACGCTCTTTCTGCCCAACGGGTCGAACTACTTCGTCTACGAGGGCCGCATCGCGCCGACCGGCGAGACCATCACCCTGCAGACCTGCACCGGAGACAACCAGCGGGTGCGCTGCGTCATGGCCCGCTAGGGGCGACGGGCGCGAGCCCCGCGCGGCTTGGCGGAAGCAGAGGACAGCAGAGACGCGCGCCATTGGAGACGTCCGGCGCGAACCTCGCGCGACGCTCCCCTCGGTCGTGGTATCATGCGTACATTCGTCGTCATCGGACGGCACTCGATGCGCGGGGGCGTGGCGGAATTGGCATACGCAGCGGACTTAAAATCCGCCTCTTCGGATTGTGGGTTCGAGTCCCACCGCCCCTACCATCAATCTTCCCGGGCGGCCTCGAAGATCATGCCGTGGAGGATGTCCGATTCGCTGGCCGTGTAGGCGTCGGCGCCGGCCAGAGCCAGCACCTCTTCCAAAATGACGAATCCGGCCACGATGACGCCGGCGCGCTTCGGGTCGAGGCCCACCGTAGCCTTGCGCTCTTCCAGCGGCTCGGCGGCCAGACGTTCCTCGATGGCCGCAAGCTCTCCAGCAGCGACAACGGCCTTGTGCACGCGGGAGGAATCGTAGACCTCCATGGCCTCGCGGATGCTCACGACGCTCGTGGCCGTGCCGGCCACGGCCACCACGCGGTCGATGGCGAACCCGGCGGTGGCCAAGCCTTCGAAATACGGCGCCATGGTCATGCGAATCCACTGACGGGCCGCATCCATCTGGTCTGGCGTCGGCGGATCGTCGCGGAAGAACCGCTCCGTCACGCGACGGCACCCGATGTTGAAGGAATGGGAAGCAACGGGATCCTCGCCGAAGCTCCCGGCGACCACCTCCGTCGAGCCGCCGCCGATATCGACGACGAGCAGGTTCTCGCCGGGGAAATCGCTGGAGGCGCCCAAGAAGGTGAGCTGCGCCTCGCGGGAGCCGGGGATCACCGCCAACGTGACGCCGCGCTCTGCCAAGCGGGCCGCGAACTCAGGGCCGTTGGCCGCATCGCGGGAGGCTGAGGTGGCCATGGCGATGAGCCGGCGCACCGGATGCTCGGGGGTATCGTAGCGCGCGAGCACCTCCAAGTAGCGATCCACGCAGGCGAGCACCCGCTCGATAGCCGCCTCGGACAGGCGCCCCGTAGCGTCCACGCCCACGCCTAGATCGGTGATGGCGTACTCCTTGTCCACGTCGATGATGCGTCCGTCCTCCACGTCCGCCACAAGAAGACGGCAGGTCACCGTCCCGATATCCAGGGCTCCATAGCGCCCATCAGCGTACGTCATATCGTGCTCCTGTCGATGTTCAACCTTATTCCACGCCGAAGAGGGGGTCGAGGAGATCCGAGTACCAGGTGTCGGGGGCGGTGATGTCCTCGGAAACGATGTTGCCGCGGAACTCGGAGGCCTCGTCTTTCTCGTCCAGCCCGCTCACGGACACGGCGTGCTCGCCCTCGTGCACCCAGCCGAGCTGCGTGCGGGCCGCGTCCTCGATGCCGGCCTCGGTGGAAAGGGCATCCACCGACGCCTCAATGGCGGCGTTGCGCTCCGTGACGGCCTCGTACTCGGCGGCGAGGCGGTCTCGCTCGCGGATGTCCTGATAGAGCTGCTGGGCCGGCCCGTAGAGGAAAGCCGCCCCCAGCCCCAGGCACAGAACCGCGGCGCAGGTGACGATGAAGGGCGCCCGAGTAAAAAAAGGAGCTTTTGCCTCGGGCATCTTGACGCGCCCGGAGGCGCCCGATTCCTTCTGCTGCATCCGAGACGAACGGCGGTGCGACGAGCCCATCTCGCCTTTGTACACGGCGGCGCGCGGACCGGCTTGGGAGGCGTCCGAGGGCTTGCCGGCCTCGTACTGGCGATAGTAGGCGCGACCCGCCCGCTCTTTCGCGCGCTGGCGGCGCTTCTTGCCGAACCGGGAGGTCAGGCGGCCCAAGGGCCCCAAGGGGGCTTCCAGCTCCTCGTCGTCGACATCTGCGGCGCGCACGGCCCCGCGCGATTCCAAAGAGCCCGGCCCGCGGTGGGCGTCGCTCATGGAAAGGGGCGCGTAGCGAGAACCGGATGCCGGCGCGGCGAACGACCGGGCCGAAGAGCGCCCGGCGCTTGCGTCTCGACCGGTCACGCGCACCTCGAAATCCGGGTCGTCGGCGAAGCGGCCGGCATGGGCGCGCACAGGCGGCGTCTGGCGCGCACGACGATCCGACGCAACGCGTCGCGCTGTGTCGAAGGAAACGATATTCGCCTGTCGTGGCACGGGAGTTCGCTCGTCCTTTCGCTGCCGGGGTTCGTTTCTGGTGCGGGTAGTCAGTCGAAAGCGGGTAGATTATCGGTCAGGCGCCGAGGCGCCCCTTGCTCACAAGTCGAGGCTACGGACGAACGCGCCCCATTTCTCGAAGGAGGCATCGCTGATGGCGTGTTCCATCTGGCAGGCCTCGACTTCCGCCACCTCGGGTTCGATCCCCAAGGCCTTGGTCAGAAAGTCGAAGAGCATGCGATGGCGGTCGAGCACCGACCGACCGTAGGCGTAGCCCGCCTCGGTCAGCGTGATGTCGCCGTAGTGCGGTTGCACGACCAGCTCCTGCTCCTTCAGAGCGGAGATGGCCTTGTTCACCGACGCTTTGGAAACGCCCAGCTTGTTGGCCACATCCACCGAGCGCACGGGCGCGTCGGTCGTGCCGCCCAGCATGACGATGGCCTCGAGGTAATCCTCGTGGGACATGGACGTTTTCACCACAGCAATCTCCTTATCGAACAAGTCAGATCATCATAGCACGGCGCGCGAAGAAAAAAGAGGCTCGGAGCCGAAACTTCCGAGCCTCTTTCACATTGTCTTCGCCAAACGGTTACGGACGGCGCGGGGCCTGATCCCCCACGGCCTTGGCGGCGGCTTGGGCCATGGCCTCGGCCGCCTGGCAGCACGGCGGCATCTCGTCACCGGCACCCGTGCCGTTGATGCGGCTTAAAACGGTCGGTCGAACGGCCGAAGCGCAGTGGGAGCAACCGGCGCAGCCGCCTTCCCCATCGCCGCAGTGGTCGCCGCAGTCGCACAGGCCGCGGCGCGTCATGCGCCGGATGGCGAGCACCGCCAGGGCCAGGATGACCAGAAGGATGACGACGGTGGGGAAATTGAGGCTGAGCTCTTGCATAATGGCTCCTTGCAACTTAGGCGTTCTTTCTCGCCGCTTCAAGCTTGCCCACGCCCTTGGGCTTGGCGGCCGGGCGGAACAGCAGGTACAGCATGCCCGCGGCCACCACGACAGCCAACGCCGTGAACGGGCCGAAGGCGATCTCACCGGCGATAAGGCCGCCGAACTGGTAGATCATGAGGCCCACGCACCAGGCGAAGGCGCACATGTAGCCGATGGCGGCCCAGGTCCACTTCGCCGACATCATCTGGCGACGGATAGTGCCGATGGCCGCGAAGCACGGCGCGCACAAAAGATTGAAGGCGCAGAAGGCCATGATGGCCGCCGAGCTGCCGCCGAGCATGGCGGCAAACGAGGCCCACAGCGACGGGTCGGTCTCGCCGATTTCCTCGCCGAGGCTCGTGATGACGCCCACGGTGGCCACGACATTCTCCTTGGCCACAAGGCCCGTGATGGAGGTGACGGTAGATTCCCAGTTGCCGAAGCCGAGCGGCGCGAAGATCCAGGCGAGCAGGTTGCCGAGGCCGGCCATGAGGCTGTACTGGATATAGTCGTCAACCTCGGGGTCGAGCAGGCCGAAGGAGCCCTCGTAGAAGCCGAAGTTCAGCAGGAACCAGATGACCATAGAGGACAGGAAGATGATGGTACCGGCTTTCACCACGTAGCTGCGCACGCGCTCCCACATGGAAAGCAGCACGTTCTTTACCGTGGGCAGATGGTATTGGGGAAGCTCCATGATGAAGGGGGCGACCTCGCCGGAGAAGGCGCGGAACTTCTTCAGGATGATGCAGGATAGGATGATGGCGAACAGCCCCAGGAAGTAGAAGACGGGGGCGACCCACCAGGTGGCCTCGTAGTCGCCGCCGGCCAGGGCGCCGAAGACGAGCGCGATGATGGGCAGCTTGGCGCCGCAGGGGATCATGGTCGTCGTCATGATGGTCATGCGGCGGTCCTTCTCGTTCTCGATGGTCTTGGTGGCCATGACCGCGGGCACACCGCAACCGGAGGCAATGAGCATTGGGATGAAGGATTTGCCGGACAGACCGAAGCGGCGGAACACGCGGTCCATGATGAAGGCGACGCGGGCCATGTATCCGCAACCCTCCAAGAAACCGAGCAGGATGAACAGCACGATCAGCTGCGGGATGAAGCCGATGACGGCGCCCACGCCGGCGATGATGCCGTCCAGTACGAGCGACTGCACCCAGGGAGCGGCGCCGATGGATTCAAGCCAGCCGCCCACCACGACGGGCACGCCCACGTGGTAGAGGCCGTAGTCGGCCGGATCGGGCTCCTCCAACTCGCCGGCTTCGAAGGCAGCCACGCCCTCGTCGGTCTCGAGGATGCCCTCGAACTCCTCGACAGCGGCTTCGTACTGTTCGGTGCCGGTGTAGAGCCAGCCGTCGCCGAACAGGCCGTCGTTGGCCCAGTCGGTCACGATGGTGCCCACGGTGGACACCGAGATGTAGTACACGAGGAACATGATGGCGATGAAGATCGGGATGCCCAGGATGCGGTTGGTGACCACGCGGTCGATCTTCTGGGTGGTGGTCATGGTCTTCGGGGACTTCCTCACGCAGGCGTCACAGACCTCCGTGATATTGTCGTAACGCTCGTTGGTGATGATGGACTCGGCATCGTCGTCCTCCGCATCTTCCAGACGCTCGCGGATGGCGGCGATCTTCGAGAGCGCGGCGGCCGGCAGGTTCAGCGCGTCGATGGTGAGCTGCTCGCCTTCCAGGAGTTTGATGGCGTACCAGCGGGCGTGGCGGCCCTTGATGGCCGCGCCGGCCACGTCGATGACCTGGGCTAAGGCCTCTTCCACCTCGTTGGTGAAACGCAGGGTGGTCGCAGGGGCGGCGCCCTTCTTGCCCGCCTCGATGGCGGCCTTCACGACCTCCTCCATGCCGCGGCCCTTGAGCGCCGAGGTCGGCACCACCGGGCAGCCCAAGCGCTTGGCAAGGGCATCGACGTCGATCTTATCGCCGTTTTTCTCCACGAGATCCATCATGTTGAGGGCCACGACGGTGGGGATGCCCAGATCGATGATCTGGGTGGTGAGGTAGAGGTTGCGCTCGAGGTTCGTCGCGTCCACCAGGTTGATGACCGCGTCCGGTTTGCCGCTCATGAGGTAGTCGCGGGTGACGATCTCCTCGGGGGTGTAGGGCGAGAGCGAGTACACGCCGGGCAGGTCGGTGACGACCACCTCCTTATCGGCGCGGTAGCGGCCCTCTTTTTTCTCAACGGTCACGCCGGGCCAGTTTCCCACGTACTGGTTCGCGCCGGTCAGATCGTTGAACATGGTCGTCTTGCCGCAATTGGGGTTGCCGGCAAGGGCAATGTTGATAGCCATGATCAGCCTTTCCTTCTCCAAAAAACCGTTGTTCGCCGGGCCCTTCTCGCGCCTCCCAATGCGCGCCGCGGCGAAGACAGAAGTTAGATAAAACTAACTAGAGGGGAGAAAAAATGCGCCCTCGGGCGCAGGGGGGTGCGGTTCCCCTAGGATACGAGCACGTTTTGCGCCTCGTCCTTGCGAAGCGACAACTCGAACCCGCGGACAGTCACCTCGATGGGGTCTCCCAAAGGCGCCACCTTGCGCACGTAGATACCGGTGCCCTTGGTGATGCCCATATCCATGATGCGGCGCTTGATGGCGCCCTCGCCCACCAGGCGGCGCACCGTCGCCGATTGCCCCACGGGCACATCGCGCAGGGTCTTGTCCTCAGCCATGTTCTTCCTTTCTGTCCTCTCGGCGATTCCGGTTGATTGGGTCGGCACGACAACGTAGGCGCCCCGCGGCGTCCGTCATTGCGATCGCGCGACGACGCGAACGCCTCTTGACGCCCATCTTTGCGGGCGCGAACGGGCGTGCCTTCTTATGAAACGATGATCTTCGCGGCCACCGATTTATCGAGCGCCACACTCGCGCCCTTGATCTCCACGATGAAGTTTCCTGCCTGCTCGGAAACGACGGACACCTTCGCTCCCTCGACAAACCCGAGGTTCTCGAGATGATGGTGCACATCGCCCTTTCCCCGCACGCGGACAACTTGAGCGGCATCGCCGCGACGCAGGAACGTCAGCGGCATCGGCTGGCACGACGCGCCCGCGCTGCTGGCCCGGCAGACGGCGCTCTCCATAACCATCGCATTGCTCATGATGACTCCAATCAATGTTAGCTGCATGCAACATTGTATTGTAGCCAAAAGTTAGACTATGTAAACCCTAAAAGTTTGCTTTTTCATACTTTGTCACGTGAGCGCGAAACTCGCACAGTCCGCCTGAAACGCCCCTCCAAAGAGCGGGCGACGTGGTATCCTTTATCCTATCTGACCTCTTTGAAGAAGGATGATTCATGGCGCAACGCATCGATCGGGCCGCCTCGTTCGGCCAGAACCTGTACGTGGACACGCGTGGAGCAGCCGGCGAGCCGGTGCCTTTCACCCAAGCCGTCATCAACGGCCTGGCCCAAGGCGGCGGTCTCTACGTTCCCGAAGAGCTGCCGACGCTGAGCCTTGACGAGATCTGCGCTCTGGCGCGTCTCCCCTACGCCCAGCGGGCGGCCGCCATCTACAAGGCGTTCAACGTCGACCTGCCCGACGAGGCCATCGACGAGCTCATGGGCCGCGCCTATGGCGACAATTTCGACGATGAGGCCATCTGCCCTATTACCTCACTGGACGAGAGCACCCACATCCTGGAGCTGTGGCACGGGCCGACGAGTGCCTTCAAGGACATGGCCCTGCAGTGCCTACCCCACTTCTTCTCGGCCAGCGCCGAGAAGCTGCGCGAGGAGGGGACGCTCGATCACGAGTTCATGATCCTCGTGGCCACCTCCGGCGACACCGGCAAGGCCGCCCTGGAGGGTTTCAAGGGCGTAGACGGCGTTTCCATCGGGGTGCTGTTCCCCGATGGCGGCGTGAGCGACATCCAGCGCAAGCAGATGGTCACCACCACCGGAGACAACGTGCAGGTGTGGGCCGTGCGCGGCAATTTCGACGACTGCCAGACCGGCGTCAAGCACGCCTTTGCCGATGAGAAGTTCGCCGAGAAGTTGCTGGACGAGTACCGCATCGCCCTTTCCAGCGCCAACTCCATCAACTGGGGGCGGCTGCTGCCTCAGGTGGTCTATTACATCTCCAGCTATGCCGAACTCGTGGCGGCGGGCAAGATCGAAGCCGGATGCCCCATCGACGTGTGCGTTCCCACGGGCAACTTCGGCAACATCCTGGCCGCTTGGTACGCCAAGCAAATCGGGGTGCCCATCGAACGGCTGCTGTGCGCCAGCAACGACAACCGCGTGCTCACCGACTTCATCAACACCGGCACCTACGACATCTCCGACCGCGAGTTCATTCTTACCTCCTCTCCCTCGATGGACATTCTCGTCTCCTCCAACCTCGAGCGCCAGCTCTTCGAGCTCACGGGCCGCAATGGCGAGGCTATTCGCCAGTGGATGGCCGATCTGGCCGACGCCCGCTGCTTCCGTGTAGACGCCGAGACGTTCCACCGCGTGCGGGAGAACTTCAGCGCCGATTCCGTGGACAACGCCACCTGTCTCGCCACCATCCGCGAAGTGCTCGACGCCCACGACTACCTGCTGGATCCCCACACCGCCGTGGCCTACGCCGCCGCTCAGAACCTGCGCGGCGAGAACCCCGTCCTCATCGCCTCCACGGCCCACTGGGCAAAATTCGGCAACAACGTCTACCGGGCGATTCACGGCATCGAGCCTTCTGGCGAGCTGCCCGCGGACGTGGCCGCGCTCACCGGTTGCGAGCTGAACAAGCTCATCGCCGAGGAAACGGGCAAGCATCACATCCCCGCCGGACTTGCCAACCTGGATACAATGCAAGTACGATTCACCGAAGTTATCGACAACGACGTCGAGGCCATCGAGGACGCCGCCGAGGCGTTCCTCACCCGCTAGGCCTCCCGGGAACGGAAGCGATGCCATCATGGGCCAGTTGAAGAACCTCTCCACCACCGTCCGCCTCACCGTGGCGAACCCCTCTTCCGAGAACAAGTCCGCCTTCGGACCGGGCATCGCCAAGCTCTGCCTGGGCGTGCGCGAGATGGGCTCCCTCAACGCGGCCGCCAAGGGCATGCGCATGGCCTACAGCAAGGCCTGGCGCATCATCAAAGACACCGAGGAGACACTCGACGTGCAGCTCCTCCTGCGCGACGGGGCTCACGGCTCCACGCTCACCGAGGACGGAAACCGCCTCCTCGATGCCTACCTGGCCATCGAGGAGCACCTCTCAGCCGAGGCCGATCGTCTCTTCAAGGAGATGACCCGCTAGACGGGCTCGATCTCTATGGTAAGCGAACTCCCCCGGGGCTGAAGCCCCTCGGAGCGCACGCGCAGACGCCAGCCAGGAACGCTCATCTCCTGGGCGGTGGGGGCGGCAGAACCGCCTTCGCCGCCTCTGCTGGCAGCGCACTCCCCTTCCCCTCCATCTACGGGCCAGGGCACTGCCTTCGCAGAGCGGGCCGCCTCGAGAGCCGGATCGCTGCCGAAACGGTACAGGCACCCGAAGCACGTATCCATGTCATCGAACAGGGTGCTCTCGCAAACTGGGCAGATTTTCATCGATGTCTCCTTCTCTTGGTTTCGTTCTTAACCGCTCCTCTGCCGCCCGACGTTTCCGGAGCGGCCTGAGTTCTTGCGAGAGCGGGCGCCCTCGGCTTTCTGCGTCGCGGAGCATCGGGGAGCAGGCACACATCGCCTCGGACGAACCAGGGCCCCGGCCGGGCAAAGCGCTCCACTACCGCCCAGGCTCGACCGCAACGCAGGCGCGCCCCCGGCAGCACGAGACGATGAACCGCTATCACCCGGCCCCTCCTGTCGAGAAAGGCAACGTCCAGAGGATGCCGCATCGTCAGCGTGTGCACATCGCGACAGCGCGGGAACACCATGACCGTAGAATCCGGCCTGCGTCCCGCCAATCCGCGCAACCGCAGAAGCGGACTTGAAGCTACCACCCATCGGCCCTCGAAGGGGGCGCGATCGCCATCCCTTACCGTGCAAAGACGCGCAAACGCCGTTTTTGCGTCTCCCCTCATCCCATCGGCGCATTTACTTGAAGGACCACGCATAGCACGTCGCCCACCCATGTGCAGCTGAGTGCGAGCCATGAGCACCGCCCTCCTTCCTTGACTCCCGTCCATACTCCTTCTTGGCCACTGGCTACCAGTGCCCACCCGCGTTCCTCCAGCTCGCCAACGAGGCGATTGGGCAGGCCGTCCCCCTCCTCAACGAAGGAGACCACCGACCAGTCGTCGTTGGCCCGCAGCTCCTCGCGACCGTCCACATCAACCACTTCCTCGGCGAACCAGTTGGGGGCCTCCCACGCCGCGCGCAGACCGACGTCGGGCTCAAGCTCCCCTGGCGCCCCGGGCAGCATGGCCTCCCCCATCGGTTGCCCCAAAGCCAGAGCGAGCAGGGGGGCCAGGACAAGCGCGAGGGCACACCCGAATCGACGGCGCCATGTCTTCCCGGCACCCATCAGAGCAGCACCCCCGGCCGATAGGCGTCCACCGTCAGATCGACTTCGTGGACGAGCCTCGGAAGCGAGACACCGAACACCTCGTCTTTAAGCCCCAGCCCGAAAAGCGTAGGGGCAAAGGAGAGACGTCCGCAATAGCGCTGATAGGAGCCTGCCCGCCCCTGAACCGTTACCTCGATTGCCAGGTTGGAAGTACCCAAAGCCCCCTCCAGCTCGCTTTCCACAAGAGCGGCCACCTCGGCCGGCCCCTGGCCCGCATCGGGCGACGGAGCATAGGCGCAGATGGCTTGACGGGCCAGCTGGTCAAAAGCCGCGCATGCCTCGAAAAACGACAGCGCGTTCACGACGATGACGGCGAGCACAATGGCCACGGGAAGGACGACAGCCAGCTCGACGGTAGCCTGACCCGCATCCCCGCGCTCCTTTCGCAGAACGTCCATAGCTCACTCCCATCTCTCGAGATACGTCGGAGCGCCGACGATGTTGCGCAGGGCTGCGAAAGCGCCATCGACAAGTCCGGTCGCTCCTTCGGCCAAGGTGGCGGGGAGGGTCACCGTCAACGGAACCGAGACCCCTGTCAGAGGAATCTCGACAACCGCAAGGGTGATCTCCAGGGAGGCCAAGCGCTGATAGGCCTCGTCGCTCACCCGCTCCGCTAGCAAACCGAGGGCATCGCTGGAGGCCTCGGGGCGCGCCAATGCCTGCTCGCGCAGAGAGAGGTACCGGGCTGACCAGTCGCCGCCGCCAGCGCGCGCCACGGCTTCCGTACCGGCAAGAACTGGCTTGAGGGGAGCCGTGTCGGCCGGCTCGAGGCCCACCGCCTCGAGCCCTTCGCGAAGGCCATTGGCGGCCCACTCTCCCAATCCCGTCGAGCCGGCGAGCGGTATGCCCGAAAGCACGGCCGCCACCCCGTTTTTCAACCCTTCGGTGCCGCTGCTATAGGCCTCCAGGACGCCGGCCCATCCGTCCAGCACCAAACCGCCGACGCCGGAGAGAGCAGAGCCCGACCCCGACAGATCGTCGAGCAAGTCGCCTATCACCGACGCCTCCTCGCCCTCGTCCCGGATGAGCGTCGCCGCCGACACCGCGGCCCGAGTGCCCAGCGTGCCCGAGGGCGCAAAAGCGCTCTCGAAGGCGGTCGGCTCCGACGTTCCCGTCGAGACGACGAAGGCGATGCACCCCGCCGCTCCGGGAGGATCCGCTTTAATGCGGAAGGCGCCCGCATCGCCGAGCGCGGCCAGAACCTCGTCCAAAAGGCCCTCCGCGTTGCCCTTCGCCGCGCGACTCAGCGGCTCAGCATCCGCTCTCGCCTTCTGGTAGTCGGCAGCAGCCTGGGCGACGGCGTCGTAGTGGTACTCGAACCCATTGTCGATGGAGGTGGAGGCCGAGGCCACCGATCCTAAGGCGCTCGCTGTGAACTTGCAGGCAGGGCAGGTTTCGAAGGAGCCGGACTCCCACTCCTCGGCCGACCCGTAATAGTCCACGAGCCCCGCCTCCGGGCAGCCGTCCCAGGCATGCATCACCGGCAGCTCTCCATCGACGGTCACCGGGTAGACGGGCTCGGTGTACAGCCGCGTGGCCCGCATCTGCTCGGTGTTCCGCGGAAAGCGGGGGAACGACGCTGAGAAGCCGTCGGCCGTCTCGTGGACGAAGGCCTCGCGCAGCTCGCTTACGGCATAGGCGTAGAATCGCTTGCGCAGGGCGCTGCGGGCCTGCTCCTCGGCAGAGTCCGAGGCAGGACGCTCGCTCAGCAGCCGCTCGCGGTAATAGACTCGCGCCCGTTCGAGAGGCACGGAGAACGACCAACTGTCCACCGAGGCGAACAGAGGGTTATCGGCACCGCTCAGCCCTGCGAGGCGCCCCGCGCGCTCGTACATGCAATAGGACGGATTGTCGCCGCAGTCGCGGGCGAAACCCCGGGCCCGGGCTTCCTCGGCGGCACGCGCCGCCTCCTCGGCCCGGGACGCCGCCTCGGCAAGCTCGCCCTCGCCCGCTTCCACGGCCTCCTCCATGGACTCCTCGACCGCGCTCGCCCCTGACGCAATAGACGATCCCTCGCCGGGCAGCAGCAGGGCCATGGCCGCATAGCCGCTCCCCTCACCATTGGCCGCCGTCACCGCCGCACCGTTGGCCGCCGCGAGAAACGGCAGCGCCCGCTGCAGCGCCTCCAGCCCCTCGCAGGCCTTCTGGGAGAACGCGTCGCGCGCCTTGAGCACCTTCTGGCCGGCCGAAACGAGCTGGCTACCCAACTCTGCCGCCGGCGGGACGCACAGGGCGACGACGCCGGCCCCGTACGCAATGTCCCCCAGAAGCGTGAGTGACAGCACGGCGGCATCGGCCACGCGCACGGCCACCATGAACTCGGCCACGGGGTTTAAGGCCGCGCATGCGGCGGCATCGGCCACCTCCTGCACCTCGGCACCAGCGGCGTGGATGCGGTACACCTGAGCCGCTGAGAACAGCAGCGACAGAGTGACGAGCAGCGCCACGGCCATGCCGGCCGTCGTCGAGCCCTCCTCGTCGCGGAATATCGACTTACCCTTCATGGTGCCATTCACCTGCCTTTCCATTGACGCTCGCGCCATTCAATGATTCCTGAGCCCACGAGGCGCGCGTCGGCGCCGTCGCCGTCACCTCCACCACTAAGTTGCCCCGCTCGTTCACCATCCCGAGCAGCGTCGCCCCTCCATCCAGCAGGGGAAGCGGCCTCACCTCCGTCCGCACGGTCACCCGCGCGACATCCGCCGCACCACCGCCCTCGCAGCGCACCTCCCATGTGCAGCCGGAGTCATGCACGTGGAAGACGTCGAGGGGCGGGATCGCCCCCAAGCGGCGGCGCACGTACTCCTCGCAAGTCGCCGCATCGCCGTCGCTCGTCGCCAGAAGCCGGCAGCCCTCGGCCGCCGCACCGGCCATGACCATGCGGTCGTACAGCACGATGCCCGGCTGCACGAGCAGAAGAACGAGCAGGAAAACCACCGGCAGGGCCACGGCGGCCTCCACCGTCGACTGGCCGCGCGCATCGCGAGCCCTCGCACCCATCCGCCCCATTGCCTCGCACCTCCTTAAAACACGAGCACATCGGCGATCCACGTGGCCGCCCCAGCGAGATGATGCGACGCCGAGGCGAGCCCATGATCGACGAAAAGCCCCTGGGACAAGGCCCGCCAGAGCGCCGCCCCGGCAACAATCACGCATAGGAAAGCCGCCGCGACGATGGCGTACTCCACCGTGCCCTGACCGCGCTCGTTTCCTAAAGGCTGTTTATTCCCGAGGCGATGGCGTCCCAAAGCTCTTGCAGCTTTGGCCGGAACAGGGTGATAGCGATGATGGCAATGACCACGAGCACCCCAACGAGAATGGCGTACTCGGTCGTCCCCTGGCCGCGCGTGTCCGCCAAGCACGAGCGCACCGCGGCGCACCACGCGCGTGTGCGCCGATCGACCGCCTCCCGCGCACCCGCTACTTTTCTCACAACGGATTCGAGCCTCTTCATGTCGCACTTCCTTTCTCGTTCGTTTCATCTTCAAAAGCCCCCCGCCAATTCCAGGAGCACCGGCCCCAGCACGAGCATGAGCATGGCGGGCAGGATGAGCACGCCGGTGGGAACCATCATCTTCACCGGCGCCTTCGCCACCGCCTCCTGGCGACGCGCCTTGTATCCGCTGCGAGCCTCCCGCGCCGCGTCCTCCAAGTTGTCGGCCATAGTCGCGCCGAAGCGCAGGGAGCGCACAATGTTCTCGATCACCCGGGCGAGCAGCGGGGAGGCGTAGGAGTCGGCCACCTCGCGCAGCGCCTCCGGCCGCGATGCCAGGCCGCAGGCCCATTGGCGCTGGGCGCTTCGGAACGCATCGGCCAACTGCGTGCGGAAATACCCGGTGTACAAATCGAGGCTGCGGTCGAAGGACATTCCGCTGCGCATGCCGAGCGCCACCACGTCGAGCATCTCGGACAAGTCGCATTCCATGGCCTCGGCTCGCCGGCAACTTCGCCGCTTCACCGCCCAGGGCAACGCCCTCCACCCGGCGGCGGCGCCGATGACAGCGAGCAGAGCCGCCAGCTCGGTCGTCGCCGTCAGCCCCACTGCACCGCCGAGAACCGCGCCGCCGAGCATCAGGCGCACTCGCGCCTCCCCATAGCCCGCAGGCGACAGCGCGCCGCCAAGACCGGCTGCGGCCAAGCGACGGTCGGGCAAGGGCCGCTCCCGTAGAGACGACGGCGACAGGAAGCGGAACAGCGGACTTCGGGCCCGCTGGGACAGCTCCGCCGCATAGGCGACTATCCGCGCATCCACTCCTTCTTCCCCGACTGCTGCGGCACGGCCGGCCTGGAGCGCGGACGACCCTTCCACCACCGCCGCGCGATGACGGATGCGACGCCGCCATGCCCCGACGATGCGCGAGGCCATACCTCCGAGCAGCGCCGCCGAGCCGACCGCAACGACCGCCGCCGCTCCCTGCGCCCAACTTACATCCATCACGACCGCCTCCCGCCCGCGTCCAGTATCCGATGCACCAAGACGACGCCGGCCACCTGCATGACCAGAGCCGCCGCCAGAAGAGCCATACCCGCCATGCTCTCGAAGAACGGCGAGAGGAAACCGGGGCTCATAAGCGAGAACAGGGCGATAAGCACGAACGGCATCGCCGTGACGATGCGCGCTGACAGCTGGGCCTGGGCCGTCTGCACCTTGAGGGAGCGGGCAAGATCGATCTCGCTTTCCACCGACTCCCGGGCCGCATCGAGCACCGCCGCAAGACTGCCGCCGCTCCGATGCTGCACGTCCAGGGCAACGGCCACGAAAGCGAGTTCCGGCACATCGGCCCGCTGACGAAACAGCGCCAGCGCCTCCGAGGCCGTGCCCCCCGTCTGAAGCACCAGGGCCGCCGAGAGGAACAACTCGCCGAGAGGACCCTTCATCTCCGAGGCCGTCTGTTCCAGCGTCTGCATGAGGGAGAGCCCCGCCCGAAAGCACACGCCCAACGAGCGCAGCGCATCGGGAATCTCGTCTCTCAAGGCGGCCTCGCGCCGTTCTGCATCGTTTTTCACCGCAGCGCAGAGCGCCACCAGGGCGCACCCCGCCACCGCCGCCCCGAATACCGGCGATGCGGCCACCACCCAGCCGGCGACAAGCAAGGCAAGGCAAGCGCCCAGAACCAGCGAGAGCAAGGCGTCGGACGTCGAGGCATAGCCCCGCTGCTCCAAGGCCATCCGCGCCCACAGGACATAGCGCCGCACCGGCTCGCGGCGCAGGAGCGCCTCGGCGACCGGCCGCAAGCCCGAAACCCCGTGGCGCAAGCGCCAAGCAAGTCCGGGGTGGGCGACTCCCCGACCGCCTTCGGCCGCAAGGGCCCAGGTGCGGCGAAGGCGCTCATGCCGAACCGTCGCAAGCCGCGCGACCAGATATCCCGCCGCCCCCGACGAGGCTACGCCGACTGCCGCAAGTCCAACGACCGCATCCATGCCTTCACCTCCCGTCTGTCCGCCAGGCCCATGGGAGCCAGCCGGTCGACCCACTGCGGATAGTCCAGCCAAAAGCCCGCTTCCTGGCCCACTTCCCACCGGTACAGCGTGCGAACGACGCAGCGGCGGCGCCCGTGGTCGAAGGACACCTCGGCGATCTCGGAGATGCAGCGGGCGCCCCCAGGACGGCGCGCCGTCTGCACGATCAGATCTAAAGCGTTGCCGATCTGCGCCTCGATGGCATCGGGAGGCAGCTCCACGGCGAACCGCACCATGGTCACCAGGCGCTCCACCGCCTCGCGCGGGGCGTTGGCATGCAGCGTCGTCAGCGATCCGTCGTGGCCCGTGTTCATGGCCTGCAGCATGTCGATGGCCTCGTCGGAGCGGCATTCGCCCACGATGATGCGATCGGGCCTCATGCGCAGGGCGTTCACCACCAACTCCCGTATGGTCACCTCGCCGGTGCCCTCGGCGTTGGGCGCCCGAGCTTCCAAGCGCACCACGTGGGGGTGCTCGTCGAACTTCAATTCGGCGGCATCCTCGATGGTGATGACGCGCTCCTCGTGGGAGATATGGCAGGAAAGGGCGTTCAAGAGCGTCGTCTTGCCGCTGCCCGTGCCACCGGAAACCGCAATGGAACGGCGCGACCCCACAGCCCAAATGAGAAACTGCTCTACCGTCTCGTCGAACGAACCTCTCGCTTTCAGCTCGGCCAGCGTCATGACGCGCCGCGTGAAGGCGCGAATGGTGAGCAGCGGCCCATTGAGGGAGAGCGGCGGCAGCACCGCGTTGACGCGATGGCCCTGGGGCAAGCGGGCGCTGGCCATGGGCGACGATTCGTCGACCCGCCGGCCCAAAGGGCCTAAAATGCGATCGATGAGCGCCCGCACCTGCTCGTCGCTCTCGAAGCTCACGCTCGCTCGGGACAGGCGGCCGTCGCGCTCTATGTACACGCTGTCCGTTCCGTTGACCATGATCTCGGTCACCGTCTCGTCGGCAATCAGATCCTCCAGCGGCCCGAGCCCGAACACCGTGCTGATCAGGCCCTCCACCAAGTCGCGGAACACCGCGGGCGCAAGCGCCTTCCACGGATCTCGCGTCGAGAGCCTCCGGCAGGCGGCCCGGATCTCGTTGCGCGCCCGCTCCGGGCTGTCGACGGCGATGAGCGCGACCCTATCCAGGGGAACCAGCTCGCCCACGGCCATCCGCAAGGACTCGAGCCCCGTTGCCACGCGCTCATCGTCTTGCTGCTCGCGGGCGTCTTCCGCCACGCGAACCCATTCCAGAAGAGACATTTCCTCACCTCCTTACGATGCGTCCTTGGCCAAGGCGGCCTCGCGACGGCTCGTGCGACCCTTGCGTTTTCGCTGCTTGCCCCGCAACCCCGCGTCTGCCTTGGGCGCCAAGCCGATGCGGGCGAGAGGAGCCTGCACCCCCGCACTTGCAGGACGAGAAGCCAAGGGCAGCAGCTCGTCGAGAACACCCTCAATGCTTATGCACAAAGGGCTCGAAGCTTCTACCAGGCTCTGCGCCATGCCCGCGCCGAGCAGCTCCTCCACTTCGCGACCGCCGTCGGCCAGCTCCGCTACATGGGCCCCATCCAACGCACTGGACACGTCGATGGACGTGAAGGGCGCATGACGCGTGCAGCGGTTCACGGCGAGCAGAAACGATCCCGTTGCAATGCCGCAGCGCAGGCACAAATCGAGGGCATGGCGGCAGGCACGTACCGAGGAGGCGCGCTGGTCGACGAGGAACAGGGAGGCGGCAGCCCGCTCCAGCAGAAGGAGATGCACGTCGTCCCAGCCGCCTCCCGTGTTCGCAACCACGAAATCGAAGGAGGCGACGAGGACGTCGATGACCGATCCCATGGAGGCCGCTACGACCTCCGAGCGCTCCAGTGCCCGCGGGGCGCTGACAAGCACCAGCGGCGCCCCACTCAGCTCGTCGGGCACTGCTCCCGTTCTCGCAACTTCTTCAGCCGGCACCGACGGAGCGTCTCCCATCAGGGCCGCGAGATCCCCAAACTGCAGATCAGCGTCGAGCAGCGCCGTGCGCAGGCCGCGCCGAGCCCCGAGAAGGGCCGCAAGGGTCGCCACCGTGCTCTTACCCGCACCACCGCTCCCGCTCACCACCGTCAGCAGAAAGCCCGCGCGATTCTCTTCCGGCGTTTTTGCCGTCGTGAGAGCTTGTCGGACGCCTTCGGAGTCGGGTAGCGCCAGCGCGACGGATTCCCCATCGCCCCTGTCGCCATCGATGTTGCGCGCAGCTTCTTTCAGCAAACGCTCCCCCAGCTCCGCGGGGGACACGATGCCGTCCAGCTCGGCGGTCTGAGCCCGGGAGGCCACCGATCCCGTGCGATCCGCCGTCACAAGATAGACGGCCGTCTGCGGACTGTCGCGCTTGCAGGCCGCAGCGAGATTAATGGGCTCTGCCCCTTCGCAGCACGACACCCACACGGTATCGAAATACTCCTCGTTGACGCGCCGACGAGCCGAAACCGCCTCGGCGCACACTTCCACAGCCAGCTCCTCCAACACCGAAGAAAGCGAGGTTGCGCCGTCTTCCGCCATCGGCAGACTCTCGCCGTGGCCGCAGAGCAAGTAACGCTTGCGCTTCGTCATAGGTTCGCTCCTTCCCCCGTCGCCCCATTCTCAGGCGCCGCCGGTTGCCCAGAAGCGGAAGGCGCCTCGGCGGCGGGGCCCTCCACAGGCGTCTCCGCCGAAGCCGACGGCTCTGCCGCCTCCTGCCCCTGAGGCGCCGCTTCGCGAACCTCCCCTTCCGTCGAACCGTCCGATAGCGCGCTGCCGCCTAAAGCCGGCAGCGCGAAATAAAGTTCCAAGTTCTGCGCCGCCGCCACGACCTCCTGCACCCGCTCGGGCTCGACGGCCAACGTAACCCACTCCGCCGTCGCCCCCGATTCGGACGCAGCGCTCGTGGCCAGCACCAGAGCGCCGCCCACCAGCTTGGTCGTGGACACGGGGCCCGTGGCGTACACGTCCACTTCCATACCCGGCTCCACCGAACCACCCACGGCCTGCACGGGCCGCGCCGGCACGCTGATGGCGGCCATGCCCGCAGGCACCGCCAGTTCGGAGTCGGACACCTCGGTGCGCCGGAAGCAGAGGACTTCCCCCTTGATGACGTTCGAACCCAGACGTCTACCGATGATTTGGGAGGAATCAGTCACGGCAGTGTCGGGCAGAAGATCGGCCACCCACATCTTCGTGACGACGGCCGAGGCGTCCACCACCTCGCCCGCCGCCAAGTCGCGCTTGGCCACGCACACTTCCACCTGATCGCCCCCATAGCGCTCAAGCGCCTCGGCTCGGGCCGCGTCCACCTCCCCGCGCACGCTGGCCAAGTAGAGGGCCACGCACAACGCGCAGCACAGCCCGCAGGCCAGAGCACCCCATTTCGTCTTGTTGATTGCCATCGCTTCTCCTGACTTTCGGAAACGATGACATCATGCAAGATCACGACCGTAAAAATGACGCGGGAATGTCCCGTTTCGTTCCTCGCGCCGACCGTCATGGAGTCGCATCCTCGACCGCACTGGCGTCCCAAGGGCGAGGGGAATGCCAGGGCAAACAAGAAAGCCCCAGGCAACTCGGGGCTTTCTGCTTCAATTCATGGTGGTCGCGGAGGGATTTGAACCCCCGACCTTGTGCTTGTAAGGCACCTGCGCTCCCGCTGCGCCACGCGACCGAACATATTACGCGCCTAAATGCGCGAGTCCGTATTGTGCCACAAGTTCCCCGCCGGAGCAAATGGAAAGCAGGGCGCCGAGACGATAGCGCATCCCGCGCACCTCGCGGCACAGCGCCCACGGCGCAGCGTGCGGCGCGATCCCGGCACGGCGCCCACGGCTCTACCTCGGCACAGCGGCCGCGGCATTGCCGCCGGCGTCGTCGCTGGTCGCGCGCATCCGGCCCACCACGAGCGCCGTAACGAAGACGGCCGCCGCGAACAGCAAGAGCACGCCGACCGCAAGCGCGACGCCTTCCGCCGCCGACCCCGTCGCGTCGCCCACTGCCGCGCGCAGGCCCTCGCCGAGCCAGTACACCGGCGTGAAGGTGGCCACGACGCGCACCGCCTCGGGCATAAGATCCAGGCTGATCCACGTGCCGCCTAGAAACGTCAGCACCATGCCGGTGATGTTGCCCACGGTGTTCGACACACTCTCGCCGCAGCCCAGCTGTCCCAGCAGAAACGCGATGGCCAGCGGGATGAGCACGAACACGAGCTCCACCGCCAACACGCAGGCAAGATCGGCCGGTGCGAGGGTGAATGCGGAATAGCCGAATGCGACAAGGCCGATGCCCATGATAACGGCCCACACGAGAAGCGCCACGACGAGCCCCGCCGCCGCCTTCTGCAGCCCCAGACCCAAGCCCGAGGTGGAGGAGACGGCAACGCGCCGCCGCACGTCGGTGCGGTTGAAGGCCCCCATGAGAATGCCCACCGACACCACCACGGCCACCGTGAGCGGGTAGGCGCTCCACATAAGGTAGAAAACGAAGGCCTCGCTCCCCACCGCCGCACCCGGGACGGAAACCTCCTCGATGCGCGGCTCCTTCTGCGCGGAGGCCTCGGCCTGGGCCACCAGCGCCTCCGGCGATGCGTCCGGCTCGAGCACCGCCGCGGCCCGCACCAGCCCCAGATACTGGTTCACCTGGGTATCGACCAGCGTGGCCGCCATCGATTGGAAGCTGAACACCGTCTCAAGATGCGGGCCGTCGCCGCCGTCGCGGGCCGCCGCCAGGTAGCCCTCCTCGAACCCGGCGGGCACGATGAGCAGATAATCCACCAAGCCCGTGGCCACGGCATCCTGGCAGGCCCGCGCCTCGTCGGCCACCTCAACCGACGTTCCCCGCTCTTCGAGGAACGCCGCCACCGAGCGCGACAAGTCGCTTTGATCCCGATCGATCACCGCGAAGGGCACCTCGGCCGACTCATAGCCCGCACTTGTCGCCGGCGGGTACACGCCGCTGGTGATAAACAGGCCCATGAGGCTCAAAAAGCCCACGTACACCAGCAGATAGATGGGATGCTTCGCCACCACTTCCAAGGCATATCTACAGGCTTGCATAGCGCTGCCTCCTCACGAACAGGGCCCCTACGGCGAACAGCGCAGCCGAGAACAGGCCGATGAGCGCCACGTTCCCCGCGAACACCTCCAGCCCGTCGTAGTAGTACAGGCTGTAGAACATATCGCAGATGGCCTTCGCCGGGTTCAGCGAGGCCAGCACGGGGAATTCCCGCGAGACCATGTCGGCCAGCTCCATGCAGGGCTCGCCGTAGAGCCCCGTGAACAGCGAGAGCAGGCACACCACCCCGGTGAGAATGCCCGTCTTCGATCCCACATCCAACTTGGGGAGTGACCCGAGCGCCGTGCCCAGGGCGCAGGCGAGCAGCGATGCGGCGCCCAGTCCCGCCACGCACAGGCCCTCGCGGCCGGCGAAGTCGACCCCCACGACAAAACGCGTGTACAGAAACGCGATGAGCAGGCAGCAGAACGACAGCAGCCAGCAGGCCAGAAGCGTCGCCAGAAGCGTGCGCGTGCGCCCGATGGCCCCCAGCGCCCGCCGCGCGCCCAACGGCGAGAGGTTCGGCTGGGTCCAGCAAACGGCCACCACGGCGATCTGGGCGCCGAACAGGGCCGCCATGGCGAACAGCGCGTAGTAAAAGCGCACCGACTCCTTGGGCGCGGCGTGGGTGAGCGAGACCTCCTCAGTCGCATCGACGCTCGAGAACAGCGCCTCCAGACGGCCCGGATCGGCGAAGGCCCCGGGGTTCTCGCGGGCGACGGATGTCATCAGGTCGGCATCGCGCACATAGGTGCCCACCACTGATTCCAGGATGCTGCGATCGATGGCGTCCATATCCGTCGTCTGGCCGATCTGCAGCCCCGGCGCCAGGGACAGCACCGGCTCGCCGTCCTCGTCGACGGAGAACACCCCCATCACCTCGCCGTCGACGAGGGCCGATGCGGCCGCCTCCCCATCGGCGAAGCGGCGCACGTCCAGCAACTGATCGTCGCCCCTTTCCCCCAGCGCCTCCGCCACCGCTGAAAACGGCGACGCGCCCCACGCCTCATCGGCCACCACGCCGGTGGGCACGGGGTCGAACTCCATGGCGCCGTCCAAGTTCGCGAACATGAACATGAAGATGGTCGCCATGAGGATGGGGAAGGCCAAAGACCAGATGAACAGGCTCTTCTCGCGAACGAGCGCCCGCAACGTGCTTGCGAACAACGTGCCCATAGCCCGCTCCTAATCCCTCAGCTCTTTACCGGTGATCTCGAGGAACACATCGTTTAAGGTGGGCGGCTCGGCATAGACGCGGCCCACGGCGCACCCCGCGTCCGCAAGCACGCCCAGCACGTCGCCCACGTTGTGGCCGCCCTGCTCGCACTGCACGACCAGCTCCGGCTCGGTGTAGGTCACGCGCCGCACATGGGGCAGCGAGGCCAGGCGCCCGCGCACGGCATCACCAAGCGCCGCCACCTCCACGATGATGCGCTCGCCGGCCCCCACCAGGGCCTTCAGCTCGACATTGGTGCCCACGGCCACCGATCGGCCGCGATCCATGATCATGATGCGCGAGCAAATCTCCTCCACCTCTTCCATATAGTGACTCGTGTACACCACGGTGCAGCCCTGCGCGTTCATGCGGCGAATGCCCTCCAGAATGGCGTTGCGGCTCTGCGGATCCACCGCCACCGTCGGCTCGTCGAAGAAGGCGAGCCGGGGCCTGTGGGCGATGCCGCAGGCGATGTTGAGCCGCCGCAGAAGGCCGCCGGAGAGCTTGCGCGGGCGGAACTTCACGTAGTCCTCGAGGCCCACGAACGCGATGGCCTCGTCCACGAACCGCGCCCGCTCGCGCCGATCGTCCACGTACAGGGCACAGAAGAAGTCGATGTTCTCCCGCACGGTGAGCTCCTCGAACAGCGCCACGTTCTGCGGCACCACGCCGATCTTACGCTTCAGGTCGTAGCGCGTGGGCGTCATGGGCTCGCCGAACAGGCAGATGTCGCCCTTGTCGAAGGTGAGCAGCTGCAATATGCAATTGATGGCCGTCGTCTTGCCCGAACCGTTCGGGCCCAAAAGCCCGAAGATCTCGCCGGGCTCGATGCACAAATCGAAGTGGTCGAGCGCCACCACGTCTCCGTAGCGCTTCACCAAGTTGCGCACCTCGACGATGGGCGCCGACATAGCGCCGGCCCGTGCGCTATCGTCTCTCGCGCAGTCGCCCTGCGCGCCATCCTGCGTGCCATCGATCCTCAGCGCGCCGGTCCGCGCGCTGCCGTTCGTAAGCTCGCCGTCCATGAGCGCTCCTTCCCCTATTGGTCATGGCCCCATTATTCCAAGAACCGCCGCGCCGCAGAAGTGCCAAATGTCACGAATGTCGACGTGCCCCTTGCTTCGCGAACGTGCGCCTTATAATGGCCCCATGGATAGAATCGTCGACGAGATCGTTCTCTTCGGGCTGGGGCTTCCCCTCCTTCTGCTCGCTCCCGCTGCCCCCGCAGCCGTAGCGGCGCCGCTTCTCGCCCTCATCGCCACGGGCGCGCTCGAACTGCTCGATCGCGGCGAAGGCGGTGCGCAGCGCCAGGCCCCTGCCAGCGCCGCAAGCCCTGCCAGCGCCGCGCGCTTCATCCGCGTCGCACGTCCCGCCATCGCCGCCGCCTACCTCATCGCCGCGCTCGCCGCGCCGGCCCTCGCCGCCTTCGTGCCGCTTCTGGCCTACGCCGCCGTGGCGCAGAACCTCGGCCCCCTGCGCTTTCTGTGGCCCGCGGCCCTCCTGGGCGCCGCGACGTCAGGGAGCGGCGCGCTGGCGGCAGCCGCCCTTCTGCTGGGAGCGCTCGCCTGCCTGGCCGCCCGGCGCACGACCAAAGTTCAAACCGAGCGCGCCTCGCTGCGCCAATGGCGCGACGCCGTGCAGGAAGACCGCCTCGCGCTGGCCGAGCAAGCCCGCGACCTCGCCGAGCGGCAAGATTTGGAAGTGAGCTGCGCGGTGCTGGCCGAGCGAGCCCGCATCGCGCGGGAGATCCACGACAACGTCGGCCACCTGCTCACCCGCTCGGTGCTGCAAATGGAGGCCCTTGCCGTCACGCACGAGGACGATCCGGCGCTTGCCGAAGAGCTGGCGGCGGTCGGCGCCACCCTCCACGAGGCCCTCGGCACCGTGCGGGCCAGCGTGCACGACCTGCACGACGAGGCCTTCGATCCACAGACCACCTTGGCCGAGCTGATCGGGGAATTCCCGGGGATCGTCGGCGCGCTCGCCTTCGAGGCCGAAAGCCTTCCGCGCCCTGTCGCCCTTGCCGTCGTGGCCATCGTGCGCGAGGCGCTCGCGAACGCCCGCACGCACGGGCGCGCCACGAGCGTCGCCGTCTCCCTCCTCGAGTTCCCCGGCTTCTATCAGCTCGCCATCGAGGACAACGGACGCGCGGCGAACCTGGTCGGCGAGGGCGGCCTCGGTCTCACCTCGATGGAAGAGCGCGCGACGGCCTTGGGCGGCACCTTCTCGTTCGGACCGTTGCCCCCACCGCGCACCGGCTCCCGCGTCTTCGCCACCTTCCCCAAAACCCAGGAGGTTCGCCCATGAGCGCCCCATCTCCCCTTTCCGTCGTCATCGTGGACGACGACGAGTTCGTGGCCCAATCGCTGCGCACGATACTGGAGGCGCGCGGTAGCGTGCGCGTGGCGGCCCTCGGCACGAAGGGGGCCGAGGCGGCGGCGCTTTTCAACGAGCACCGCCCCGACATCATGCTCCTCGACATCCGCATGCCCGACCTGTCGGGCCTGGCCGCCGGCGAGGCCATCCTCGCCGCCCACCCGAAGGCGCGCATCGTTTTCCTCACCACCTTCGCCGACGACGACTACATCGTGCGCGCGCTGGCGATCGGGGCCCGCGGTTACCTCATCAAACAGGAGGCACGCGGTCTGGCCGAAGCGCTGCATTCCGTCATGGAAGGCCAGATCGTCCTGGGATCCGATGTCACCGACCGCGTGAGCGCGCTCATCGGGCAACGGCCAGCGAACGGCGCCGGAGCCGCCTTCGACGACTCTCTGTCGCACCCCGATAACAGCCAGGCCGCCCCCGCCTTCGCCGAGGGCCTCACGCAGCGCGAGCGCGATATCGCCGAGCTCATCGCCGAAGGATTCGACAACCGCGAGATCGCGCAGACGCTGTTCCTGTCCGAGGGCACCGTGCGCAACCACATCTCGGCCATCCTGCAGAAGTGCGGCCTGAGAAACCGTACCCAGATCGCCATCGCCTGGTGGAGGTAGGCCGCAGCGCCATCCGCTCCCCACCGCCCGCGACGTTCCCCGGCGCCCTCAACGTCCGCAAGACCGCATGGTGCGCCGCTGCAATTTCATGCAAGAAATCTGCGGGCAAATGGCTATCATCTCTCCTTGTTATGGAGATGACTCATGCCCCACATATTCAGCAGCCCCGCCACCCCCGGCACCGCGAGACCGTGCGCTGCGGCCGGCCTGGACAAGTACCGCGCCCTGCGGTCGTTCACCGCCGCCTTCGGGCTCACACCCATGCGCTATCTGACTTCGCTGCGGGTGGAGTCGGCCCGCGAGGCGCTCGCCAGCGGTGCCAGCTGCGCCGAGGCGGCCCTGGCGGCAGGGTTCTCCGACCAGGCTCACCTGACCCGCGCCTTCAAGGAGCGCCTGGGGATGACGCCTGGCTTCTATCAACGGGCCGTCACTGAATCCAGCGTCGGCGCCGACCGGGCCAAGGGCGCCCCATTGTCCCCCTCTACCCCGAGAGGCTCCGTCGATTCGTCACCCGAGCAGGTGCGCCCATGAAAGCGCACGCGCTCGCCCTGTTCACCATCCTCGTTTGGAGCACCACCTTCGTCGCCACCAAGGTGCTGCTCGCCGCCGGGCTCACGCCGCTGTGGATTCTCGTCATCCGGTTCGCTTTGGGTTTCGCCGCCCTCAGCTGCCTGCGCCCGCACCGCCTGCGCCTGGAGAATCCGCGTGACGGCCGCTTGTTTGCCGCGGCGGGCTTTACCGGCGTGGCCTGCTACTTCCTGCTGGAGAACGTGGCGCTCACCTTCACGAGCGCCACGGCCGTCGGCGCCATCTGCGCCACCTCTCCCCTCTTCTGCGTCCTCATCGCCCTTGCGCGCGGGCAGCGCCCCGCCTCCCCCGCGAGCTTCGCCATCGGGTTCGTCCTGGCCATGGGCGGCATCCTGCTCGTCGGCACCGCCAGCGGTGGGAGTGCCTTCACGGGAAGCACCGCGGACAACCTCATCGGCTGCGGGCTGGCCTTTATCGCCTCGCTCGTGTGGGCCGTCTACTCAACCCTTGTCAGCCGCATCGCCGAAGCCGGCTACGAGACCCTGACCGCCACCAAGCGCATCTTCGCTTGGGGCCTCCTGTTCATGGCCCCGGCCCTCCCCTTCGCCGGAACGTTTCCCGCAGAAGCTCTCGGGAACCCCCTCGTCGTCCCGAACCTGCTCTTCTTGGGGCTTCTCGCCTCTGCCGCCTGCTTTGCCACCTGGAACTTCGCCGTGAAGCATCTCGGCGCCGTCGTCACGAGCACCTACATCTACCTGGTACCGGCGCTCACGGGCGCCGCCTCAGCCCTCGTGCTCGGCGAGCCGATGACGCCTCCCATCGTCGGCGGCGTCGCCCTCACCATCGCCGGCCTCATGCTTTCGAACCGCAAAGGCTCTCGCCGAGGGCAACGCCGCGGCCGCGCCTCGCCCTCCTCTTCGTAGACGTAGTACAATGGCCGGAGCGTCAAGGGATCGCTGCTCGCACCAGCAGCATGGCCCTCACGCACCACCATCGCCATGTCGAAGAAAGGACCCCCGTGGCCGCTATTCCCGATCCCGTCCAAACCGCCTACGAGACGGCGGCGGCCCAGCGCACCTTGTCGCTGCCGACCATCCCGGAAGAGCTGCGCGCTCTGGAGGCCGACGACTTGCGCGGCGGCGCCGACGAGCCCCTGGAGGCCATCGACGCGAGCGGCCTCATCATCGCCGACGAGAATTTCTCGGAGCTGCAGGCGGCCCACGCCCGGTTCGCGAATTGCTTCCTCTCCTGCTGCGACTTTTCCGGCTCGCTGTTTACCGATACGGTATTCGAGGGATGCGACTTCGCCAACAGCTACTTCGATAGCGCCGGATTCACCCGCTGCACCTTCAAGAACTGCAAGCTCACAGGCGCGTCGTTTATGGAGGCGAACCTGGAGCACGTGGCCCTTGAAGACTGCACGCTGGACTTCGGCGCCTTCAACCGTTGCCGTTTCTGGGCCGTATCGGCCACGCGCTGCGATTTCTCCGGCGCCGACATGGCCGAGATGGAGCTGCACTACGTGACCCTGGACGACGACCGCTTCATCGGCACGAGCTTCTTCCGCACGCCCCTGCTCGGGCTCGATTTCTCCACCTGTCAGCTGGAGGGCGTGGCGCTCTCCGACACCATGGCGGAAATCTACGGCACGAAGATGAACGTCTACCAGGCCGCTGCCCTGGCCCGGCGCCTCGGCGTCATCGTGGCGGAGTAGCCTAAGCCGCCATCCTGTCGTCGCGGCGCTTCGACACGAGCAATCTCGGGCGCGGCACGGCTCGACGGGAAACGACGACGGGAGCAGCCGGAGCTGCGGGAGCGCCCGTGCGTCCGTCGGCCCAGGTGGCGGCCACCACCGTGCCCACGATGACCGCGGCACCCAGAAGCCCCATCGCCGAAAGCGTCTCTCCCAGGAACAGATAGGCGAATAGGGCCGTGAACACCGGCTCGCCGGTCAGCAGCAGCGACACCGTCGTGGAAGAGAGGCGGTCGAGCGCCAAGCTCTGCAGGAAGAACGCCAGGCAGGTGGAGAACAACGCCAAGAACACGATGATGCCCCAGGCCACCGGCCGCACGGCGGCCACGTCCAGCATCGGCTCCCACGCCAAAGCGCACCCCAGGCACAGCGCGAAGGCCACGGCGATCTGCGTGCCGGCCACCGTAACGGCGTCAAGCTCGGCCAGCGCCTGCTTGCCGAACACGAGCGCACCGGCCAGCGCCACCGACGACCCTAAAGCCAGAAGCTCGCCAGACCCCACGGCGAGGCTGCCGCCCTGGCTGCACAGAAGGTACAGGCCGCCGGCTACTCCCACCTGAAAGGGAATGATGGCGCGCGGGTAGCGGGAGCGCTCCACCACCGTCGAGAGGAAGGGCGCGAACACCACCGGCAGCGCCACGAGGAACCCCACGTTGGTGGCGGTGGTAAGGTCGAGCGCCACGTTGCAGCACAGATACGAAATACCCATGCACAGCGCCTGGGGCAGCCACAGCCGCACCCTCACGCTGCGAAGCCGCGCGATGATGCGACGCCCGAAGAAGAGGGCGAACACCGCCGTGGCCAAGCCGAAGCGGACGGCCAGGCACCACAGAGGCGTGATGGAGTCGTAGGCGAACTTCGTCACAGCGCTGCCCGATCCGAAAATGACCACTTCAATGAGCACGAAGACCACGAACGGCCAACGCGCCTGCTTCCAATGACTCATGGCTCCTCCTCTCAGCTTCGTCGCGGCCCGCATCCGGCACATGGCGGCACGCAACCTCCTTCAAAGCGCAAAAAACCAAGCCCCACCTGGGGCGTTCTTTCTCTGAATTTGGAACGATGGCTATACTAAACTCCGAGTAGGGAAAAGTAAAACGAGACTTCTTGTAAAACATTTTAAGAAAGTCTTATAATTGTGCAGACGCACAACACAGAGCAGGCTTATCCGCACCCCCAGGGAGACACCTTATGGCCAATCAGAAATACGACGCTTTCCTCACGGTGGCGCGCCTCGGCAGCTTCAAGGCCGCTGCCGAGGAATTGGGCTATACCCAGGCCGGCATCAGCTACCTGGTGAACGCCCTGGAAAAGGAGCTGGGACTGACGCTCTTTTTGCGCGAGTACGGAGGCGTGCACCTGACCACCGAAGGCCGCGAAGTGCTCGGTCTTGTGCAGGCGATCAACGCCGACGAGCACGCGCTGGCCACCCGCGTGCGAGAGCTCGCCGACCGGGAGGGCGGCCTTGTACGCGTGGGCGCCTTCACGAGCGTGGCCATCGAATGGTTCCCCTCCATCGCGCGGGCCTTCCTCGACCAGTATCCGAAAATCGACCTGAAGCTTCTGTGCATCGACGACGAGGAGGAGCTCGTGAACGCCGTGTGGGAGGGCCGCGCCGACTGCGCCTTCTCCATCGCGCCCGAGCGGCGCAACCTGGAGGCGGTGCCGCTGCACACCGACCCGCTGCTTGTGGTGCTGCCGCCAGACCATCCCCTCGCGGGCGCCCCCTTCTTCCCCACCGAAGCCTTAGCCCGCGAGCCCTACGTGCAGCTGCAGGGCAACGCGCGCCCCTCCGAGATGGAGGCGCTGTTCGAGGCCAACGGGGTCACCCCCAACGTGCGCTTCACGGTGGACTCCGACTACGCCGTCATGTCCATGGTCAGCGCCGGCCTGGGCTTCTCCGTGCTGCCGAGCCTCATTCTGTCGCGGCCCCTGTTCCCGCTCGCCGTGCTGCCCGCCGAGCGCGAGTGCTCCCGCGAGATCTCGCTCGCCGTCCGTTCGCGCGAGGCCGCCTCCGCCGCCACCCGCGCCTTCGCCGAAGTCACCCGGGAATGGGTGGCCGCGCGCTACGCGAGCTAGCACCAGCTTCCGAAATGCATACTTGAGAACGGCCGCCCAAACTTGCTTTTTCGCCTTCTGCGCGGAGAAAAGTGCGATCGTGCGAGTCTTTTGAGCCGGGAAAGAGTCCTCGTGCAAGAAAAAGTGCGATCATGCGAGTTTCGAAAGCTCTGAAACTCGCACGATCGCACTTTTCTCCGCACGGAAGAGATAATTCTCGTCCTGGATCTTCGATAACTGCGACTTCTTGCGCACGTAACGCCCCTTCACCAAAGACGGAAAGCCCCGGAGGAAGGCGATTCGCACTGCAAGGGGTTTGGGGATGCGAAACCTACGCCGTCGGCGACTGCGCAAGTCCCTTCAACATCGCCATGGCCGTTAGAGCCGGCAACGATGCGGACCGCGCAATTTAGATCCCTAAACTAAACTCGCCCTCCCCCAACCGGGGCAGCCCCTCCGAGTTGCCCCGGTTTTTGCTATCGACCGTTGCTCGCCATAAGGCGGCGGATGCCGGCGATGCTCGATATCTCATCCAGAAGATCCACGGCATCGGGGGCCTGGTAGAAATCGCCGCGCTGCGCCCGCCCTAGCGGCCGCAGAATCTCATAGGAGCACGCACGATTGATGAGATCGGTCGCCGCGCGGCGCGTCATGCCAAGACGCTGGGCGATATAAGCCGAGTCGACGACGGGCTGCTCCCACAGCAAAGCCGGCAACTCGTGAATCTTGGCACCCGCGCGTTCGGCAATTCTCTCCCTCCACGCGTCGTCGATCTCCGCAACCCGCGCAGACGTCAGAGAGGCTATCACGATGGCAGAGTCAAGCGCGTCGGCGAGCTGGTCGATAATAGGCTCGGGGTCGCCCTGCTGGTAACTGCTGAGCGCCTGCATGTAGCGATCGACGTCGTGCAGCAAACCCGCCGAAACCGGCACCGTTCCGTGAGTGAGTACGCCATCTATCTTGAGCATTCGATGGAGCAGCGTCCGGCCCGTTCTCCCATTGCCGTCGATGAAGGGATGGATGGTCTCGAACTGCGCATGGACGATGGCGGCCTTCGCGACGGGATCAGCGGAATCGATCTGCGCAAACCGACACAAGTCATCGAGACACTGGGAAACACGTTCGGCAACGGGAGGGACGAAAAGCGCCTCATGGGGGCTGTAGGGCGTACCGCCAACCCACACCTGCTCCTCCCGCAGGCGACCCGCAAAAGGCGCGTCGGTGCGCCCGAGAAGAGTTTTGTGAATGCCGCAGATGCCCTCTGGCGTCAGCCCCCCGGGCAAAGCGAGCGCCCGCCGCATCGCATCGATGTTCGCGGCGATGATCTGCGCATTCTTCGGAGCCGATTCCGACAACCCGGCAAGGGCGATATTGCGCGCGCTGGAAGTGAGGTTCTCGATCTGGGAGGACGCCGCCGACTCGCTTCTCAACAGCAAACTCGGCACGTTGAAGGAAAGGCGCGCTTGCTGCTCATCGAAACGGGCGAGGCGCGCGCGAATGTCGGCAAGGCGCTCCGTCTGCTCCGGAGTAAGCGGAACGGAAAGACCCTCCAGCGAGACGGGAATGGCCGCAAGATACGTCGGCGTGATCTTGCGACGCCTCGCTTTGGGCACGAGCATGAGCTCTTCATCATCCCGAACCCAGGGAACCTCTTCGCTGCCGATAGCGGGCCACGTCGCCATGCCATCCTCCTTTGCCCACGATTTCGCTTCCGCAATTTAACCATAGCGGAAGTGAAAGAATATTCACTTCCGCTAATTCAACATAGCGGAAGCGAATCGATTTCGCTTCCGCCCATCGGAACAAAGAGAAGCGAATCGAAAAAGCCGCCATCGAGCGGCTTTTCTGCTGCCGGCCGAGCGCGAGTGCTCCCGCAGCATCTCGCTTGCCGTCCGCTCGCGCGACACCGCCTCGGCCGCCACCCGCGCCTTCGCCGAAGTCGCCCGAGAATGGGTCGCCGCGCGCTACGCGAGCTAGCACCAGCTTCCGAAATGCATACTTGAGAACGGCCGCCCAAACTTGCTTTTTCGCCTTCTGCGCGGAGAAAAGTGCGATCGTGCGAGTCTTGAGGGCCGAGAAAGAGTCCTCGCGTAAGAAAAAGCGCGATCGTGCGAGCTTCGAAAGCTCTGAAACTCGCACGATCGCGCTTTTCTCCGCACGGAAGAGATAATTCTCGTCCTGGATCTTCGAAACCGCAACTTCTTGCACTCATATGAAAGCAAGAAGTTCTGACCCACCGAAAGCGCCGGTTCACAAAGCGAAGAAAGCCCCCAGTGGGGGCGATTCGCGTTTGCAAGGGGTTTGGGGATGCGAATCGCGCCCACCGGAGGCTTTCGGGATCGGGGGGTCGGGAATTAGCAGCTGCTCTTCCGTAGGGGCTGACCTTGGTCAGCCCTCCTCAACAAAGACAATCTTTCTCAGTCGGGAGGGGCGACCAAGGTCGCCCCCTACGGGGATGGACCAGCACAAGTTTCTCAGTCGGGAGGGGCGACCGGGGTCGCCCCCTACGGGTGCCAACCGGAAGACCGGCCTCCCTCGTGCTCTAGAAGAACGGGTAGATGGACACGCCGGTCATGTAGAACACCGCGCGCAGGGCGAGCGCGCTCACGAGCACGCAGGCCGCGCCCACGGCGCCCCACACCTTCCAGTCGCCCTTGGCGCGCCCGGCCAGCGCGGAGCCCAGGCCGGCCACCGCGGCCACGATGGCCGTGACGGCCCAGGCCACAGACGCGCCGGAGAAGGGCGCCGTCGAGCCGTCGGGAGTGATGTCCATGGTCGGGCTCGTCGGGTCGAACCAGAACTCCACCGCCGTGTAGGAGCCAGCCGTGGCCTGCATGGCGACGAGATAGGCCACCACGAGCACCACGTTCACGGCCTGGCCGATGAGGTTCGCCTTCGCATCGAGGTCGGACGCCTCGTCGCGCACGGCGCAGATGAGCGCCATGGTGGCCGGGCCGAAGCCGCAGGCCGCGCCGAGCAGCGAGGCGATCTGCAGCACGGAGTCCCAGGCGGGCAGCGAGGCCATCATGTAGGAGTGGCCCATGACGATGACGAGAATCGCCGCCACGACGATGCCGATGGCGGAAAGCCACGCCGACACGCGCGCCTCGTCACCCGCGCGGCGCAGGTACACGAAGTAGACGACCATGACGACGGCGAGCACCACGATGGCGATGAGCTCCTGGGTGATGCCGCTGGTCAAGTGTCCGAAGCCGTTGAAGATGCGCTCCCAGTGCTCCAGATGGAAGAACACCGCGATGCCGCCCACGACCAGAAGCGCGGCCGAGGTGATGAGCGCCGGCATCTGGGCGCGGCCGCCCTTTCCGCGCAGCGCCCAGAGGCACTGGGCCGCGAACAGGCCGGCCGCCCAGGCCAAGAGCGTGGTGAACAAGATAAGGGGCCATTGCAGTTCCATTATTCCCCACCCTTCCAGTCGCGGTCGCGCAGGATGTAGGCGAAGTGCGGGCCGTTGCCCACATCGGGCAGGTGGTGCACGTCGGCCTCGGTGTACTCCTTGGCCATATCGCCCAGCTTCACGCGGTTGCCGGTGTACAAATTGTCATAGGAGCGATCGACGTCGTAGCCGATCTCCGGCGCCTCGAAGGAATCGATGCCCTCGTCCAAGTCGCCGAAGAAGCGGGCGCGGCCGCCGCACTGGATGACGCACTGGGGCAGGCCGCCCTGGGCGGTGATCTGCTCGCAGAGCGTGCACTTCTCGACAACGCGCTCCTCCTCGTTCAGGTAGCGCACGCCGTAGGGGCAGGCCATGGCGCAGAACTGGCAGCCGATGCACTTCGACTTGTCGATCTGCACGGTGCCGTCCTCCAGCTTGTGGGAGGCGCCCGTCGGGCACACCTTCACGCACTCGGGGTTCTCGCAGTGCTGGCACTGCACGGGCAGGTAGTACATCTCCACGTCGTGGGCGCTCGTGGCGCCGGCCTTCAGGCTCGGGCCGATGCGGAGCACCTTGTTCCAGTACGAGCCGATCGGCACGTTGTTCACGGCCTTGCACGCGACCATGCACGCCAGACAGCCCACGCAGCGGTTCAGGTCGGTGACGATTGCTTTGTTCGCCATGGCTTAGGCCTCCTCTCGGATATCGTAGTTGGGCAGCCATTCCTTCAGGCGCGGGTCGGAGGCGTCGCAGATGATCTGGGTGCCGTCCTCCGGCGCGCAGGGGATGACCTTGCCGTCGGGGCAGTTCTCGGGCGTGGCCTTGTAAATCTTCACCGGCACGCCGCGCATATGGTGCGAGCTGATGAACTTGTCCTGGCCCTCCGGGTCCCAAATGCACTCGATGTTGGAGAGCAGGCAGCCGTGGGTCGGCGCCGACAACTCCGGGAACCACCAGGCATGCTCGGCGTTGGCCCAGCCGGGGGCGATGCCGTGGTACAGATCGACGCACTGGCGCACCTTGCCCCACGCGGTCTCGATCCAGGCCCAGTCGCCCTGCTTGAGACCGAGCTTCTCGGCGTCGGCGGGGTTCAGCTCCAAACGCGGCGCCGGCCACAGCTCGCGGCACCAGGGCAGCTGGCGATGCTCGCTATGGAAGTACACCGGGATGCGGCGGCCGGTGGTGAGGATGATCGGGTACTCCTCAAGATCGATCTGACCACCCTGGGCAGAGGACGCGGGCGGCTCGTAGTTCGGCATGATCTCCTTCATCACGTCGAACTTGCCCGGCTCGAACTGGTTGGCCATATCGAGGCAGAACGTCTCGAACTCCATGGACCAGAAGCTCACCAGGCCCGTCGGCGTGGGGCAGCCGAAGTTGTTCACTGGCTGGCCGGTTTCGGGATCGGTCGACCAGGGAGCAGCCGTGCAGGCGTCCTTGCCCATGCGCATCCAACCAGTCTCGAAGCGGCGGTAGGTTCCCCAGCGGTTAGGCTCGATCACCTTGGCGTTGATCCAGCCGTTCTCCTGGAAGTCGTCGCGGAAGTCCTCCCAATGCTCCCACTTGCAGCCCGGATAGCGGTCGCCGAAACCGGACACCTCGTTGTGGGCCTGGAACCAATCCTCCAGACGGTCGTCGTGATGGTAGGCACCGGGCGCGTCGCCGGCAATATTGGTCCACGTGCCGTTGGGGTTGCCCTGCTTCTCGATGGCCTCGAAGATGAGGCGGTTGATGTCGTAGTCGAACTTCGTGTCGGCCGGCGGCTCGATGCAGCGCTGCGTGAGCCCGATGCCGCCCGAAGCGCCCTGGGACACGCGGATGTTGTTGATCTCGGTCCAGTGCTGGCACGGCAGGATGATGTCGGCCATCTCGGTGCCGGGGTGATGGAACATGTTGATGTCCACCCAGAAGTCCAGCTTCGAGAGCGCCTCCCACGCAAGCGTCGCGTTCGACATGTTCATGAACGAACCGGACTCGTTGATGCCGCCCTTCAGCGGGTACTCGCCCTCGCCCAGGCACGCCTTCCAAATGCAGGTGGCGTCGGCCCACTCGTTGTAGTACGGCAGAATGGGGAACTTCTCGGCGCCGATCATGTTGCCCAGCACCTCGCGGCGATCCGGGATGTTCATCGGATCGACCTGCTTGTCGGCCAGATACATCGGCGGGCACATGGGCTCGCCGGTGAGCGCCTCCATGCCCTTCAGCGTCCACTTCACCTCCTGGGGCATGTTGGTGCCGGGAGCGGCCGTGGCCTGCTCGTCGACCGGCGTGCGGGAAAGGCCGCGGTTGCCGGCCGGGCCGTCGAAGTTGCCCGAGGAGTAGATGAGGTTGAGCACCGCGCGAACCGTCTGCGCGCAGTTGCCGATCTGATCGGGCGCCAGGTTCAGGTGGATGCCGCCGTTGCCGTAAGTCTGGCCCTCGGGACGCGTGGCCCACACCGTGCACGACTCCTCGATGAGCTGCGGGTCGAGACCGGTGATCTCGCTGGCCCACTCCGGGGTGCAATCGGCCACCGACTTGGCGAGGTAGCTCCACACCGGGCGCGCGATGTGCTTCGTGCCGTCGGCCAGCGTCACCTCGTGCTCGCCTTCCAGATCGAAGTCGATGCCGGCCTCTTCCAACTCCCAGTAGGAGATCGGCGGCAGGTAGCCCTCCTGCGAGGTGCCCGCGTACACCACTTCCATCTGGTCGCGGGTGGGGGCCACGTGGTTGCAGCCCTGCCACTGGGTGGTGTCGGTATCCCAGTACACCAGGCCGCCCTTACCGTCGTTGGCCTTCTTGTTCCAGGCCATGAACTTGTGGGGGCTGCCGCCCTCTACCAGATCCATCTCCTTCAGAAGGCGCGTCTTCAGCTTCGTGCCGATAAGATCCTGCAAGGCCGGAACCTGAATCGGCGAGGAGAGATCGAGGTAGCGGCCGCCCGTGGGCTCCATGTCCTCCACCACGAGCAAGGACGCATCGGTCCAGCGCTTCACGAACTCCCAGTCGATGAGATCCTTCTCAATGAGAATGTGCTGCCAGGCCAGCGCCAGCGCACCGTCGGTGCCCGGCTCCAGGTTCAGCCAGTAGTCGGCCTCCTTGCCCGAGCCGGACAGGCGCGGGTCGATGCAGATGTGCGTCTCGGCGGCGCTCATGCGGTCCACCAGGTTGCGGCAGCTGTCGTCGTAGTTCGAGTTCTCCGGCGCGGTGCCCCACTGCACGTACACGCGCGGCCCGTCGCGCAGCGCCATCCACGGGGCGCCGTCGACCGAGCTGATCCAGCCCATGAGACGACGCGGGCCCTTGCAGATCTCGGACGCCACATGGGCGTTGGGGGTGTCAAACAGCCACTTGTAGAACGCGTAGGGGCCGTAAACCCACTGGCGGGACGTGCCGCACATGTTGAAGATGGACTGACCGCCGTACTGGTCCATGATCTCCTGGAACTTCGAGCCGATGGTTTCCATGGCCTCATCCCAGGTGATGCGCTGCCAGCCCGGCTCCTCGCCCTTGGGGTTGGTGCGCTTCATGGGATGGTAGATGCGGTCGGGGTGGTAGGCCGCCTGCAGCGACGACTGCGACTTGCCGCAGCAGTTGCCCGACGACTGGAACGACGACTGGTCGCCCTCCACCTTGACGGCGCGCCCGTTCTCCACCGTGACCCACACGCCGCACTCCATCTTGCCGCAGCCGCGGCAGCACGTGCGCACGCACTTGATCTCGCTGCCGCGGCTGGGCGCCTCGGCGTCCTCGGCGAGTGCGGCGCCCGGCACCGCGCATCCGATGACCGCCGTGGCAGCCGTGGCCGCGGACAGCTTGGCGAAGGTACGGCGGCTCAAGTTGAGCTTACCCATCTCTCCTCCTTTTTCTCTCATCCTTTCGGGCGCCCCGGACGGGTCGCCCACGTTGACATAGTGGCAAAATCAGGCCCCCGCCGCATCATATGTTTGCCATGATTTTTGAGTTTTCCCAGATGAGAGCTTTATTAGTCCCATGAAAAGGTCGGGGGCAAGCACGGGGTTTCGCCGTATAATTTTTGCCAAGGAAAAGGGGAGTTTTCCTTGAGGAATTCCAGGGAAAGGGCTCTCGGCGCGCACATGCGGCGACCGCCCTACCATTCTTTCTATCGAGGGGGTCGCGTGAGTTTTCGTTCCATCTCAGAGAACCTGAACGCCTACCGCGAAGAAGCCGGCAGCCATCCGGTGGCCCTCGATCGCGTGCTCGGCTTTACCTTTATTCGCGCGTGGGTATACCTCATGTTCGTGGGCGCGGCCGCCAGTTCCATGACATGGAGCGGCGAGCAGATCCCGCCTTTGTTCTACGTCGTCTCCACGGCCAGCCTCTGCGCCGTGCTCTTCGGGAGCGCGCTGGCCGGCGAGCGCTTCGTGCGCTTCATGACCCATCCGGCCGCGCGCTTCGCGGCACCCGCGCTCACCACCGGTGGAACCCTGCTTCTCGCCTCGTCGGCGGCGGGCACCGGAGCGGCCCTCTCTTTCGGCATCTTGGGCGCCATCACAACCGGCATCGGCTCGGGGCTGATCGATCTGGGCTACGGCGAGTTGTACCGCAACGAGCCACCCGCCCGCGCCACGTTCGAGGTGCCCCTGGCCTTCTTTCTGGCCGCTGTGGCGTTTTCCCTCGTCATCATGCTGCCGTCAGTTGTTGGCTGCCTCATCTGCTCGCTTCTTCCCGCCATTTCCGGCTGGATCCTGTTCGTCGAGCAGCATGCCTGGTCGCGCAAGCACCAAGCCAGCGTCCTGCCCATCGATTTCGACCTGAAGTCCTTCGCCTGGCGCATCGGCGTGTGCGCGTGCTTGGTGGGCGTGGCCGACGGCATGGTGCGGGCGGCGTTCCTCTCGTCGAACAACCTGAGCATCCACGTGTTTTTGCAGTGGCCCCTGGCCGGCGCCGGGCTGCTCACCATGGTCATCGTGTACGGCGCCGCCCTGCTCTCCTCCGAGCAGAGCACGCGCACCATCTACAAAGCGGCCATCTGCGTCATGGCCTTCTTCTTCATGCTCCTGCCCGTATTCACCAGCGCGCAAGACGTGGAAAGCGTGCTGGCCCTGGCAGGCTACGGCACCTTCAACGTGCTCATCTGGATGCTTCTGGCGGAGATCTCGTCGAACTACCGACTCTCTTCCACCGAGGTGTTCGGCATCGGGTGGGGCATGGTCACGCTCGGCGTGCTGCTCGGCTCCATCGCCGGCAACATCGTGGATCGGTTCGCCCCGTTCACACCACAATTCCTGAGCCTCATCGCCCTTATCGCCACCATGGCGGTGCTGCTCTCGTTTCTGTTCGTGTTCCGCGAAAGTGACCTCATCGCGCTGACCGAGGAGCCGGAAAGCGAGGCCGAAAGCGCCGAAGATCGCGCGCTCGCCAGCTCCAGCGACGTACCTCCCGCAGCTAGCGACAACCCCCGCCCGCGCTTCCAGGACCGCTGCTTGGAAGTGGCCGCCGCCTTCGAGCTGTCGCCGAAGGAGACCGAGGTGATGATACTCTTCGCCAAGGGCCGCTCGGCCGCCCGCATTCAAGAGGAGCTGTTCATCTCGAAGGGAACCGTGAGCACCCATTTGCGCCACATCTACCAGAAGATGGACGTCCATTCCAAACAGGAAATGCTCGACGTCATCGAAGGCGTCATAAGGGAGTAGGGCCTTCCCCTTTTCTATGCCTTCAGTATAATAGCGGGCGGAAAGGAGGGGACTATGAGTTTACGAGGGCGCACTGCGCTCATTGTCGCGGGTGCGGGAATGAATCTGAGCACCTACGGTATCGGCGTGTGGGGCGACAGCGTGCTGCTCTCGAGCGGTTCCTTCGTGGGACCGGCCCTCGCCGCGCTGTCGGACATCTATCTGCTCTTCTCGGCCCTGGGCCTGTTCGGCGCCCTTATCGCCCGGGTGATTATTGCCGTCGCGTCGGGAGCGAGCAACCATCGCTACCTCGCCTGCGGGCTTGGACCCATGGCGATGGCAGCCGCACTATTCATATCCGGTGTTTGGAACACCTCAGGGCTTCTAGTGGCCCTAGCGGCTTTCTGCGTCGGCTGGAGCTTCGCCTGCCAGAGCCTGTTCTGGGTGACGTCAATCTCTTTCGAGCCCAAGCAGATGCGCACGATCTTCCCTTTGGAACTAGCCTGCGCAGCCGCGTTCAACGGACTATTCGTCATCGGCTTCATGGACAACCAGGGGCTGTTCCTCGGGTTGTGCATCGCCCTTTCCGCCGCCGCCAGCGTAGCCCTGGTGCGCCTTGATCAAAAATGTGAGCAGCCGAAAATGGTGCCCGTAGCGGGATTCTTCGAGAGCCGCTATGTGCCTGCTTTTCGCACCTTTGCTGAGGTGCTATTCTGCGTGGTGGCCCTTCAGACCATAGCCCCCACTCTGAACTACATGGGGTTTTTGGGAGATCTTTCCCCGATCGAACAGCAGCTGGTCGTAGCAGGAGCCAAGCTCGCCGCCGCCGTGGCCCTCGTAGCCATCCTGCGCTTCTCGAAGGCGCCGCTGCTCTCCGTCCAGGTGTTCAAGGTGGTCACGCCCGTGCTCATCCTGTTACTGTTCGCCGTGCCCTTTGCGCCGGCGCCCTACCTGCTCGGACTGTTGGCAGCGGGTTCTTGCTTGCATTTCGTTGTAATGAACTCGCTGTTCTGCATTGACGCCATCGCTATCGCGCAACGGCACCGTCTTGTGTTCGAGGCGTTCTACGGCGCCGGCTACCTCTTACTCATGGGCTTTTGCTCGGTGCTGGAGAAAGTCATGCCCCAGCTTCTGGCCGCCGGCTCCTCCGCCGAGCTGCTGCTGGTGTTCGGGGTGTTCTTCTCCGTGTACGTGCTCAGCATGGTGCTTGTGTTGGTGCGCAGACGCCGCCGTGATGAGGATGGCGGCGCACTGCCGTCCGACCGTTTTGTACCAGATGCAGACACGCGGAGAGATGCTTCAGCGACGCTCTCGGAAGCAGAGCCTTCCTCGGGCATCGCCACCACCGAAGATGCTCCCGCCCCTCTACCTATTGCCGAACGCGTAGGCATCGTACAACGGAAATTCGGTCTGTCCGACAGGGAGGCCGAAATCGTGCTGCTCATAACACGAGGACGCAACGTGCCAGCCATTGCCGAGGAACTCGTTATATCCCAAAATACCGTGCGCACCCACATAAAGCGCATCTATAGAGCTTGCGGCGCTCACGCTCGCCAAGAGCTTATCGAGCTCTGCGAGACTGCGGAGACCGAAAAGGACTCCCTCTCCCAGGATTAGACTGGATCAGATCGTATCACCAGGTAAATCACCCATTCATCCCGTGAATCACCCATTTTGAGACACCTATCAATCCTCTTTTTGCCCTATCGTCTTCCCGTCGCAAAAAGCGATGAAAGACGAAAAGGAGGGTCTTATGTCGAAGATTACCGAAGGCGGCCTGTCGCGCCGCCAGTTCCTGACCGGCTCGGCGCTCACCGCCGGAGCCGTAGCCTCGCTCGGCTTGGCCGGATGTGCCCCAAAAGCGCCGACGGAGGCACCCGCGACCGGCGAGAGCGATCTAGCAGCCACCGGCGCCGACGGCACTACCGTACGCGCCCATGCAGCCCAGTTGAATCCTCAGTCTGATCCGAAACCGGTATCGAACACCACCTGCCCCTCACTGTTTACCGAGTGGAAGATGGGCTCGCTCACCTTGCCCAACCGCGTGGTGAAATCGGCTGCCGGCTATATCGGCGTCACCTCGCAGGGCATCACTGGCGACTTGCACATGCAGCACTACGGGAAGTTGGCCGCCGGCGGCGCGTCAGTGGTCTACTGCGACGACTTCGCCGAGCTGTACGATCACTTCCGCGCTATTCCCGACGTGGGCAAGTTCACCGACTGGACCGACGAGGATCTGACGGCCTTCGCCAACAACATCAAGGAAAACGGCGCGAAGGCAGGCTACCAGCTAGCCACGATGGGCCTCGTGTTCAGCGGCTTCGAGCCCGATCCGACGGCCATCTTCCAATCCTCCGACTGCATGGATATGACCGCCGAGGAGATCAGCAACCTCATTGCCGACACCATTAAGGCGGCAGCCACCCTGAAACGCTGCGGCTTCGACTGCGTGGAGGTCAACGCAGCCGGCGAGAATGTCGGCCAGACGTTCATGTCCCGCAATCGCAACAAGCGCGAGGACGATTACGGCCCCCAGACCTTCGAAAGCCGCACGCGCTTCGTCTGCGAGATCGTGCGCGGCATCAAAGCCGAGTGCGGCGAGGACTTCCCCGTGCAAGTGCTCATCAACGGTGTCGAGGAGAACGATAAGGCCATCGGCGACAACGCCTTTTTCACTACCGTTGAAGAGAACAAAGAGATGTGCAAGCTCATCGAAGCCGCCGGTGCCGACTCGCTGCATATCCGCATCGGGCCCTGCGGCCAGCACGTGGCCGAGTTCGCCGGCGACTTGTACTTCTGCGGTACCGGCATCGAGGGAACGACCGGCTATGGTACCCAGTTCGATTTCACGCGCCATTGGCAGGGTATGCTAAAGGCCGATCAGTCGGGCCTCGGCATCATAGTGCCCGTGGCCGCTGAGATCAAGAAAGCCGTGAGCATTCCCGTGGGCGCTGTCACCTACATGGATCCAGCTCGCGATCCCGAGTTCTTCGAGAGTCTCATCGCCTCCGGCGAGCTAGACTTCATCCTGATGAACCGACCGCTGTCGGTGGACTACGATTACCTGCACAAGCTGGAAGAGGGCCGCATCGATGAGATCCGCCCCTGCACCCGGTGCATGCACTGCCATTGGGATGCAGCCGATGACGGCAACCTCACTTTCAGCTGCCGCACCAACGCCGCCCACCCCTTCCGCTTCGTCACCGGGCAGCTGACCGGCAGCTACGATCCCGAGCCAGTCGCCACGGCGAAGAACGTGGTAGTCGTGGGCGCCGGCCCTGCTGGCCTCGAGGCGGCGCGCGTAGCCGCCGAGCGCGGACACTCCGTGACCCTCTACGAGAAGAAGGGCTCCGTGGGTGGCCTTCTGGAATTCGCCAATAACGTGAAGGGCCCCCATGAGAACCTGTCGGTGCTGCGCAGCTACTTCGAGCGCCAAATGGAAGTACTCGGCGTAAACGTGATGCTGAATACCGAGGCCACCGCCGACATCATCGCCGAGGCCTCCCCCGATATCGTAATCGCGGCCACCGGTGGCGTGCGCGACACCTTGGGGCTGTCCGACACGGCCGGCACCAAGGTGGTGGGCATCGACGACTTCATGATGGCCGACATTGCCGAGGAGGTCGTCATCGTTGGCTCGAACGTGCAGGCCATCGACGCCGCCATGTACCTGCTCGCCCAGGGAAAGCACGTGCAAGTGGTCACGCCAAACGCGGCAAGCGCCATCGGAGCAGGTCACTCGTTCTGGGTGAAAACCTTCACCCAACCCAACATGAAGGCCTTGGGCGTACGCTTCTGGCCCGAGGCGACTGTGACCGCCGTGAACGACGGCTCCGTCACTGTGAAAACGGCCACGGGCATCGAGCAGGAAATTGCCTGCGGCACCGTAGTCGAAGCCCTGGACTGCCTGCCGAATGACAACCTCAGCACGGGACTCTCCTGCGAGGTAGTCACCGTCGGCGACGCGGCGCGCCCCTTCAACATCGGCGAAGCCATCTGCTCCGGCAACGCCGCCGCCCGCGCGATCTAGATTCGACCCAAAAGCTCGGCCGCCTAGACGTCGCACTCAATCTCAGTCCTCCCCTTCAATCGGGGCAGCTCCCCCCTCCGAGCTGCCCCGATTTTTATCGCCACCTGTAGCCCGGAGCCACTTTTTGGCATCGCCGCTCGGACTTCCCGGCATTTTCTTGGGTCGGGCTGCGGGTATTCTGGCAGAAAGCCGCGTCGGGCTGCGGATTCGGAGCAAAAACCCGCAGCCCGACGCGGCTTTTTGCCAGGCAGACTGATGGCGCGGGGGAATTTCCCCCCCTTGACGAATCCAACAGCCCTCGGCTACTATGCGCTGTGGGGATACCGCCCGAATTCTCGGACGGACAATGTTTGCAAAAGTCGAACCTCGGGGGCGAGGTTCATCTCTCGCTGCGTGCGAGAGGGAAGACTGCAAGCATTTGTTCAAAGGGCGGATGATATGAAAGACACTTCCTCGTTCCTCGATCTCGCATTAGACGATTCTCTGGGCTTCGACCCTCTGGGCGCCTTCGACGATGATGTCGAAGAGGATGCCGAAGAGGTAACCGAGGGCTATTTGGGCACGCCCCACACCGATGACCCGACACCCGTTGTGGACACCCGCCCCGCGTCCGAGCGCATCGCCGACCTGTTCAGCGCTATGGCGCCGCGCCGTCGCACGCTGCTCGGCATGATCGCCTTTTGCTCTGCGCCTCAGACCACCGACGCCTTGGATGCTGAGGTGGATCGCCTGCAGGCGGACAACTTCTCCGTGTACTCCCCCGCTTCGCTCGCGAACTTGCTCGAGCGCGCCGGAGCCCTCGCCCGCGTGACCGCCGACGGCGAACCGTACCCCGAGGGCGACCCGGAGCCGGTGCTCGTGGAAGTCGACGGCGCGTCCTACTACGAGGCCGGCGAGGCGCCGGAGGTCTGCTGGCTTGCCACTGCGGACGGCGCGGCCTACGCCGAGGCCGACAAGCCCCTCGACCGCCTGACCGACCTGCTTTCCGAGGACGCGAAGTACGCCACGATCTACGAGCGCATTCTCGGCCTTACCGCCCAGGAGAGCGGCGCCTCGATGCCGACCATCAACGAGGCCGTGGACAACGACGAGCTGCTGAAGAGCCCCCGTCTGTACGCGCCCCACTTCATCGACAAGCTGGAGAAGTGCGACGCTGTGGAATGGCGCGACAAGAGCTGGCGCATTACCGAGGTCGGCCGTGCGGGACAGCGCATCGTGGCCGACCTCGTAGCGGCCCAATCCGCGCCCGAGCCCGAGGCGCCGGCCGACAAGACCGCTGAGGACGCCCAGTAGCGCGACGCCTTCCACCGTTTCCTTTCCGGCACCTAAGGGGCGCCCGCGCGCCTCATCGAGAACAGAGGAGATTCCCATGACCGACACCGCAACCACTGCCGCCGCAGCAACCCCCGCCGCCGAAGAGGCGACCGACCTGGCCGCGCTCGCCGAGCTCACGGCCCAGCGCTCGGCCGTCTACCGCCTGCTCGCTCGCCTGTACCGCGTGGAGGTAGACGAGGAGTTTTTGGCCGAGCTGAAGGCCATGCGCTTCCCCGCCGCCACGGGGAACACCGCCGTGGACGCCGGCTACCGCGCCATCGCCACCTACCTGTCCGGCGCCGATGCCCATGCCGTCACCGATCTGGCCGTCGATTACGTGCGTGCCTTCATCGGCCACGGCGTCGATGCCTACTCGGCCGCCTACCCCTTCGAGTCGGTGTACACGAGCCCCAAGCGCCTCATGATGCAGGAGGCCCGCGACGAGGTGCTGGCGGTCTACCGCAGCGAGGGCCTGGACAAGCTGCCCAGCTGGAAGGAGTCCGAGGATCACATCGCGCTGGAACTGGAGTTCATGGCCGTGCTCGGCGACCGCATCGTGACGGCGGCCGAGACGGCCGACGAGGCGGAGGTGGAGCGCCTGCTTTCCACCCAGCGCAACTTCCTGGAGGATCATTTGGCAAGCTGGGCGCCGCTCATGACCGCTGATCTGCGCCGCTTCGCGCAATGCGGTCTCTACCAGGGCCTCGCCAGCCTGACCGACGGCTTTCTGCAGGTGGAAGAGGAGTTCTTCGACGAAATTTTTGAAACCGAGGGCGAATAGCCGCGCAGCCGAAAGACAACATCCAACGAGGTCGACACCGACCATCCATGACGACGAGGGCGAATGAGAGAGGAAGAGAAGACCATGGCAGACACCGAAAACACGGCGGCCCCGAAAAAGGAGGGGCGCCCCGTCATCAGCCGCCGCGCGCTGTGCGTGGGGCTCGGCGGCACGGCGGCGCTTCTGGGCCTGGGCGCGGTGCGCTACGCCGGCAGCGCACCACTCGTGCGACCGCCCGGAGGCCAGGACGAGGAGGCGCTCGTCTCGGCGTGCATTCGCTGCGAGAAGTGCTACGAGGTGTGTCCGCGCGGCGTCATCGCCCCGGCTCATCTGGAGGACGGCATCCTGAACATGCGCACACCCGTCATGAACTTCGACGCGAACTGGTGCGATTGGTGCACCGAGGAGAACGGCGGCAAGCCTCTGTGCGTGGCATCGTGCCCCACCGAGGCGCTCAAGGTCGGCTCGACCCCCGAGACCGGCGTGCTCGGCGTGGCGGAGCTCAACCAGGACCTGTGCCTGGCCTACCGCCTCATCGGCTGTCGGTTCTGCTACGACGCCTGCGAGTTCGAGGCCATGGAGCTTGACGAGAACAACCGACCCTACGTGATCGCCGACGCCTGCAATGGCTGTGGGGCCTGCGAGAGCGTCTGCGTGTCGCTGCAGAACGGCTCCATCTCCGCCGGCGCCACCGAGCGCGCCATCATCGTCCGTCCCCTCGAGTCGTAAAGGAGGGCCGCACCTGTGAACACCAAGCGACTCCGCACTATCATCCCCCTCGCCGTCATCGGCGTCATCGGCGTGGGATTCGCCACCCATGTGGGCGTGGGCACGCTGTCGGCCATCGGTTGGCAGGACATCTCGCTTCTGTGCCCCTTGGGCGCGCTCGCGACTATGATCGCCACGAAGACCCTGCTCCCCCGCGCGGTCATCTCAATCGTCATCGCGCTCGCCCTCATTCTGCTGCTCGCCCGCGCCTTCTGCGGCTGGATCTGTCCCGTGCCCGTGGTGTCGAAGATCCGCGGCATCTTCTCGAAGAAGACGTCGAACACTGACATGACCGGCACCGGCGTTTTGCCCGCCGACGAAAATCCGCTGGTGAAAGCTGCGAAGGGATCGGAGGCCGCCGACGCGCCCGCGCCCCTTTCCGCCGACGAGCAAGCGGCCCTCTCCGGCTGCGGCCACAGCTGCTCTTCCTGCGCCGAGAAGCGGGCGACGTTCGATTCCCGCCACGTCATCTTGGGCGGTTCGCTGCTCTCGGCGGCCGTCTTCGGCTTCCCCGTGTTCTGCCTCATCTGCCCCATCGGGCTCACCTTCGCCACCATTGTGCTGGTCATGCGCCTGTTCGCCTTCGGCGACGTGGCCTGGGGCGTCATTCTCGTGCCGGCGCTCTTGCTCGCCGAGGTGGTGTTCTTCCGCAAATGGTGCAGCAAGTTCTGCCCCATAAGCGCGCTCATGAGCCTCGTGGGCAAGGCAAACCGCACCTTCGTGCCCGCCATCGACAACGCGAAATGCCGCGAGAGCGCCCAGGGCACCTCCTGCGAGGCATGCGCAGCCGTGTGCCCCCAGGGCATCAACGTGCGGCATCCCGAGGCCGGCATGAGCTTCTCGGAATGCACCAAGTGCCGCGCCTGCGTGGAGGCCTGCCCCACACGTGCCATCACCATGCCGTTTCTGCCGAAGAAAGCGGCGCCTTCCACCGTTGTCGTGGAGGACGACGAGACCGTGCCGGCAGCCTAGGGCAAGCCCGCTCGCGTCGTCACCCCTCCTGCGACGCGAGCGGGGCGCGCGTTTCCGCGACGCCGCGCCCAGGAAAGATCGCCCTGCGCGGTCTTTCCCCGTCAGCCTGCCGCCCGGGGCCGGCTGACGGGGAAAGACACGTTGAACGAGCCCTTTGCGGAAGAGAGGAATGCTATGACGTTGGAACTTGCCCCCACCCCGACCGCCGTACTTGTTGAAGGCGGCGTCGGCTGCGGGAAGACCACCGCGCTCATCGCGCGCGCGGCGACGCTTTTGGAAGATGGCGCGGTGCCGAAGGACATAATGGTACTGGCCGCCACGCCGGATGCGGCCCGCGTCTTGGCCGCACGCCTGACCGAGGCCGCCGGCGAGCGCGGAAGCGCGATTGAGGTCACTTGCGCCCGCGAGGTGGCCTTAGGGCTGCTCGCCAGCGAGGAGGGCCGCGCCTTCAGCGGGCGCGCCGGGCGCCTCGTCACGCCGGTAGAGCTCGGCTTCATCATGGAGGACATGAAAACAAGCGGCCTGAAGCAGCGGCGCCTGCGCGAGATGCTCAAGTTCTTCTACCGCAACTGGACGGAACTGGCCGGCGGCGCCGACGATAATGACCGTTGGCTCATTCCCGGTGAGGAGGCCGATACCCACGCGCTTCTGAAGGACGTGCTACGCTTCACCGGCGGCATCCTGGAACCGGAAGCGTCGGCGATGGCCGTGCGCTTTTTGCTCGCATGCCCCGAAGTGCTGGCCAGCGTACAGCGAGCCCACGTGCTCGTAGACGACTACCAGATGCACTCCCGCGCCTCCCAGCATTTAGCGAATCTGCTCGCCCGCGATTCCGTCATTGTGGCTGCTGATCCCGCTGCCGTGGTAGAGGTCTTCGACAGCTACCCCTACGGTGAGGGCATCGGCGAATTCACCCAGGCCAACGAGGGTTGCAAACGCATCGTGCTGAACGAGAGCTACGCCTGCGCTGCGGCTGCGCGAGCCGCAAGCCGCCTGCGCGCATCGCTGGATGCGGGCGCGGCACCCTTGGGCGATGCGGAGGCGGAAAGCGACGCCCCCTCGCCCTCCCAAAGTGCTTCATCCGCGACGTCGGGCACGACGGCCACGCCGACCGTTCCCGACCGCGCAGCAATCGCCGCCTCGTTCACGGCTCTGAAAGCCACCGACCCTGCCGCAGAAATGGCCTCCGTGGCCGACGCCGTGCAGACCGCCCTGGAGGCGGGAGCCGACCCCTCCTCGATTTACGTGCTCGCTTTCCATCCCGCTTGGGAGCGCCGCGTTGCCCGCGCGCTTGAGGCCCGCGGCATTGCGACGGCGACGCCCGTCCGGGGGCGCGTGGCCGCGGGCGACTACCGCGACCTTGACCGCTGCGCCGCCGCACGCCTGCTGACGGCCCTCGCACTGGTCGCCAACGCGCATGACGCCCTGGCGTGGCGCGCCTGGTGCGGCTTCGGCGACTACCTGGCCAACAGCGCGGTATTCGCCGATATGCGCGCCGAGGCCGACGAGCAGGGCAAGGATCTCGTCGCGATGCTCGACGAAGTGGCAGCCGCCGCGCCCGAAGAGGGATTCCCGGGCACCGGCATCGGCCGCGTCCTGGACGCCTACCGCACGGGCCGCACCCTCATCGAGCAAGCCCAGGGTTTGGAAGGCGACGAGCTGATCGGCGCCCTCGCCTCCGCCCTTAACTTGACCGGCGAAAACGGCGAGCACGCGATGCAGCTTGTCCGCGCCCTCACCGCTCCCGAGCCCGAGCCTGTTGTATCCACTTCCGGCACCTCTTCCGATGCGAACGCGCCCGTGCCCGCACCGTCAATCGCCGTCGCGCCAACCTCTTCCGAAACGGATACCGCTGCGCCGAGCGACGCCCAAACCCTGATCGCTCGAGCCCGAAACCGTATGAGCGCCCCCGCCTTCGAAGCCGCCGAAGGCTGCGTGCTTGTCGGCGACAGCGCGCACCTGACAGGCCGCGCGCCCGCCATGCTGGTGCTCGCCGGCTTCACAAACGGCTTCTTCCCCACGCGCGACTTCTTCGACGCCACCGTAACCACCCCGGACAAGCAGAAGCTCGTCCGTGCTACCGACACGCGACGCCTCTACGCCGCCGCAGGCAAAGCGACACAGCGCCTGGCGGCCAGCTGGTTCACTTCCATCGGACTCGTAGAGGCCGAGACCCTGAAGCTGGAAATCGGCCGCGTGAAGCTTCGCCGCGGCGAGCGCATCGCCGTCACCACGCCGAGCATCTACCTGGCCGACATCGACCCTAGCGCAGAAAGCCGCACCGTCGAAGTCGCCAAAGCCGCAGCCACAGCACCCTCGTCCTAGACCACTCGGAAAAGGCGACACGGCCGCCCCGCCCTCCCCCTCACGCACCCCTCGCGTCGGGACGGCCGCCCTCGCCGCATACGTCGGCCTCGGCATTCATTCGCCCGCCGAGGCCGGCACCCGTCAAGAAAGCCCCCGTCAGGGGAGGCTCGCGCTGCAAGGGATCTGGGGAGCGCGAACCTCCCCCTCCGGGGGCTTTTATTGCCCCTCTCATCCCCTTGTTAGCTCATTCCTCATTTGCTCGTCGTGTTTTTCTTACAGAATGGGATGACGCAAGATTCTAGAGAACCAAATTGTGCTACAGTTTATCTAACAACGACGCCATCCTGCGCGGATGGTTGGAAGTCGAGCCGGTGTACCCGCGGTGGCGTGGGAGCTGGCTCGTCGCTTTTATCGAGGCCTGTCGATCGCTGCAAACAATTTCGTGGATCACCGTCGATCTCTCAGTATTTGAACGCTTTGCTTCAGCTCAAACCCCCCCAAACGCGGCTCCGTGACAGAAAAGGGCCTCCTCGTGCAGGTTTTTGGACTTATACAGACATTTCCAATCGGGAAAACCAGAGCCCCGAACGCAGCCGTCCATTCCTTGTCGTATTTCCCCTGGTCAGGCGTTAGCCACAGAACGCCTTTCCCTCCATGCCAGCATGCTCCGCGCCCTCGAATGTCTGTATAAGTCGAGAAACGTGCACGAGAGGCCCAGCTTTTGTCACCGCGATGGGAACGGAACTCCTTCCAAGCGGCCGCGACGAACGCCATCGGCGCTAAGCGCCGGCCCGATCCCCCGTGGGCCCGCGCCGCGAACGCAAAAGAGCCCCCGCCGGGGGCCGGTTCGCTGTTTGCAAGGGGGTTTGGGGAAGCGAACCGGGCCCGGCGAGGGCTCTCGGGGAAGGGGCGTCCGGCGCCCGGAGGGAAGGGCGCCGGACTCGTCGGGCTAGTAGAACAAGCACACGGAGGCGCCCACGGAGTAGAAGGCCATGCGCAGGGCCACAGCGCCGACGACGGCCAACGCCACCGTCACGGCGCCCCACAGCTTCCAGTTTCCGGATCTTTTGCCCAGAACGGCTGTTACGATAGGAGCGATGGCGCATATCGCCGCCACGACCGCCATGGCCGCAGACTCTCCGGCAAAGGGCGAGAGCGCCGCCATGTCCACCATGCCCGCCGTAGGGTGCGTGGGGTCAAAATAGGTTCCGACCTCGGTGTAGGCTTCCGTCGATCCTTCCATGACCAGCAGATAGGCCACCGACAGCACCGCGTTGGCCGCAGCGCCGACCACCGCGCCAAGTGCAATGCCCCGACCGACGGCCTCGTCGCGCACCGTCTCGATGACCGCGAACGTGGCCGGCCCGAGAGCGCAGGCGACTCCGAGCAGCGACAGGGGGCCGAGCACCGTGTCCCACGCGGGACGCGCCTCCATCATGTAGGAATGCCCGGTGACGAGCACCGTCACCGCAGACGCTATGACCATCAGCGCAGCAAGCCATTTCGGCGCGGCGACCGCATCGGCCGCTCCCTCCGACTTCCGCAGCATCACGAAAAGGACGACCATGAGCACGGCCATGACCACAATACACACGAGTTCCTGGGTGATACCGGAAGTCGGGTTGCCGAAGCCGTTGAAGATGCGCTCCCAGTGCTCCAGGTGGAAGAACACCGCGACGCCGCCGATGGCCAGAAGCACGACTGAGCCGATGAGCGCCGGCAGTTGGGCGCGCTTGCCCTCGCCGGACAGCACCGCCAACCCCTGAGCACCGAACAGACCGGCCGACCAGGCCACAAAGGTGGTGAACAAGATAAGGGGCCATTGCAATTCCATTATTCTTCACCTTTCCATTCGTGGTTGCGCAGGATGTACAGGAAGCTGGGATCGTTGCCCACGTTGGGCAAGTGATGCACATCGGAGTCGGTGTAGGGCTTGGCGATATCGCCGTAGGTGCAGAACTCCGAGAGCACCGCATCGTAGCCAGCATCCCCGGCGATGGACACCTTGCCCGCCCCGACGAAGCTGTCGAGACCCTGCTCAAGATCACCGAAATAACGGGCGCGGGCGCCGCACTGGGCCACGCACTGGGGCAGCTCGCCTTGGGCGATTTTCTGCTCGCAAAGCGTACACTTCTCTACCACGCGCTCGGTCTCATTCAGGTAGCGCACGCCGTAGGGGCAGGCCATGGCGCAGAACTGACACCCGATGCACTTCTCCTTGTCAATCTGCACCGTGCCGTCCGCCAGTTTCTGGGAGGCGCCCGTCGGGCACACTTTCACACAGGCGGGGTTCTCGCAATGCTGGCAGGTTACCGGCAGAAAGTACGTGTACACATCCGGAAACTGGGCTCCCTCGCTATCGGGAAACGGCCCGATGCGCAGCACTTTGTTCCAGAAGGAACCGATTTCCACACCGTTGACGACTTTGCACGCCACGCTGCAACCGAGGCAGCCCACACAGCGGTTAAGGTCGGTGAGGATCGCATACTGGGTCATGGCTTACTCCTCCCCCTCGAAATTCAATTTCGCCCATTCCTTCAGGCGCGGATCGGTGGCGTCGTGGATGATCTCGGTGCCATCGTTGCCGCAGGGACACGGATTTCCGAAGGGCGAGTTCTCGGCCGTGGCCTTGTAGATCTTCACCGGATAGGCGCGCAGATAGGATGTGGCCGAGTGCCGGTCGCGCAGATCGCGACTCACCAGGCAGTTCACGCCGGACAACTCAAAGCCGTGGCCCGATTGGTTCAACTCGGGGTACCACCATTGATGCTCGCAGTTGATAACGCCCGGCTCGATGCCCGCATAAATGTCGGCCACCTGGCGAATCTTGCCGTTCTCGTTCTCGATCCACACCCAGTCGCCCTGCTCGATCCCGTACTTCTCCGCATCGCTGGGGTGAATCTCCATGCGCGGCACGGGCCACTGCTCACGGCACCACGGCAGCTGGCGATGCTCGGAATGGAAGTACACGGGAATGCGGCGCCCGGTGTTGCAGATGAGCGGGTACTCCTCCTCAAGCTCGGGACGCTCGGTGCGCGACAGGGGCGCCTCGGCGTAGTTCGGCAGGATATCGTCGGGATTCTCGGGGAAGAAAGTCTCCATGGTGGTGTTCCACAGCTCCATCTTGCCCGTGGGCGTTTGCATGCCCGGCTTCATATCGGGACGCAACATGCCCAGCTGGTAGCGGCGGTAGAAGCCCCAGGTGCCCCCGTAGGCCGGATCCATGGTCTTGCAATCGGCCCAGCCGTTGGCCTGGAAGTCGTCGGTAAGCTCCTTCCAGGTCTTGCCGGAAGCCTGCACGTACCAGTCGCAGTACTCCTCTTCCGTGGGCCACGGGTTGTCCGGATCGGCCGAGAACGGCACGCCCATCGCCTTGTAAAGATTGATGTCGAAGTTCAGGTCGTACTCCACCTCGCCGGGGCGCTCGACGCACTGGACGTTGTAGCCCATGCCGCCGGATGAGCCCTGGGAGGGACGCGTGGCGTTGATCTCGAGCCAGTGGGCGCAGGGCAGAAGCAAGTCGGCACGATCGGAAAGGGGCGTGTGCCAGAAGTCGATGCAGACGAAGAAATCGAGGCCCTTGAACGATTCCCAGTTGTACAGCGAATTCGCCATGTTCATGAAGTCGCCGGACTGGGCGATGCCGGCCACAATGGGATACGGGTCGTGGGTCTGCATCTGCTCGTAGGTGGCATTGGCATCGGCCCAGTACTGCCACCAGTTCAGCACGGGGAACTTGTCGATGCCGGCCAGCTTCGCCAGCGTGGCCTCGTCCAAAGGCTCGGTACCGCCCATGTTGATGTTTCCGGCGAAGTTCACCTGGGGCGCCGTGAGGAAGCTCGTAGTGCCTCCGCGGTTGCCCGCCGGGGTATCCCAGTTGCCCGTGATGCCCACAAGGCAATCCAGCGCGCGAGAGTTCTGTATGGCGTTGCATCCATGCTCGATGGCGAGCATGTAGCCAATGCCGCCGTTGCCGTAGCCCGTCTCGGGACGCAGACGCGTGGCATAGGTCGTGGCCGCCTCTTCGATCTGCTCGGCGGGAATGTGAGTGATGGCCGCCGCCTTGTCGGGTGCGTACTGGGCGCAGCGCTCCTTGAAATGCTCCCATACCGGACGCACGGCATGCGTCGAGCCGTCGGCAAGCGTGACTTCGTAGGAGCCTTCAAGGGCGGGGTCTATCTCCGCCGCGAACCCATCGGCCTGGGTGAATCCCGTCTGGTCGGGCACCCAACCTTGGGCCACACCAGGGAACAAGTGCTTCTGCTGGGCCTCCTTGCCACGCACGAGTCCCGCCTCCGCAGACCACGTCTCGCCTTCCCAAAGCATGGTCTCGGTATCGAAGTACGTGAGCCGGTTGCCGATCTTATCCCAACACATCATCTTGAGCGGACTGCCGTCGGCCACAAGATCGGACTCCTTCAAAAGCCGTGTCTGCGTCTGGAACACGCCGGCCTGGAACTTGGCGCCGAAAGGCCCCGGGGTGGGTTCCATGTCCTCTACCACGAGGAAGGGCGCGTCGGTCCATTTCTGCACGAACTGATGGTCCCATAGATCCTTCTCGATGATGACGTGCATCCAAGAAAGGGCCAGCGCGCCATCGGTCTGGGGATAAAGCGGCTGCCAGATATCCGACTCCTTGCCGAGGTTCGTCAGGCGCGGATCCACCGTGATGAACTTGTCGGCGTACATGGCCATGTCCACCGTCTGACGGCAGGAGTCGTCGTAGTTCGACATCTCGGTGGAGCCGCCCCAGCGCACCATGACCTCCGGCTGATCCACCGTGGCCTGCCAGCTGAAAGCATAAGCCGAGTTCATGAGCGTGGCGAAATGACGCGGCCCCTTGCACACCTGATAAGGCGTCACGCGATTGGGGCTGCGGAACAGAAGCGGGAACACGCCGTAGGCGCCCATGCACCAGCAGCGGCTCGTGCCCGACATCATCATGATGGCCTCGCCGCCGAACTTGTCCATGATCTCGCCGTACTTCTCGGCCATGGTAGCGTAGGCCTCGTCCCAGCTGATGCGTACCCAGCCCGGATCGTCGGCGTCCTTGGGGTTGGTGCGCTTCAAGGGGTACAGCACGCGGTCGGGATGATAAGCCGCTTGGATAGACGATTGCGACTTAGCGCAGCAGTTGCCGCCTGAAGTGAAGCAGCTGGTGTCGCCCTCCACTTTCACGGCGCGGCCGTTCTCCACGGTGACCCACACGCCACACTCCATCTTGCCACAGCCGCGACAGCAGGTGCGGATGCGCTTGATGTCGCTACCTTGGGTGCCCGCGTCCGCCTCAGCAAAGGCAACCGCCGTCCCCGCCGAAAGCCCGGTCGCGATAGCGGTGGCAGCTGAAAGCTTCATGAACGTACGACGTGAGAGTGCTCTTGTCTTCATGATTGCCTCCTCCTATCTTTCTCTTTTCTTCCCCTGTCCTCAAGGGGCACAACGCCAGTATGGGAAGCAAACGGAGGTGTCAGATCGGCGCATTCGGAATACTGATTCCGCGTTGCCCACTGATTCCGCAGAAGCAACGGTAATTCCCAAATAGAATCAACAAGGCGCGGCGCAATAAAGTCGAAAGACCGGCCCGACGCCTCCTGGCGTTATAATCGGCAAGACATGTAAAGGAACGAGGGGGCATCGCTATTCATATCGAGTATTACAACGAGTTCATCACGCTGGCAGGCGAACTCAACTACCACAATGCAGCCGAGCAGCTGCACGTCTCCCAATCGGCGCTCAGCAAGCACATCGCGGAGCTTGAGCGCTACCACGGCGTACGCCTGCTTGAGCGCGACCGCACCTCCGTGCGGCTCACCGCGAAGGGCGCGGTTTTCCTCGAGCAAGCCAACGAGCTCATGAGCGCCCATGCGGCCCTTATGAATCTTTTCTCCCAAAGCGACGACGCGCCCGCGCTCTCCATCAGCGGCGTGCTGGACAGCCCTATCGACTTCCCCTTGGTTTCACGGGTGCTTGAGCTGTGTCAGGAAGAGGGCATGGCGAAGATGCCGACCTTTCTTCCCTGCGAGTCGGTGTCCCTATCGGATCAAGTCGATATCCTCCGTCGCGGCGAGGCCAATTGCGCTCTTATTTTCACTACGCCCGATGCCGTCGGGGAGCTGCCCGACGACATCGGGCTGCAGAGCCGTGAGGTGTTCCGCATCCCCATGGACGCCATCGTGCAGCGCGACCATCCCCTTGCCGATCGCGACCGCCTCACCATGGACGACCTGGACGCCCAAACAATCATCCGCATCATCGGCCCGCGCTTTTCCACGGCATGGTCGAGCCTTGAGGCGCAGCTGTCCCGCGCTGCCATCCACGTGAAGACGAAGCTTGCACCCGCTTCGTCGGCCTACGAGTACGTTACTTGGAACCCCGAAGAGGCCGTTCTGCTCGTCCAACGCGCTCCCGTGTTCTCCACCGCCATGCAAAGCGCCAGCTGTTTGCGCATTCCCATCGAGGACGAGCGTTTGCGTCTGCCCCTCACCGCCATCTATCCCGCCGGCGCGCCTTCGCAGGAGTTGTCCACCTTTCTCGACAAGTTGGAGCAGACATACCGGGAGGCTTTCGACCCGTCGTAACCAGAGAGGACTCTCCAGGGCGAGCGCTCGATCCGACAGAAAGAGCCCGCGGTTCTGAATGAACCGGGGCTCTTTTGCTCGCCGCTGGAGGGAGGATCAGGGCGGCGAGGCGCTAGATGCCGTCGACGCAGTTGCGCGCGGCCACGTAGGAGAGCGTCGTGGAATGGCCCGAGAGGCTCATGGGCACCTGCGGCGCGTAGATGTTGCCGTAGAAGCAGCCGGCCGGGTTGCCGCCGGCGTACAGGCCGGGGATCGCCTGGCGGTTCACATCGAGCACGTGCAACGCCGTGTCGATTTCCAGGCCGCCCACCGTCGTCATCCAGGAGGAGCCCATCTCGGCGGCGTAGAACGGCGGCGTGTCGATGGTGGTCATCCACTCCGCGGGCTTGTAGAAGTCGTCGTCGGAGCCGACGGCGCACAGCTCGTTGTAGCGGGCGAGCGTCTCCTTGAACTTCTCGCCGTCGAACTTGCCGTTGTCCCATTCGGGGGCGTTCATCTTCTCGACGAGCTCGTCGATGGTGTCGGCCTTGATGAGAAGGCCCGCCTCCACCATCATCTCCGAATGCTCGTCGGTATCGATGCCGTCCACGAGTCGGTCGAACTTGTGAGGCTTCACCTTGGTCTCGGAGTCGCCGTCCCAGAAGGCCCAGAACAGGCCCTCCGGCTGCTTGTCGATGGTGGGGCCGCTCATGAAGTAGCCGATCTCCTCGTTCATGAAGCGCTCGCCCTTTTGGTTCACGTAAAGCACCGGGGCGAGGGCGTTGGAAGGAAGGGCCCATTCCACCCACGGGGTAATGAAGGCCTGGGACTCGGTCTGCATCATGCGCTCATCGCTGCGCATGACGGCGGCCGGCGCCACCGTCCCCATCATATGGGACACGTACTGACCCGGATCCTCCATCTTGGCGCCGACCCACACGCCCATCTTGTGGCCGTCGCCGGTCATCCACTTCTGCCAGGTGCGGCAGGTGCGCAGCCCGATGGGATAGTAGTAGCCGACCATCTCGTCGTCCCAGTCGAAGCCGCCAGTGGCGAGGACGACGCCCTTGGCCGCGTTGATGCGCACGTAGCCGTCGGGTCCCTTGGCAATGCAACCGGTCACGCGCTTGGCCGGGTCGTCCTCCCAGCCCTCCTCGCGCTCGAGTTGCTCGGCCGTGGTGTTGAACAGAAACTCGGCGCCGGCGTCGACGGCGTGCTGGTAGACGGGCGTGAGCCAATCGGCATCCGAGAGGTCGGGGCGCCCCCACAGGCACACGCCCGGCGCCTCATTCTCGCCCACCTGGTGCTGCAGGGCGTACATGTTCCAATAGGAGTCGCTGTAGATGCCGCCCGTCTTCTTCATGTCCTCGGCGCTCTCAGCCACGGTGTCGAAGTGCTTGTAGTAGCCGTAGTAGCCGCCCACGCGCACGGGGATGCCAGAGGCCTCGATGATGTCGGTGAGGTAGTCGCCCGCCTCACCGGATTCGTCCAGCCACAGCCTCACGATATCCTGCTTCGATGTGGCGTTGGCTCCACCGAAGATGTCCTTGACGATGACGGCCTTCTCCTCCTCGGTGCACAGCACGCCCAGCTCCTTGAGCTTCTTCGTGCCGAACCACGACATACCAGTCGGACGCGTGGCGCAGGGCGCCGACCCCTTCTCGACGCAGATCACCTTCGCTCCCTTGTCGGCCGCGATGGCCGCGGCGGGGCAACCAGAGATGCCGGCGCCGATGACCAGCACGTCACAATCGATCGTCGAGGCAATCTCGTCCTCGGGAACGGGATCGGGCTTGGCCATGGAGGCCGGCAGCGTCTGGCCGTTCAGCTCGATGGTTTTCGATGCTCCGCCCCCGACTGTCGAGGCCAAAGCGTCGTCTTTCGCCTCCGTCGGCGAAGTCGGTGCGCAACCGCTGATGCCGACAGCAGCCGTAGCCGCCGCAGCCAATCCCGCTCCTTTGAGGAAGCTCCTTCGAGAAACATCGTTTTTCATCGCAATCCCCTTTCAAATCGTCCTTCTTTGCCCTCGGCCTTTCCTCGGGCGATAAAACGATCTTAAAGGGATGCTTCGGTTACGCCTCTTTCGCTTCGGGAGCGCTGATTCGCTTTTGGCCAGATCACCGCTTGCAGCAATCACCGCCCACGAATCGGAATCAACGGGCCAGCGACTCGGTTCTTTGCTTCTCTACCTCTCGTAGACGTTGGGGACGCCGAGGAGGTCGCTCATGGCGTTCACGATGGACTTCGGGTCGTTCACCTTGCGCTTGCGGGGCTTCATGGGAATGCGCTCCGAGCGGCCGCGCTTGGTCACGTCCGTGGCGAACACATTGGTCGAGAGGGTCAGCGCGCCCGTCGGGCAGATGTTCTCGCAGCAGTGGCATTGCACGCAGCGACCCGTGTAGTGGTCGATGCCGAAGGGCCTGCCGGTCTCGGCGGCGGTGGCGGCGTCGCCGAACTTGCGGATGGCCTCGGTGGGGCAGAAGGTGGCGCACATCTGGCAGGAGGTGCACTTCTCTGAATCGATGATGACGTGGCTGAACAGGCGGGTGTCGATCATGACATCTTCCGGCCTGCCCAAATTGCTGAGGGACAGAAGCAGCCGCCCGCGGCGCTCAGGCAAGAAGTGGGGCAGCGTGCCGTCCTCGGCCACTTTTGCGAACTTGGGCTCTTCCGGCTCTTCGGCACCCAGCTTCTCGCGCACCACGTGCTCGGCGGTGATGGCGGCCGCGGCGCGCGCCTCGTCGCGCACCGACGAGAAGAACCCGCGGCGACCCGTGTCGAACTCCGCGGGCTCCACTCGGCGCACCGAACGAGGTAACTTGCTCGCAAGCTTCACCGACACGTCGCTGCCCCAGGTTTCCAGCAGAAGCGCGGCGGTATCGCACACAAGTTGGGCGGTGCGGTCGGGAGCAGCGCCCTCCGCCTCGGCAGTCTCCGCAGCCCCAGCGTCTTCGGCACCGCTCTCCTGCGCCGCTTCTTCGTCGGCGCCGGCATCCGCGACCGACCCTTCCACAGGCCCGGCCACCAGCGCAATAGACGTCGCCCCGCCCGCAGCGAGCACGGCGATGAGGCTCTCGTCCACCCGACCCAGGCTCTTCACCACGACCACCTTCGCCGGGTCGTACTTGCCCTCGGCCGCCGCTTGCATAGCAGCATCCATGATGACCGCCGCGCCGTCGTTGGCCTGCATGGCCGCCACGGCCGCGCGCAAAAGCTCCTTGTCGTCGGGCTTCTTCGACTCCAACGCCGCCGTAGGACACACGGTGGCGCAGGTGCCGCACCCGACGCAGTGCTCCGGGGCCACGGCCAGATCGTTACCTTCCACGCGGATGGCACCCGTAGGACACGCCTCGGCGCAGCGACGGCAGGAAGCGTTGCGATTGCGCACCACCACGCACCGGCTCGGCTGCACGGCCAGCGACTGGCTCTCAAGCTTCTCGAAAAGTCCCAGAATGTTGTCCATGGATATCCTCCCTCTGTGGGTTAATTGGCACAACGAAATACGGCCGCCTCTAAGGGCTAGCCGCGTCGCTCCTCGATATCCATGTCAAAGATCAAAGAGGGCCGAATCGTTGCGGTCATGGTGGTTCCTTCCACAAATCATCGTCCCCAAACCCACTGCTCAGTATGGCGAAAACACCCCGCTCTGTCAACGGGAAGGCGGCGCAAAGTCGGCAAGGCAAAGCGGCTTCCTGCGGCTCTCGCATCCTACCGCCAGCCCATTGTCAGGACCGACGTCTCCGGAGACGATTCGGAAATCTCCCAGCACACCGACGTCGTCGCCTCAAGCAGAGCGGCGTCGTGGGACACGAGCAGCAAGGCGCCGGGAAAGGCGACCAGAAGGCGCTCCAGGGCCTCGACGGACCGAAGGTCCAGGTAGTTCGAAGGTTCATCCATGACGATCAGCTCCGGCTCGTCGAGCATGCCGAGGCCGAGCATGAGCTTGCGCATCTCGCCCGGGCTCGTTCGCTCGCCTTCCACCAAGCGATCGGGATCGGAATTGAGCGCCGCGGCCACCGCCAGCACCCGCCCCCGACTACGCGAATCGAGGGAGGCCAATCGAGAAAGCGCGTCGCGGCACTGCTCGGCGGTGGGCTCCTGCGGGATGACGAGCACCCGCGCGGTCGGGTCGATCCGCCGTGCCACCTCACTCACCAACGTGGTCTTCCCGACACCGTTGGGGCCGGTCAGGGCGATGTGATCGGTGTTCCCGATGGAAAGCGGAGGCACGAGAAGCTGACGCTCCCCCAGAGCTAGCGTCATTTCCGGCTGGCGGTAAAGAACCTTGCGCGCGCTCGGCTCGGCGCGCATCCACAAATCGCCGTCATAGCGCTTTTCCACCTTCACCTGCGCCAGCGTCTCCTCGGCACAAGAGAGGCGGCTCTCCATACGGGAGCTGAGCTTGCCGGCCACGCCATCCTTTCCCGTGTAGACGGCCAGCTTGACGCGCTCTTTCCCGCTATGATCCTTCGGGTCGAGGTTGCGGCAGCTGCGCATGCCGGCCGCGCGCGAGGCCTCCTCCCGACGGCGCTGGGCCTCCCCTGCGAGACGTTTTTTCTCACGCCTCGCCCGTTCGCGCTGACGAAGGGCCGTTCCCCGTTCGAGTTCCTCCTGACCGCGCCCTTGGCTGTAGCCGCCGGGCCGCGCCGTCAGGCGACCCTCTGCCATGAACAGACACTGCACGCAGAGGGCATCGAGCAGGGCACGATCGTGGGAGATCAGCAGGCCCACGCCCTTGAAACGCGCGAGAGCCGCCGTGATTGCCTCACGGGTCGAGGCATCAACGTGGTTGGTGGGCTCGTCCATAATAAGCAGATCGGGACGCTGCCAGAGCGCGCAAGCTGCCTGCAGCCGCTTCTGCTGGCCGCAGGACAAGGTGTCGTAGCGCCACGGCCAGTCGTCTTCCACACCCAAATCACGGCGAAGGGCCACGGCGTCGCGGTCGTAGGCGGCCGCGAAATCATAGAGCGCGTCCGGTTCCGCACTCGCGTCCTGCTCGCAGTAGACGCTGAACAGGTGCGGCGCCACCGTGCCCCTATCGGGAGTAAGCCGCCCGCATGCAATGCGCGCGAAGGTCGATTTGCCGCATCCGCTGTCGCCCACCAGCCCCGTCCAGCCCCAGGGCAGCGTGGCCGACACGTCGCGCAACACGGGATCGACGCACGAAGGATAGGCGTAGGCAAGATGCTGAAGTGATAGTTGCATGAGAACCTCCTCGCAAGGAGGCCATGCGCTGGTGCGCAGGAAAAGACAGAGCTAACGATGCGGCACCCGCGAGCATGGCCGTAGAGTCATACCGATAAGGGGCGCCCAAAGGGGCATCGTTAGTTCTTCATGCACCGAATCCTCTCTCGTGCCGGCGCTTGCCAAAGGCTCCGGCGGAACAGTGCCCCTATTTTGGCGAGGGCGCACCGCTTTGTCAAGGTGGAAGCATGCGGGAATGCGCAGGCGAAGTGATTCAACGAACCATTGCGACGAGGCAGCGCACTTTCCATCTCCCGACAGATCCGAGCCGATCCCGAGCCTGCAATTCCCTCATTCAGACAAGAAAGCTCGCGCACGAGGACAAGATTTTCGAGTTGTTAGGCATGCGCCCGCAAAACACTGTCAGGATTCATCATGCCGTAAAACCACTTCGTCGTAAAACACCAGGTCGCAATTATTCTAACCAAACACTAAACTTCCTGTCGCGCTCTGCATCTCTCTTCTCATGTCTAACAACTCAAAAATCTGTACCGCAACCGACGGAAATCTTTTCCGGCGGCCTTGACGGCTGTGTATAGGTGTGTATATACTATGCATGTAGGGTATATACACTATTCACGCCCTCGCCGTACCCGGGACGCCGGGGCGGCGAGGGCCGAAACCAGGACGGCACATCGCCGCACCTTCGACGATCGTCCCAAGGACGAGCGCTGCCGGGGCTCGCGATACGCCGTCTGCGAAAGAGGCACCTTGGACATCATTATTTCAAACGGAAGCAGCGAGCCCATCTACGAGCAGATCACGCGCCAGATCAAGGCGGCCATCATGGCCGGCGACGTGAACGAGGGCGACCCCCTTCCCTCCATCCGCGCCCTGGCGAACGATTTGCGCATCAGCGTCATCACCACCAAACGGGCCTACGCGGAGCTGGAGGAGGCCGGCTTTATCGACACCGTGCAGGGCAAGGGTTCCTTCGTCGCCGGAGGAAACCTGGAGCTTCTGCGCGAAGAGCGGCTGCGCCAGGTGGAGGGACACCTCGCCCGCGCCGTGGCCGAAGCGGAAAACGTCGGCATAGAAGCCGCCGATCTGCACGCCATGCTGGATGTGCTGCTGGAAGAAAACTGAACGAGGAGCGAACATGTCTTACCTCATGGAAATAGACAACCTGGGCAAGCGCTACGATGACTTCGAGCTTTCCGGCGTGAGCCTGGCCGTGGAACCGGGCTGCGTCGTCGGCTTCATCGGATCGAACGGCGCCGGCAAGACCACCACCATTAAGGCGATCCTTGGCATCATCGCCGCAGACGCAGGCACCGTGCGCCTGTTCGGGCAGTCCGTTACCTGCGGCAGCGCGGCGCTGGACGCCATCAAGTCCCGCATCGGCATCGTGCTGGACACCTGCGCCTTTCCCGACACCTGCCGCGTGTGCGATGTGGGCGCTATCGGGCGGGCAGCCTACCGCGAATGGGACGCCGCCCAGTTCGCCGCCTTGTGCGACCGCTTCAACCTGGCCCCAAAAAAGAAGGTGAGCGAGCTCTCGCGTGGCATGGGCATGAAGCTGACGCTGGCCTTCGCGCTCTCGCACAACCCGGAGCTGCTCGTGCTGGACGAGGCCACCGCCGGGCTCGACCCCATCGCCCGCGACGAGGTGCTCGACCTGCTGCGCGACTTCATGGCCGAGGGCGACCGCGGCATCCTCATGTCCACCCATATCACCTCCGACTTGGAGAAGATCGCCGACGAGGTCGTCTGCGTCGATGCCGGCAGCATTGTATTTTCGGCCCCCAAGGATGCCATTACCGACGAGGCCGGCGTGGCCCGCTGCCGCGTCGCTGATGTGACCGCCATTCTGGACGCCGGCTTCTTCGCCCCCGGCGAGGCCCGCATCCTGCGCCACGACTACGGCTGCGACGTGCTCGCCCCCGACCGCTTCGCCTTCGCCCGCGCCTTCCCCGACATCCCCGTGGACAAGGCCACCATTGAAGATTACATGACCCTCACTTTGAAGGGAGAATCACGATGAAAGCCATGATTGTTTCCGACTTCGCCGTCCTGCGGAGCGCCATTCTGCAACTGCTGGGCATCTGCGCCATCATCGCCCTGTTCATGGGATACGCCATGGGCACACTCGTGGGAGGCGCCGCCGCCATTGCCGCCATGCCGCCGTTCATGCTACTGTTTTCTCTTGCCGCCACCGACGAGCAGAACGGCTGGGAGCGCTTCCGGCTCACCCTGCCCCTCACTCGCCGCCAGGTGGTGTTCGGCCGCTACGCGAGCCTCGCGCTCGTCGCCATCGGCACGATCGTTTTCGCCCTGACACTGTCGTTCCTGCTTCTGGGCGTGATCTCCTGCGTGCCGGCCGGCGTGCTGCCCGAGGGGCTGACACCGGCTGAAAATCCGCCAGCAGCCCTCGTTGGGAGCGTCGTGGGAGCCGTAGGCGTCATCACATTGGGCATGGCCGTCACGCTGCCGCTCATCATGCGCTTCGGCATGACCCGCGCCACCCGTTTCGTGCCCGTGGTCGTGGTGATCGCCCTCGCTTTGGGAATCGGCTTCTTCGACGCTGGCATCCAGCCCACCGGCGTGCTCGCCGACCTCGTGCAGTGGCTCGACACCGGCAACAACTACCTCTTCCTCGCCGCCGCCCTGGTAGCCGTCGTCGCCCTCATCTACGTGGCCAGCGCCCTCGTCGCCGCCAAGCTCTACGAGAAGCGCGAGTTCTAGCCTCAGAAGCCCGAGGCGCCTTCCGTGCGCAAAAAAGTGCGATTGTGCGAGTCCTAGCCCCCTTTTTCGAGGCGTCGTGCAGAGAAAAGTGCGATCGTGCGAGCTTGAAACTCGCACGATCGCACTTTTTTGCGCACTAACTCGGCAATCGCCACCGAGAGGCCTTGGAAACCTTGTGAATCTCTTGCTTTGGTCTGATTTCGGACTATACTAGCGAACTCGTTAGTCCGAAATCAGACCAATCGCATTTTGAGGTACAGAAAGCCCATGAACGCCGACAAGATCGCACTCAACGAAAACACCGCGCTCGACGAGAAAAGCCAAATCGCGGAGACAATCCGCGCCATCGATGATTTCTACCGCCAAGCTGACGAGTTGTATCGCCAAACCGCGTGGCGCATGGGACTCCCTGATTGCGCCTTCGATATCGTGTACGCGCTCGTCAACGAAGATGGGCTCACGCAGAAGCAGTTGTGCGAGCTCGGATTCTCTTCGAAGCAAACGGTGCACTCGTCTATCAAGCGCATGGTCGACAAAGGCGTAGTCGAGCTGCGAGGAGACACGCCCCGCACTCAACGCGTTTATCTGACTGGTTACGGGAGAAAGCAGTACGAAGCCCGCATTCAAGCCGTACTGGCCGCCGAGCATGAAGCCGTCGCAATCTTCACCGATGAAGAGCAGCGCCAACTTACCAGCGCCATGAAGCGCTACATCAACGCGCTGAACGAAAACCTCTCGGCTCTCACCTTCCACTAGAGACGCCCGCTTTCCTTGCTTGTTCTGCCCTCTTTTCTCCGAAAGGTTTCCCCATGTCAGTCGATATGTCCAAACATTTCTCCACCAGCGCCCTCATACGGTTCACGCTGCCCACCATCGCCATGATGATCTTCACCTCGTGCTACACCATCGTGGACGGGTTCTTCGTGTCGAACTACGCCGGCAAAACGGCGCTCGCCGCCGTGAACCTGATCTTCCCCGCCGTCATGATTTTGGCCTCCGTGGGCATGATGATCGGCACCGGGGGCAGTGCCCTTGTGGCCAAGACCTTGGGCGAGGGCGACCGGCCCCGAGCGCGGCGCCATTTCTCGCTGCTCATCATCTTCGCCTTCGTCGTGGGCTCGGTGCTCTCCCTTGGCGGCTGGTTCTTCATGGAGCCCACGGCCACCATGCTCGGCGCCACGCCGGGAAGCCAGATGCACCACGACGCCGCGCTTTACGGCCGCATGATGATGATCTCGCTGCCGTTCTTCATCTTGCAGTACGCCTTCCAGAGCTTCTTCGTCACGGCGGGCAAGCCCAAGTACGGCTTTCTGGTCATTGTGGCGGCCGGCGTGGCGAACATCCTTTTGGACTTCCTGTTCGTCGGCGTGTTCGGCTGGGGGCTTCCCGGTGCGGCGCTCGCCACGAACATCGGTGAACTCATCGGCGGCGGCATTCCGCTCGTCTACTTCGCCCGCAAGCGCTCGACGCACCTGTACTTCGTGCGGCCGCATCTGCGCTGGCCCGTCATCGGGAAGGCCTGCGCCAACGGCTCGTCGGAAATGGTCACCAACATCGCCATGAGCCTCGTGGGCATCCTATACAACTGGCAGCTTCTGCGCTTCATCGGCGAGGACGGCGTGGCGGCCTACGGCGTCATCATGTACACCGTGATGATCTTCTCGGCCGTGTTCATGGGCTACTCCGTGGGTACTTCCCCGCTCATGAGCTTCCAGTACGGCGCCCAGAACCATACTGAAATGCGCTCGCTTCTGTGGAAGAGCCTCGGGATCATCGGCGTGGCGAGCATCGTCATGTTCCTGCTCGGCCAGTGGCTCGCCGCCCCGCTTTCGGCCATCTTCGTGAGCTACGATGCGGCCCTGCTGGAGCTCACCGTGAGCGCTTACAAGCTGTACGCCCTGTGCTTTCTGTTCATGGGATTCGCCATGTACGCCTCGGCGTTCTTCACGGCGCTCAACAACGGGCTCGTCTCGGCGCTCATCTCGTTTCTGCGCACGCTCGTGTTCCAGGTGGCGGCCGTCATCGTACTGCCGATGCTGTTCGGCATCGACGGCATCTGGCTCTCGGTAACGGTGGGCGACGGGCTCACGTGCCTGGTGGCCGCCACGTTCATGATCGCCCTGTCGGGCCGCTACGGCTACCGCAAAGGCGGCCTGAGCCCGAAGGCGAAAGCGAAGGCAGAAAACGGGGACTAGGCCACGTTTTCTGCATCGTAGTCAACTTATCTGCATCATTTCGGCACCCCTTGATGCAGAAACCAAGTTTACTCGGGCGGGTGGGGGACGCAGCGCACCCTCACCCGCCTTGCTTGATGTCGCAGCACCTCCTACACAGCGTCGGCGCGTAGGGCCTCTACCACGTTGTCGGCGCGACAGCGGTGCATGCCGTAGGCCACCGATGCACCCACGGCGACCACGGTCATGGCGGCGGCCAGGGCCACGTAGTTCCAGGGCAGAGTGAAGGGCAGCCCCGTCATGGAGCCGGAGATCACCTGCCACAGCAGGAAGGACACGAGCAGCGACAGCAGCACGCCGGGCACGAGGCCGCGGATGCACCAGGCGACGCATTCCTCGGCCACCATGGCGCGGAACTGCCGGTTCGAAAGGCCCACCGACTTCATGACGGCGAACTCGCGGCGGCGCAGGATAAGGCTGTTGGTCACCGTGTTGAACACGTTGGCCATGGCGATGAGCGCCAGAATAACGGCAAACAGCAGGCAGAACACGTTCACCACCGTGGCAATCATCTGGTTGGAATCGCGCTGCTCGATGTAGTCGTTGAAGGAGTAGAACGCCAGCCCATAGGGGCTCTTGTCGTGGAAGTACGCGCTACCGGCCGTCGCCAGCTCCTCGGCAAGCGCGCCATGATCGCCATCGGCCGAGTCGAAATAGCTATAGAAGATGGGGGACGTGCTGCCGAAACCCTGGTAAGCCGCCATGGACTCGGGCACGATGAGCTGCAGGCCCTCCCCACGGGCACTGGCGATGGCAGGCGCCTCCTCGGCCAGGGCAACAACCTCGACGGAGACCGTCTGCACCTCCGCCTCCTCCAGAGGAAACCATTCGACCCCGTCGTCATCGCCTTCAAGGTAGGGCTGGAAGGCGAAGGCCTCAGCATTGCCCTCTCCGGATGTTGCGCCGACGCCGATGCCCGCCGCCGGCTCGCCGTGATAGGTCACCGCCGTAAGGGCCTCCAAAGTGCCCGGCTCTCGCAGCACGTTGAGCAACTGGTAGACGCTGCCATTGTTGCCGTAGCCCTGGGCCAGGGCGATGGCCCGCAGGTGAGCCGGATCGCGAAAGTCGGCGGGGTCAAGCCCCAAGCTCTTCGCGTAGTCGTCGAAGGCGGCGTCGTCGAGGTAGGCTACCGACCCCACGGTGCCGACGCGGCCGTCGGCCATCTTGCCGCCCATGCCGTTCTCCTGATCGACGAGGGCCTCCCCTGCCATGGCCTCGGGCAGCATGGCGTACAGCCCCGTCCCCATTTTCCAACCCACAGGCTGGGCGCCTGCCACCTGGGAGAGGTCTTGGAAGGCGCCGGCGAACACCTTGGCCTGTGAGGCGAACAACTCGTTGTTCGCGGTCGCCACCGCCTCCGGCGTCGTGGGAGCGGCGGGCTGGGTCGCAGCGGCATCGGGGGTCGCAGCGGCGTCGGCGCCCGTCGCGTCGCCATCGCCGGCTTGCGCGTCCCCGTCGGCCGTACCCACGTCCTGCGGCGTCTCCACATCGAGCTGGGCCATGACGCCCACCTCGCCGGCCATCTCGCCGCCGCCGGTCACAACGTCGGTCAGGGTGCCGAGGAACACATTCAGCGAGCCGGCGGTCATGAGCAGCACGATGGCCAACGCCAGCGACACCGAGGCCGCCCGGCCCTTCCCCGTGCCGCGCTTGCGGTTGATGCGCGCCAGCATGCCGCCGACGCCGAGCACGCGCCCGGCCGCCCCGCGCGTCTTCCACAGCGACGAGGCCCCCGTGCACTTCGCGGCCCGCGCCGCCCCACGCTTGGAAACGCGGCTACCGCTGGCGGCCCGCAGCGAGTCGATGATGTTCGTACGGCTCGCTCGCTTCGCCGGAATCCACACGGACACGAGCACCGTGACGAACGTGAGTACCGAGGCCGCCGCCAACACCCAGCCGTTCACGGCCACGCGGAAAGCCACTTCCCCCGAGCCGGCCAGCTGGGAGATGGCCGGCCCAAGCGCCGCGAAAGTGGCAGCGCACCCGGCAAGACCGATGAGAAGCCCGCAGGGGATGCCGATGACGGCCACGATGGCCCCTTCCAGCACCACGGCCCGGCGCAGCTGACGACGCGACGCGCCCACCGAGGACAGAAGCCCGAACTGCTTGATGCGCTCGGCCACCGAGATGTTGAAGGCGTTGAAGATGAGCGACACGCACGCCACCACGATGACCGCCGCCAGCACCATAACCAGGCCGTAGAACGTCGTCCAAATGGAGGAATCGCTGGAAATGCCCATGTAGCGCAGCATGGCAACGTGCAGCACAACGTGCTCGTCGGGGAACAGCGCCTCTGCGGCTTCTTCCACCTGCTGGGTGTTGGCCACGTCGTTCAGCGTGAAGAACACGTCGGTAAAGGCGTCGGGCGCAGCGCTCCCGGCGGTCACGCCCACCATGCCTGCCGCCGTGGAAAGGGCGTAGCCCGGACGATCGTAAAAGCCCACGACAGTGTAGGTGCGCTCTTCGGTGTTCGCGATCTCCTCGTTGAAGATGCTGCCGTCGATGTCCGCCTCCAGCACGCCCATGGAGGAGTTGAGCGGCGTGCCGTCGGTGATCTCGCTCTCGTGGGCCTCCCCCTGCACGCCCCACGAGGCGGTCATGGTGCCCGCGGACATGAATCCCTCCTCGCCCGGGGCGAGCCGTGCCACCCGCTGGCCCACGTCGAAGGTGACCGCATCGCCGAGGCTCACGCCCCCGTAGTCGTTCCACGTGGAGAAGAGCATGATCTCGTGGTCGTTCTCGGGCAGGCGCCCCTCGCTGGGTTCGATGCCGCAGATGTCGCCCACGTCGCCTTCAATGGAGCGGATGGCCAGATAAGTTCCCTGGGTATTCTGCTGGTCGGCGGTCAACTTGGCGAAGCCTACATCGCGCATAATCGCCGTGCCGGCCACCTGCGGGTCGGCTTGAGCGTCGACGATCTTCTCGTCAAGCGCCGAGCTGCCATCGGCTTCCACGCAAGCCATCCACGTGCCGGCCAGGTGCGCCTCAGAACGATAGAGATAGTCGTTCAGCGACACATAGGTGGTGAGCACCGCCGTGAGCAGGGCGGCGGCCAAGGCCACGCCGGCTATGGTCACCAGCGTGCGCACCTTGTTGGCGCGCAGGCTCTTTACGGTGAAGTTCGTCGTGGCGTTCATCGGCGGATCCTCTCGTCGCGCACGATGCGGCCGTCCTCCACGGCGATGATGCGATCGGCGGCCAGCGCGATCTCTTCGTCGTGGGTGATGACGATCATGGTCTGGCCGAACTCGCGGTTGGAATCGCGCAGAAGCTGCATGATCTCACAGCTGTTGCGGGTGTCCAGGTTGCCCGTGGGCTCGTCGGCGAGCACTACCGCCGGCGCGTTCATGAGGGCGCGCCCGATGGCCACGCGCTGCTGCTGGCCGCCGGAAAGCTGGCTGGGCAGATGCCCCTCGCGGCCGGCGAGCCCCAACCTTTGCACGAGGCCCTGCAAGCGGCCCGCGTTCACCGTGCGGCCGTCCAAGGCCACGGGCAGCGTCATGTTCTCCACTACGTTCAGCACCGGCACGAGGTTGTAGAACTGGTACACCAGCCCCACCTCGCGGCGGCGGAACACCGCCAGCTCCTCATCGGAGCGCGCGTACACGTCGGCGCCGTTCAGCAGCACATGGCCCGAGGTGGGCCGATCCACACCGCCGATGAGGTGCAGCAAGGTTGACTTACCCGAGCCCGACGAGCCCACGATGGCCACGAACTCGCCCTCTTCCACGCTGAAGGACACGTCGTCCAGGGCGCGGGTGGCCGCCTCGCCCTCTCCGTAGATTTTCGTCAAGTGGCTGACCGTCAAAATGTCCATGCCAGATGCCTTTCTTCTCCTGGTTTCCCAATCTACGGAACAAGTATGGCGGCCCCCCATTGCCGCCCCCTAACGCGCCCATTACGGTAATGTAATTAAAAGGCTTAATGCTCGAAATTTGGAACACTAACGGGCCTAATGTCCCAAATTTCGAGCATTAACAGACGCGCCACCTATACCACGAGTTTCGGGAAGGCGATTTCGAAACGGGCGCCGCCGGCGGGGTTGTTGGAGGCACGCAGGGTGCCGCCCTGGGCGGAGACGAGGGCCTGGGCCAACGAGAGCCCGATGCCGAACCCGGCGGGCTGGGCGACGTTCGCTTCCTCCACGGCCCCTCCCCGGTAGAAGCGCTCGAAGATGTGGGGCAGATCCTCCGGGGCGATGCCGGGGCCGGTGTCGGAAACGGCAATAGTGGTGGCCAGGGCGTCCTCGCTCACGGCCACGGTCACCGTGCCACCGGGAGGGGTGTGCTCCATGCAGTTCTTCGCGATGTTCTCCACGGCCTCGGCAGTCCACGGCGCATCGCCCTGGAAGGTGGCGGTCTCGTCCAATTCCAGCACGAGATTCACGTCGCGCAGATCCATGGCGGTGGCCAGAGGCGCCACCGCCCGGCGCGCTACCTCGGCGCCCCGCACCTCGCGCTGCTCCACGTGCATGGCGCCGGCATCCACCTTCGCGATCTTCAGCAGCGTGGTCACGAGCCACGAGACGCGCTCGATCATCGATTCCAGCTCGCGCACGGCGCGTTTGCGCTCGCGGGCATCGTCGGCGCGCTCCACCACGGGCAGCATGAGGGTGATGGCCGTGAGCGGCGTGCGAATCTGGTGGGACACGTCGGCCAGAGAATCGGCCAGCGCGTTGCGCTCGCGGGACAGCTGGTCGCGGGTGCGCGAAAGGCGCGACACCATCTTCGACAGCTCGTTGGCGAGCACCGCCACGTCGCCCTCGCGGCAATTCGAGAAGCCCACCGTGCGGCCCGAATGCAGCACCTCGTCGATCTCCTCGGCAAGTCGGCGAATCTGGCGATGGCGGTACAGCGACACCGCGAGGAACACCGCCAGCAGCACCGCGCCCGTGCCGGCGACCCACGGCTTCGCCTCGCTCGGCGCCGCCCACGCGAGCACGGCCATGAGCGCCACCATGACCGCGCACTGGCGCAACAGCGTCGATGCGGAGCCCACGCTACTCGCCCCCTCGTGCCGCGGCGGCGCACTCCATCAGCCACACGACGCACTCCATCGGCCACACGGCCTCAGACCACCGAACTCGCGCCATCGCCCCTACTCCCCCACCTTGTAGCCAAGACCGCGCACGGTGACGATGAGTTCAGGCTCGGCGGGGTCGGTCTCCACCTTCTCGCGCAGCCGTTTCACATACACGTTCAGGGCGTTGTCCGACACGTACTCCCCGGCGCTGTCCCAAATAGCGTCGCGCAGGTTCTCGCGGGTGACAAGCTTGCCCTTGCGCTGGAGAAAGTACAGCAGCAGGCGGTACTCCAGCGCCGAGAGGAACACCTCGCGGCCGCCCTTGGTCACCGTCGCCGAGGCCACGTCGAGCCTCACGTCGCCGGCGGTGAGCACGTTGGAGGTCGGGGCCGTGCGCCGCAGCGCTCCGCGGATGCGCGAGATGAGCTCGCGGGCGCGGAAGGGCTTGGCGATGTAGTCGACAGCCCCCATGTCCAGCCCCGCCACCGTAGAGTACTCGTCATCGGAGGCAGTGAGGAAGATGACGGGCATATCCGGCGCCGCCTCGCGGGCCGCCGCGCACACGGCGAACCCATTGCCCTGGGCCAGCGTCACGTCCAGAAGCGCGATGTCGAAGTCGTCGGCCGCCAGCGCCGCGCAGGCCCCGTCCTGAGTCGCGCAGGAACGTACGACAAAACCCTCGCCTTCCAAAAGGTCAGTGAGCGCCCGCACGATGGCATGGTCATCCTCAACCAGCAGAATCCGCATGGTGCCCCTTTCCACGTGCACGTCGCCACAATCAGCACCCGAGCCGCTGCGCCCGATGCCCCTTTCTCGTTCGCCACCATGATAGCGTCCTATTATGGGAAACTGTGCCCGAACGGCGAGAAAGCAAGTCTCCTTACGAATTCGTAATTAGCCGCAATGGAGACCCCAATACCTGCGTCATCGAAGCCTACGCCATCTCATCGAAACGCGCACTATTCCTCGCTTCAGAAAAGGCACACCCAATAAGGATGCCATTTTTTTCGAGTTGTTAGAGTTGTCAGCCCTAAAAGCAAGACCATTTCGCCCCTGGCTGCTCTCGGTTTTTGCTCCCATCTCGCAAAACCCCAGGTCACCAAAAGCCTGAACCGGCAGCGTACGACCGCCGCTTCGCGCAAAACTCTAACAACTCGAAATTCTCGTCCAAAACGGCGATGCCTCTATTCCAGATGCGCGGCCACCACTTCCACGAGGCGCTCGGCTACGGCGCGTTTGCTCATGAGGGGCAGAAGCACGTCGTCGCCTTCCGTGACGAGCCACACCTCGTTGTTGTCGGTGCCGAAGGCGAGGCCGTCGCCCACCTGGTTGGCCACAATCATGTCAGCGTTCTTCTTCTTGAGCTTGGCATGGGCGTTCATGAGCACGTCGTTGGTCTCGGCGGCGAAGCCCACCACATACTGATCGGGACGCTTGCCCGCGGCCAGAGTGGCCAGGATGTCGGGGTTCTCCGTGAGAGGTACGTTGGCGAGCGCCGCATCGTCGCGGCCCTTCTTCAGCTTGCGGTCGGCCGGGTTCGCCGGGCGCAGGTCGGCCACAGCGGCGGCGAAGATGGCAGCGTCGGCAGCCGGGAACACGGATGAGGCGGCAGCCAGCATGTCGCGGGCCGTCTTCACGGGCACCACTTCCACGCCATCAGGTGCGGCGAGGGCCACCGGGCCCGACACGAGCACCACCCGCGCGCCGGCAGCCGCAGCGGCCTCGGCGATGGCATAGCCCATCTTGCCCGAGGAGTAATTAGAAATGTAGCGCACCGAGTCGATGGGCTCCACTGTGGGGCCCGCCGTCACAAGCACCGTGCGACCAGCGAGCGCGCCCGCGGGCATGGTGGCCGCGCCATCGGCCACGGCGGCCGGCAGCGGGGTGTCGGGAGCGGCAGCAGTTGGGAGATCCTTCGACTCCGAGCCTTCGGCGCTCTGCTCGGGATAGCACGGGGCGGAAGCGCTTGCGGCAGCGTCCTCAGTGGAAGACGCAGAAGCCGACGCGCGCGCAGCATCGATCTGCTCCATCACGGTCGCGAACGGCACCTCACCGTGCTGCTCACAGGCCTCCCGCAGGGCGTCCAAGCCCACGCGCTCGGCCAACAGGGCCAGCGTCTCGCGCACGATGACAGCGGGATCGGCCAAACGACCGCGACCCACATCGCCGCAGGCCAGATAGCCCGCGCCCCCTTCGATGAAGCGCACGCCCCGGCGGCGCAGCGTGGCCATGTTCTCCTGGGTGGCCGCCGCCTCGTACATATGCACGTTGGCCGCCGGCGCGATGGCCAGCGTCGCCGTGGTCGCCAGGGCCGTCGTGGAAAGCAAGTCGTCGGCAATGCCGCAGGCCACCTTCGCCATTACATTGGCCGTGCACGGCGCGATAAGGAACACGTCGCATTCCTGAGCGAGCGAGATATGGTGGATGGGGTCGGACGGGTCATCGAACAGATCCACCGCCACCTTCTCGTGGGTAAGCGCCCGGAAGGTCACGGGGTCGACGAAGTGCGTGCCGTGCTCGGTCATGACCACCTTCACCCGCACGCCCGCCTTCTGCAGCCCGCGCACGATTTCCCCGGCCTTGTAGGCCGCAATGCACCCGGTCACTCCCACCAATACGCAAGGCCGCTCCACACTCATCGCCCTCTCCTTCCAAGAAGTTTTCCGCCTATTATAGGCGAACCAACTGGCTAATTCGAATCGCATCAGCCAGCGAAGGAGAACGCCCTCTCGGCGACCTCTTATCGCCCTACGGAGAACGCGGCCGTTAAGAAGCAGATTCTACTTCAGCAGCAACGATGTCGGGATGGTACCGACCCATGTGCGTCATCTTCTCTGCTTCTTTTGCCGCATTCGCAGCAGGATCAAGCGATAAGCGGGCGACGAGAGAGCGCTCTACTTCGCCACCCGCATTACCGAGTTGCTACATATTCACGCAGTGGATCTTCTCGCCGCGCTCGAGGTAGGCCATGACTTCCTCGACGGCCATCTTGGCGCAGTTATCCTCGGCCTCGGCGGTGGAGGCGCCCAGATGCGGGATGACGATGGCGCGCTCCATCTTCACGACGGCCGGGTTGGCGAAGTCGGTCACGTACGCCGCCACCTTGCCGGACGCCAGGGCCTCGGCCATGGCGACGTCGTCGACCAGCACATCGCGGGAGAAGTTCAGGAACACGACGCCGTCCTTCATCTGAGCGATGGCGTCGGCGTTGATCATGCCCTTGGTGGCAGGCAGCGCCGGCACGTGGATGGTGATGAAGTCGCTCTCCTTGAGCACCTTCGGCAGGTCGGCGAACTCCACCGTCGGGGAAATCTGCTCGTGCACGGTGATCTCGTCCATGGCCGGATCGTAGCCGATGACCTTCATGCCCAGCGCCTCGGCGGACTGCGCCACCAGCTTGCCGATAGCCCCCAGACCAATGACGCCCAAGGTCTTGCCCAGAATCTCGCCGCCCGCGAACTGCTTCTTGGCCTTCTCGGCGGCCTTGCCCACGTTCTCGTCGTCGGCGTTGTCGCGCACCCACGCCACGCCGCCGATGATGTCGCGGCTCGCCAGCAGCATGCCGGCCAGCACAAGCTCCTTCACGGCGTTGGCATTGGCGCCCGGCGTGTTGAAGACGGCGATACCGGCCTCGGCGAACTTGTCCAGCGGGATGTTGTTCACGCCAGCGCCGGCGCGGGCCACGGCCTTCAGGTTCGCGGGCACTTCCATCTCGTGCATGTCGGCGGAGCGCACGAGGATGGCGTCGGCCTCGTCGATGTTCTCGGTGACCTCATAGTTGTCGGTGAGCAGGGCCAGGCCCTCAGGAGAGATGTTGTTCAGGCAGTAGATCTTGTACACGAAAAGCTCCTTTCAGTAGGCACCCCCAGCATACCGCGAACTTTAGCGCGCTAAAGCAACAGTTGCGCTGACGGAGAAAAAGCGGTTTCGTGCGGCGGCGGGCAAGGGTCGGCGGCGCACGCGGGTGGCGGCGCACGCGGGTGGCGGCGCAAGGACGGCAGAAGCCCCGGCCCCCTACGCGTTGGCGTGGTGCACGTAGTCGCAAATGCGCACGGTAAGCGAGCGCTCCGCCGCCGCAAACGCCTCGGCGCAGTCGCAGCCTTCCTCGGCGCGCTGTTCGGCCTCGCGGATGTAGTGCAGCGTCGTCGTGAGCACCATGCCCACCACGGCCACCGCCTCGAACGCCGCATCGATATCGCCGCGAATGCTGCCCTCGCGCTGCCCGCGCTCGATCTGCCCGCGCAGCACCGCCAGCAGGCGCTCCTCCAAAGCGCGCATCGGCTCGGACCATTCGCGCCCGCGCCGCCACAACTCCGACACGAGGATGCGCCCGAATCCGGCGTTGCGGAAAATAGTCGCGGCGAAAGAATCCATCATGGCCGTAAGGGCTTCCACGGCCGAAGGGGCCTTACCAGCGATAGCCACAAAGTCGTCGACGATCTCGCCAATGCCCTCCACGAGGATGCAGGTGGCGATATCGGCCTTGCTGGAGAAGTGGTAGTAGGCCACGCCCTTCGAAACGCCCGCCACCTCCACGATGCGCTCCACCGTCGTGTCGGCGTAGCCGCGTTCGGAAATGACCTCGATCGCCGCATCCAGCAATTGGCGCCGGGTGGCGTCCGCCTTGCTCGTTCTCCCCTTCTGCTGGGCCATGCCCCACCTTCCCGCCCGCGCAACCGACAATGCCGCGTGCAAAACGCCTCGACCGGCTCCGCGCCGTCGGGCAACCACTCATTTTGGTCATCGCAGCGCAGCTGCGGCCATTAATCTCTCATCAACGAGGAGAGACGCTGCTGCGATGATAATACCGGGCTCCCGCAAGACCGGGCGCCCCGGCGAAAGACTCACCAAATCCCTTGAATTCCTGACTTATTTACTTAGTGTAAATAGACACCTTATCCCTGCTTGAAGCTACTTTTTCGGCCAATTTCAACCATTTGATTTCCCTTAGGGAAAACTCCTGTTACAATGCCCCCGTCATGAGGAGGACGAGAAAGGCTCGAGTCGTGACCGCCAAGATCATCGAATTTCCCGGCCAATGGTGGCGCGCGCCCGAAGCGACCCCGCGCGAGGGGGTCTTTTCGAATGCTGCGCTCACCCTCGTTATCGGGCCGGCGGACGACTCCTCCCCGCAGTGCAGCGCCTTCATGAGCGCCGACGAGACCCTTGCCGACCTGCATCGGCTCATCATCCAGCACTTCGGGTGGGACGACGCCCACAACTACTTCTTCAGCCAGGGCTGCGACCGCTACGAGGATCCGTTGCTGTTCGCCACCCAAGATCGCGTCTCGGCCCGCTGCCGCCGCATCTACTGCGCCGCCGACGTGCCGCTGAGCCGCGTGTTCAATCGTCCAGAGGCGCCGCTCTACTATACCTACGCGCTGCCGAATGGCCGCGAACTGAAAATCGTCCTCGACGACACCGTCGCCTTGAAGCTATTCGGCTGAACCGCCCCGCAGCGCCTCGTCGCGCAGCGGCTCCGACGTTCCCGTGCGCTTAAACGCGTGCTTGCCGGCCAGCAGCGGCGGAGCCTTCCGCACCCAAATGGAACCGAGGCGCAAGCCCAGCAGGCGGGCGCGCGACCGAATGGCCTCGGAGTACGCCTCCACGATCGGCTTCGTCTGCGCCACGTCATCCACGTAAAGAAGCAGCCGATAGCGCTTCTCCCCCTGTCGCTTGCCATCCCGAACCGCCGTCTCGCCAGTTGGTCCCGCGGCGAACATCTCCCGCACCGAGGCACCGCGAACCTTCTCGAGAAGAGCCCAGGCCAGCTCGGTGTCCTCGAAGACGAGAAACACGGCCCGCTTCACGATATCCAAGGCCCGCGCCTCGTCCTGGTACTTGAGCCCGTCACGGTTGCCGGGAACGCAGGCGCTCTCCCCTTCCTCCCACAATTCCGGAAACAGCCGCCGCTGGCGCATATCCCATTTCGCAGGGAAGAAGCGCAGCTCGTTGACGGCGAAACCCTCTTGCTCCAAGTTCATGAGCAGTACCGACTGCCAGGCGTCCACCTCGGTGCGCGCCATGGCGTCGTCCAGGTACATGCCGAAGACCCACCAGTCCTTATGGCGGTCGGGCCCTTTGCGGGGGCGCTCGTCCTTGGCGATGTAGATGCCGTTGGTGTGCATGAGGACGAACCGCCCCACATCCGGGCGCAAACGCCACGTGCGCTCCACGGCGGCGCGGAAGCGATCCTTATTCCGCGAGCGCTTGAGAGCTGCGGCGGCTTCAGGACCCCAACTGGCAATGGTTCGGTCCAGTTCAGTGCCTAGCGTCTGCACAAGCGCCCCCTCACGTCAGATCTCCGGAATCGTTCAGCGATACCGCCTCGCCGGCCGTGTCCACGGGCAGGCGCAAAAGCGCCGCGTAGAAGTCCTTCGTGCGGGCGAGCACCTCGCGGATGCTGTAAGCCCGCTGGTTATCGTAGGCCCCCTTGTCGCAGGGCACGCCCCACGCCTGCATGCCCAGACAATCGGCAGCGAACATGGCGCGATACAGATGGTAGGCCTGGGTGGCCACGATGATGCGGTCCGCCCCGAACACGTGCCGCGCCCGCCACATCGACTCGTAGGTGGTGTTGCCCGCATGGTCTACGTACACGTCCTCGCTCGGCACGCCCAATTCAACGCAGTACGCCTTCATAGCATCGGACTCGTTATAGTGGGAGGTGCGGTTGTCGCCGCTGACGATGATGGCCCGGGCCGCACCGCTCTTGTACAAGTCGCAGGCCACTTCCAGCCGATCGGCCAAAATGTCGCTCGGCGTGCCGTCGGCGTACACGCTGGCCCCCAGCACCACCACGGCATCGGCGGCATCGCCGGCCAGGACCGTCGCCGCGCCTTCCACGGTAACTACCCGATCGCGCGTCGTGGCCACGGTGACCACGTTGGCCACGCCCACGATGAGCACCGCCAGCGCGCAGACGGCCAGCAGCACGCGAGCGCACCAGCGCCACCAGGGCACGGGTCGGGCGTTGTCGCGGGCCACAGGCCACCTCCTTCGTAGCATCGGAAAAGCGGGGTACACTATAGCAAAAATTCAAACTTGTCCAGTGGTGCGGGAAGTCATCCCTGATAAAGTTGGTATACTACACAAGTTGAGAAACCGTTTCCTCGTTGTTACGGCAACGACACGTTGAGCAACTCCAAAGGACGCGCGCCATGTACCATTGCCCGGTGACTTTCTATCTCGTGGGCCTGCCCGACGAGATCGCACGCATTATCGAAGATGCGCAGCCGCAGCCAAGCTTTACGCACCATTTCACGCGCAGCGATGAGCCCGAAGAGGCGCTCACCGCCCAGGCCAGCGCCATTTTCGCCGATGCCACGGGCCACGATGCCGCCGCCTGGGCCCGCGTCTTCGCCGCTCACCGGCAGGCCACCACAACGGTCACCCTCATCGTCACCCACGACCAAGTGCCCGCCGTCGAGCCCTACTTCAACGACATCGCCGACCTGTGGATCGCGCCCTTGAGCGCCGCCGAGGCATCCTGGCGCTTCAACCATTGGCAGCGCGCCTGCAAGCGCTACGCCGACTCCTGGGAGACAAGCCAGTATTTGGAAGCCACCATCAACTCTATTCCGTCGCTTGTATGGTACAAGTCCAAGGACGGCATCCACCACAAGGTCAACGACGCCTTCTGCGCCACGGTGAACAAGACCAAAGAACAGGTGCAGGGCCGCGGGCACGCCTACATCTGGGACGTGGAAGCCGACGATCCCGCCTGCATTGAATCGGAGCGCCGGGTCATGGCCGCCAAGTCCACCATCGTCTCGGAGGAGACCGTGCAGACCAGCGACGGCACGCGCCTGCTCACCACGTACAAGTCGCCCCTCTACAACATCGACGGCTCGGTCATGGGCACCGTCGGCGTGGGCATCGACGTCACCCAGGAACGCGCCTACGAGGACGAGATCGTCGAGAAGAACCGCACCATGGAAACCATTTTCACCACCATGGACTGCGGCGTCATCACCCATTCGCTCGACGGCACGCGCCTGCTCGGCATCAACCAGGCGGCCCTGGACATTTTGGGCTACGATTCGGCGGAAGACCTCATGGCCGCCGGCTTCGACATGGTGGCCCCCTCGGTCGTCGACGAGGACGCCGGGAAGATGCGCGAATCAATCGCCACTCTGAAAAACGTCGGCGACTCGGTGAGCACCGAGTACCGCGTGCGCCACGACAACGGCGACATCGTGCACGTCATGGGCAACGTGAAGCTCATCGAAAGCGATGGCGAGCTGCTCTTGCAGCGCTACCTGCTCGATTACACGGACAAGAAAAAGGAAGAAGTGCGCAAGGAGCGCCGCCAGCGCGATCTCATCCAGGCGCTTTCCGAGGACTACCTGCTCGTGTGCTCCTTCAGCCTGGACACCAAAGCGGGCGAGGCCCTGCGCGTCAGCGGCGACAGGCTTCGCAAGCTGGACGAGCTGTTCGCCGGCGAGCTCAATCTCGACAGCTGCCTCGGCGGATACATCAATGAAGCTGTCGTGGAAGAGGACCAGGCCATGCTGCGCGACGCGCTTTCGGCGGAAAGCCTCATCACGCGCCTGACCGACGAGAGCCGTATCCATGTGAACTATCGCATCAACCACGGCGACGTTACGGAGTACTGCCAGGCCACCGTCGTGCGCGGCGGCGATTGGCCCCAAGCCCACAACATGGTGCTGGGCCTGCGCAGCGTCGACGTGCAGACCCGCGAGGAGATGAAGAAGAAGGCCCTGTTGGAAGAGGCACTGACCCAGGCCAACAAGGCCAACGCCGCCAAGAGCGCCTTCCTCTCGAACATGTCCCACGACATCCGCACGCCCATGAACGCCATCGTGGGCTTCACCACTCTGGCTGCCAGCCGCCTCGATCAGCCGGAGAAAGTGGAGGAGTACCTGAACAAGATCAAGTCCTCCAGCACGCATCTCTTGAGCCTCATCAACGACATTCTGGACATGAGCCATATCGAGAGCGGCAAGGTCTCGCTGGACGAGCAGCCCTACAACCTCGTCGATCTTCTGGACGATCTCTACAGCATCATTCAGGCCGAGACGAGCGCGCGGCAACTGTACTTCTCCATCAATACCGAGAGCGTCCGCCACACCGAGGTGCGCTGCGACAAGCTGCGCATCAACCAGATTCTCTTGAACTTGCTGGGCAACGCCCTGAAGTTCACGAATCCCGGCGGATTCATCAAGGTGACGCTGGACGAGCTGCCCGGCGCGCCAGTCGGCTACGGGCGCTACCGCTTCACCGTGTCGGACACGGGCATTGGCATGAGCCCCGAATTCGTCGAGCACATCTTCGACCCCTTCGAGCGCGAGCGCACCTCCACCATCAGCGGCATCCAGGGCACGGGGCTCGGCATGGCCATCACGAAGAATCTCGTGGACATGATGCACGGCACTATTTCCGTGAAGAGCACCCAGGGCAAGGGCACCTCGTTCACCGTTGAGCTGACCTTGCAGCTGGCGTGCGAGGGCGCGACCGCAGCGGCCCAAGAGGCCAAGACCCAGCACGTCGACCCGAGCCACCGGCTGCGCCACAGCCGCATCCTGCTCGTGGACGACAACGACCTGAACCGCGAGATCGCCATCACCCTTCTGGAGGACGAGGGCTTCACCGTGGAATACGCCGTGAACGGCTGCGAGGCGGTGGAGAAGATCATGGACGCACCATCGGGGCACTACCAGCTGGTGCTCATGGACGTGCAGATGCCGGTCATGAACGGCTACGAGGCCACCAAGGCCATCCGTCGCCTAAACGATCCGACCCGAGCGCAAGTGCCTATCCTCGCCATGACCGCGGACGCCTTTGAAGAGGATCGCCAGAAGGCCCTGCGCAGCGGCATGAACGGCCACCTCACCAAGCCCGTCGAAATCGACAAGCTCTTCGAAGCTTTGGACGAACTGCTCAGCTAGCATCGCTCGCTGCGGGAGGGCGGACCCGCTCGCAGGCCTCTGCGCGCCCTGCGGAGAACGCCGTTAGTTAAAGAAATAGCCCCACGTCAGCAGCAAGCGTGCTGGGATGGGGCTATCTTTTGTGCGTTCCTTCCGCTATTTCCTTTAACGGCGTTCGCAGCAGGATAAAGCACCAAGCGGGCTGCGAGCGGGTTCGTCCTCCCGCAGCCCACAAGAAGTCGCAGCTACACCGCGACGATGTTCACCAGACGGCCGGGGACGTAGACTTCCTTCTTCACCGTCTTGCCCTCAAGGGCGGCGGCCACGGCCTCGCGAGCGGCGGCGAGCACCTCGGGCTCCGGAGCGTCGGCGGCCACGGTCACGCGGCCCTTGATCTTGCCGCAGATCTGCACGGCCAGCTCCACCTCGTCGGCGCGGGCCTGATCGGGGTCGTATTCCGGCCACGGCTGGTCGTAGACGAATCCCTCGCGGCCCAGCGCCTCGCGCCACAGCTCGTCGGCCAGATGGGGCGTGAACGGCGCCACGAGCTTCACCAGCACCTCGGCCACTTCCGCGTCGAGCGCGCGATGGTCTTCGCAGGCGGCGCGATCCTCGGGGCTGAACGCACGCAGGTACTCGCCGGCGGCATTCGACAGCTCCATGATGGCGGCGATGGCGGTGTTGAAGTTGTTGCGCTCGATGTCGGCCGACACCTTCTCCACCACGCGATGGCGCTCGCGAATGAGCTTCTTCGCCGCGGCCACGGCCGCCTCGTCAGCTGGCTTCTGCGCGAACAGCGTCTCGTCGCCGGCCTTGCCGCACAAGTCGTGCACCTGGCGCCACAGACGGTTCAGGAACTTGTACATGCCCGGCAGGCCGTCCTCGTTCCACAGCTTCTCCTTCTCGGGCGGCCCCAAGAACAAGATGTAGGCGCGCACGGCGTCGGCGCCGTATTCGGCGATCATCTCCTCCGGCGAGACCACGTTGCCCTTCGACTTGCTCATCACATCGCCGTGGGCGTCGAGCACCATGCCCTGGCACAACAGGTTCGTGAAGGGCTCGTCGAAGTCGAGCAGGCCGCAGTCGCGCAGCACCTTGGTAAAGAAGCGGCTGTAGAGCAGGTGCAGGATGGCGTGCTCGATGCCGCCGATGTACTGGTCGACGGGCATCCAGGCGTTGGTCTTCTCCGGATCGAAGGGCGCGTGCACGTTGTGCGGGTCGGTGTAGCGCATGTAGTACCAGCTGGAGCACGTGAAGGTGTCCATGGTGTCGGTCTCGCGCTTGGCCGGGCCGCCGCATACGGGGCAAGTGGTGTTCACGAACCCGGCATGGGTGGCCAGCGTCTCGCCGGCAGCCAGGTCGATGTCCTCGGGCAGGCGCACGGGCAGATCTTCCTCGGGCACGGGCACCACGCCGCACTTCTCGCAGTGGATAGCGGGGATGGGGTTGCCCCAGTAGCGCTGGCGGCTGATAAGCCAGTCGCGCAGGCGAAACTCCACGGTGCGCTTGCCGCGGCCCATTTCTTCCAGCGCGGCCACGATGGCGGCCTCGCCCTCGGAGTGCTTACCGCCGGTCATGCCCGTGTAGGGGCCGGACTGCACGAGCATGCCCTCAGCGGCGTAGGCCTCCGGCCAGTCGACCGTGGTCACCACGCGGCCCTGCTCGTCCTTGAGCTGCGGGTACAGCGGGTCGTCCTCGGGCAGAATGATGGGGATGATGGGCAGATCGTACTTGCGGGCGAACTCGAAATCTCGCTGGTCGCCGCAGGGCACGGCCATGACGGCGCCGGTGCCGTAGTCGGCCACGATGTAGTCGCCCACCCACACGGGCACCTTCTCGCCGTTGATGGGATTCACCACGTAGCGGCCCGTGAACGCGCCGTGCTTCTCGTGGTCGCCCTGGGCGCGTTGGACGGCGGTCACCTTCTTGGCCGCCTCAACCAGCTCCATGACCGACGCCTCGTATTCGGTGCCTTCCACGAGGCCGCGGAGCAGCTTGCTTTCCGGCGCCAGCAAGAAGAAGCTGCAGCCGAACAGCGTGTCGGCACGGGTAGTGAACACGGTGATAATATCGTCTTCCGTGGGCTCGGCCGGCGCGTTGCCGTCGCGGTCGCACAGGATGAAGTCCACGTTGGCGCCCTCGGAGCGGCCGATCCAGTTGGCCTGCTGCTGCTTCACGCGCTCGGGCCAGCCTTCCAGCTGATCCAGGTCGTCCAGCAGCTCCTGGGCGTAGTCGGTAATCTTGTAGTACCACTGGGTGAGATCGCGCTTCTCCACCTCGGAGTCGCATCGCCAGCAGCGACCCTCGATGACCTGCTCGTTGGCGAGCACGGTGCCGCAGCTCGGACACCAGTTCACCGGCGAGTTGCGACGCTCCACGAGACCGCGCTCCCAGAACTTCAGGAAGATCCACTGGCCCCAGCGGTAGTACTCCGGATCGCACGCCACCACCTTGCGATCCCAGTCGTAGGAAAAACCCATGCGGGAGAAGCTCTTCTTCTGGGTCTCGATGTTCTCGTAGGTCCAGATGGCCGGATGGCTGTGATGCTTGATGGCAGCGTTCTCCGCTGGCAGACCGAAGGCGTCCCAGCCCATGGGATGCAGCACGTCGAAGCCCTGCATCTTGGAGTAGCGGGCCACCACGTCGCCATAGGTGTAGTTGCTCGCATGCCCCATGTGCATGTCGCCGGAGGGATACGGGAACATCTCCAGGACATACTTCTTGGGCGCATCGGAATTCTCCGGCACCGTGTACAGCCCGGCCTCTTCCCAGGCCAACTGCAAACGGGGCTCGATCTCATGGGGGTTGTAGGCTTTCATGGCACTCCCTCGAAAACGTGGCTTTCGACCGCGCGCATTCCCCGCGGCCGTGAGTTGATTTCCCCATTATAGCCATGATGCGCTCTTGGAAAAGGGGCGCCAGCGCTCGACCGCGCCCCTCACGGGACAGACGGCGGCTATACGTTCCGCCCCTAGCGCACCCGGCGCAGAGAAGCGCCGCAGTTCCAGCAGGTCTCCCGGGAACCGTCGTTGTCGGCAGCGCACACGGCACAGGTGCGGCGCCCCAGCGGCACCTCCTCGGGCACGGCCCCCGGCAGGGGTACGTCGGCCTCCTCATCGGCCAAGCGCGCCATGGCGGCGCGAATGCCCTGCACGCCCGTGATGTGCGCCACTTCCAGCGCATCTTTCCTATGATTTGCCGTCATTTCCGCGCCCCTTCGCCCTTCGATCGTCCAATTCAAGTACCATGATAGCGAAATACCGCGATCCCCTCCGCGAAGGAGCACCCATGAACTTCCACAACGCATCGTTTAAAGCCGCTTACGGCACCTCGGAGCAGCTGCCAGCATCCACAGGTCCCGAGGTTTCCTTTGCGGGACGCTCGAACGTGGGTAAGTCGTCGTTGCTCAACAAGCTCATGTACCGCAAGGGCCTGGCGAAGGTGTCGTCCACGCCGGGCAAGACGGCCACCATCAACTTCTACGATGTGGACGGCCACGATCTCGTGGATCTGCCTGGCTACGGGTACGCGAAAGTGTCGAAAGCAGAAAAGGGCCGGTGGAGTGAGCTCATCGAGGGCTACTACAATCAAGATCGTGACTTCGCACTCGTGGTGTCGCTCATCGACATCCGCCACGAGCCCTCGGCGCTCGACCGCAACATGGTTCAGTTTCTCATGGACGCCGAGCTGCCCTTCGCCATCGCGCTGACCAAAGCGGATAAGCTGTCGAAGCAGCAGCAGATGAAGCAGCGCGCCGCCATCAAGAAGGCGCTCAAGCTGCCAGGCGGCGTGCCCATGGTGGTGACGTCGTCGGAGAAGGGCGACGGCATCGACGAGCTGCGCGCCCTCATCAACCGCGCCATCGAGAGATAAGGGCCGCAAGCCCTGAGACGCGTCGCAAGCTCCGAGGCGTACCGCAAGCTCCGAGGCGTACCGCAAGCTGAAAGCTCATCCCCCATGGAGCACAATATGGCGGGATTTCCCGATTTCCACCTCGTGAGGTATGCATTAGCGTGGCAATCGGGAAATCGCGGCGATGCCGAAGGCGCTGCCGATGGAAATCGGGAAATCCCGCCACAAACGAGACTCCCCTCCAAAAAGGAGAGCGCCCCAGTGGAGGACCGGGGCGCTGAGGAGAGGAGGGGCCGTCGTTGGCCAGAGCAGAACGTCGGGCCGGCGAGGCGATAGGTGTTCAAGCGTTATTCGGTGACCTCGACAGTGAGAGCCGCAGGAACCTCGGGACGCGTCTTCGGGGCCTTGGCCGCCTTCGGCGTACCGAAGAAGAACTTCATGAAGTGCACGAAGACGTAGGCGACCATCACGGCGGCGAACAGCGTCTCCACGGCGATGAGGGCCTCGATCGCCGGGAGCGCCGGAATGGAGTAGCCGGCAGCGTAGAGAGCCTGCACGCCCTTGCCGAGCGCCATCGCGGAGATGACGAAGGGGAAGGTCATGGCTGCGTAGCTCGGATAGAACTGCAGGGCGAGGAACTTCGGCACCCGGGTGACGACGCCGATGAGCATCAGCTGGCCGAGGCCCATGAGCACGGCCACGAACACCAGGTTCGGATCAGGCATAACCGACAGATATCCCATCAGCGACAGACCCATAGGAGCAGCATAGATGCAGAACAGCGGGCGAGCGCCTTCGGGGATCTCATGCTTGATGTAGCGCATCGTCACCACGGCGAGCAGCACGAGGTAGCAGGCAAAGCCGAACCAGAAAATGCCCTGGCCGAAGGCCTCGGCGCCGAAGACGGGAGACGTTACAGCCGCCACGATGATGCCCACGTAGCAAATGAAGTACGTAGGAAAGACCTCGGTGAGCTTGAAACGGCGGATATAGTACAGGGTAAACCACGTCATCAGCACGAAATGCCCCGCCACCGCCGAGCACCACAGCCCGAAAGCCGGCACGATAGCCACGGGAGCCAAGTATCCGGCCAGCTGCATCAGCGTCATGAAGAACGTGGCAGAAACACTTGCGAAAACGGAGTTCTTCATGTCCTCGCGAAGCATGGAGGGGAACATGATCAGCTTGGCGACGAGCATAGCCACCAAGAAGAGAGACAACGCCCCGCAAGCAATGTGGGCGATCTCGGCATAGGGTTGAAGCAAGTTGCCCAAAGCGGCCAGGCCCAAGGCCACGCCCGCTGTGGGGATGGGTACTTTCTTGATAATGTCGCGCATAGAGCACCTTTCGTCGGGGCCTTTGGAGCCGGAAATGTCTCGACCACGAATCGCCGGAGATAACGCAACGACCCGCAGGAGTAGGATGGCTTTATTATGCGCGGTTTCTTACCAAAAGAAAACTTATATATCATTATGTAGCCATTAGAGAAGTTTATTGATATGCTACCCGAGTCCCTAAGGAACCACCGCACCCATCGAAGGAGACGCAATGCAGGACTTTCGCGTAAAGACGTTCCTCACCGTGTGCCGCACTCTGAACTACACCCGAGCCGCCGAGGAGCTGGCGCTCACCCAGCCGGCCGTCTCCCAGCACATCACATACCTGGAGCGCGAGTACGGCGCGAAGCTGTTCACCTACCATCGCAAAAAGCTGGAGCTGACACCGGCGGGGCGCGTCCTGCGCGACGGGCTAGCGACCATGGCCCACGACGACGTGCTACTGCACGAGCGCATCGAGGAGGTGGCCCATGGCGCCACGGTCAAGCTGCGCATCGGCATGACGCTGACCGCCGGCGAGTACGTGGTGGCCCGGCCCCTCGCCCGCTGTCTGGGCGCCCGACCCGACATTCAGGTCACCGTGCGCTCGGGCGGAACCCAGCACCTGATGGAGCTCCTCGACGCGGGAACCATCGATTGCGCCTTCGTGGAAGGGCTCTTCGACAAGGCCCGCTATGCCTCACGCCCCTTCTCGTCCGAGCGTTTGGTGCCCATTTGCGCGGCCGAGCATCGCTTCCCGCGTACGCCACGCACCCTGGAAGACCTCTTGGGCGAACGACTCATTCTGCGCGAGGAGGGCAGCGGCAGCCGCAACGTGCTTGTCCACGCGCTCGCTCAGCGCAATCTCTCGCCTGCCTCCTTCGCCGATCATTTCGTCGTGGAAAGCCTCGATATCATCAAGATATTCGTCCAGACCGATCTTGGGATTTCCTTCGTCTACGAGGCCGCCGTGCAGCGGGAGGTGCAAGAGGGCACGCTGCGCGTTATCCCCCTCTCCGATGCGGGCATCTTTCACGACATCAGCTTCATTTACCTGCGCGACAGCATCTACGAGCAGGATATGGAAAACCTCTTCGCCGCTTTGAGCGCCTAGGGGCGCCGGGGCGCGATGCTCGCAGGCCGATCATTCGAAGCCGCGTCAATCTGGCAAGTTTTCTTCGGAATTCGACACCTATCATTTTATCTCAGCAATTGGCATATCGAATAGTGTTGATCTTTTATCGCCTATAAACAAAATCGAGGGACTGCCAATATACCGCAGCCCCTCGATAGGGTCGATCATGTCGAAAACCTCGAAAAGCTCGCCTCGGAAGCTACAGCCTCTTTACGCGACCCTCGGCACCGCCCCCGCCATCCTCGCGACAGCATACAGCGGCGCAAAATCCCGGCCGGTTTAGCGGGTGTTGCTCGCGTAGGGGGCCTTGTCCTTCAGCAACACGTCGTGGGCGCCGCCCTCTACGATGGAGGTGGCGGACACCAGCGTGAGCTTCGCCTTGTCTTGGAACTCGGGAATGGTGAGCGCACCGCAGTTGCACATGGTGCTCTTCAGCTTCAGCAGGGTGATAGCCATGTTGTCCTTCAGGCTGCCGGCGTAGGGCACGTACGAATCGACGCCCTCTTCGAAGGACAGCGACTTCTTACCGCCCAAATCGTAGCGGCCCCAGTTGCGGGCGCGAGCACTCCCCTCGCCCCAGTACTCCTTCATGTAGGTGCCGTTCACCATGACCTTGGCCGAGGGGCTCTCGTCGAAGCGGGCGAAGTAGCGGCCCAGCATGACGAAGTCGGCGCCCATGGCCAATGCGAGCGAGATGTGATGATCGTACACGATGCCGCCGTCGGAGCAGATGGGCACGTAGATGCCGGTCTCGCGGAAGTACTCGTCGCGGGCCTTCGCCACTTCAATGGTAGCGGTGGCCTGGCCGCGGCCGATGCCCTTGGTCTCGCGGGTGATGCAGATGGAACCGCCGCCGATGCCGATCTTCACAAAGTCGGCGCCCGCGTCGGCGAGGAAGCGGAAGCCCTCGGCGTCAACCACGTTGCCCGCGCCGATCTTCACGTCGTTGCCGTAGTGCTCGCGCACCCATTCGATGGTCATCTTCTGCCAGTCGGAATAGCCCTCGGAGCTATCGATGCACAGCACGTCGGCGCCGGCCTCGACAAGCGCCGGCACGCGCTCGGCGTAGTCGCGGGAGTTGATGCCCGCGCCCACCATGTAGCGCTTGTGGGCGTCCAAAAGCTCGTCGGGATTGGACTTGTGGGAGTCGTAGTCCTTGCGGAACACGAGCGCCACCAGATGGTCGTCCGCATCCACAATGGGCAGCGAGTTCAGCTTGTGATCCCAGATGATATCGTTGGCGGCCTTCAGAGAGGTGCCATCCGGAGCCACCACGAGCTTCTCGCGCGGCGTCATGAAGTCGGCCACCTTCTCGTCCATGGACATGCGGGAGAGGCGGTAGTCGCGCTCGGTCACGATGCCGAGCAGCTTGCCGTGGGCGCTTCCGTCATCGGTGACGGGCATGGTGGAATGCCCGTACTGCTCCTTCAGAGCCACTACCTGCTCGAGCGTCATGTCGGGGGAAAGGTTTGCGTCGGAGGTGACGAAGCCGGCCTTGTAGTCCTTCACGCGGGCCACCATGGCGGCCTCGTCCTCGATGGATTGGTTGCCGTAGATGAACGACAGACCGCCCTCGGTGGCGAGCGCCACGGCCATCTTGTCGTCGGACACGGCGGCCATAATGGCGGAAACCATCGGCACGGAAAGCGAGAGCGGGCACTCCTCCTCGCCCTTGCGGTATTTCACCAGCGGGGTCTTCAGGCTGACGCGCGCCGGAATGCAATCGGCCGGCGTATGGCCCGGAACCAGCAGGTACTCGTTGAATGTGCGGGACGGTTCATCGAAATAGTAGGCCACGGCTGCGCTCCTTCTTCCACTCGGTGCCCTAACGGGGACGGGCGGCCGTCGGTGCCACGACGACCAAGTGTTTCAACCCACGCTCCCCGCAATGAGTAATTGACTCATTATAGGCCGAGACGGGACCTGGTGCCAGACCCGCCGCAGACCCGCCCCATTTTTTCGGCAGCGGTCGAAGGCGCGGCGGCCGCGACGAGCGCGAGCGCCGGAAAAGGGAAGGAGCCCCGAGAGGCTCCTTCTTGTCGCATCCGTCGCTGCCAAGCCTGCTTGGCTCGCGCTCGGCTGTACTTCACCGAACCATGAGCGCCGTGCCCGCAGGCGAACCCGTTGTAGCGCGGCTTAGCCGCCAACGTTGCTTCCTCGGCCGACTGCCGCCACACGACATCGCTTTTCGGCTTCGCCGCCTGCACCGGATGCGCCTTCTTCCGCTTCTTCGACATTCCTCTCACCTCCTTCACGTTATGGCTTCTTCAGCGGAAGCATTCTAGCAGAATCTGACCAGCCAGAGCCGTCTCTCGCACGATCGTTTGGAAGTTGGCAAGGCGAGCGCCGAACATCTGCGCCCGATCATTTGCAAGCTGCGAGGCGGCCGCGAGTGCCTGAAGCCGCCGCAATCCGCTGGGTGCAATCTCAGTTGCCGCCGAGCGCCTCTTCGATGATGGCGTTCACGGCAGCTGGATTATCGGCGTTGGAGTTATGGGCGGCGCCTTCTACCCAGCGGATGGGCAGGCCGGTGCGCTCCGACCACAGCTCGTTGTACTTGCGGACGAACCCCGTGCGGTCGAGTTCGCCAACGATCAACGTGAGCGGAGCGGTCGGCGCGGCGTACTCATCGCTTCTCACCACCTCGGCCAGCATGGCGAACCCATGGGCGGAAAGCCGGCAGTACTCCCCTTTCTCGTAGCCGGCCAGGATCGAGCTCATGATGGCGCGGCCCTCGGGAGTTGCGGCATTGCCCTCGGTGCTCGTCTTCTTAAGCGTCCCCCAGGGGTACAGGTAGAACATGCGCGTCACGAAGGGCAGACAGGCCAACTCCCACCGCTTGTAGTAGTCGCGGCCGAGCGGCGCGGAGTCCACCGACACGATGCCGCAGGCGCGCCCCGGGAACAGCACGTCGAACACCTGAGCCACATAGCCGCCCATCGACTGACCCACGAGCACAGGTGCACTGACGCCTTCTGCCTTCATGATCTCCCCCAGCCAACGGGCTAGCTCAGGCAGCGAGAAGTCCAGCGGAAACGGGCGCGACTCACCATGGGCCGGCGCGTCCCACACCAGGCAGTTGACACGGCCCTCGAAGTGCTCGATCTGCGGCGCGAACAGGCGACGATCCGCCGTAAGCCCCGGCAGGAACACCACCCACGGCCGCGTCGCATCGGGTGCATCGCTTACCCAGTAGACGATCTTTCCCCGCCCCGTATCGAAACTCGCCTTCCGCATGTTCTCGCTCTCCTTTCGCCGCCGAACGACACCCAGTATCGCACATTGCCGGCAGAAGAAGCGCGAGGGCCGACCCCTGCGAAAATGCTCAGCCACAAAGCCCATCCCCGTGTCCGTCGCTCGCGTCCGGCAACAGCGAGAAGCACCCATGCGCACGAAAAAAGCGACCGCCCCGAAGGACGGTCGCATGAGGTGCGCGCTATGCGTACGAACGATTTAGAACTTGCGGAACTTGTCGGCCGGGGTGAAGCAGATGGGGCACTTCTCGAAATCGTCGCCCTTGTGGATGTAGCCGCAGATGGGGCACAGGTAGTAGGCCTCGTCGGTGGGAGCGTCGATGTTGTTGTAGGCGTCCATGTACAGCTCGGCGTGCACGGCCTCGGCGAGCTTGGCGCGGGTGAACACGAACTCGGCCTTCTTGTTGCCCTCCTCCTGAGCGACCTTGATGAAGCTCGGGTACATGTCGGAGGTCTCGTAGATCTCGCCCAGGGCGCCGGCGATGAGGTTCAGGTCGGTAGCGATGCCCTCGGCCTCGGGAGCGGCGGGGCGCTCGTAGCCCGGCTCGATCTCGGCGATCACGCCGGCCTCAAGGCCGATGTGGATCTGCTCGGCGGCGCTGGTGGCCTCGAACAGGCGGGCGATCTGGTCGAAACCCTGCTCCTTGGCGGCAGCGGCGCAGGCGGCGTACTTGGCGGACGCGCCGGTCTCGCCGCACACGGCAGCCTTCAGGTTCTCAAGCGTGGTGCCCACCTCGGTGATGGACTCGGGAACCACGTCGAAATTGCTGGAGTTCTCAGCGGTAGGGATAACGTCACGCAGATTCATGGAATCTTCCTTTCTTAAGCATCGACGACATCGTCTCAATGTCTGGGTCATTATAGTACGGCGCTCCCGCCCCGCGCATCGAGAAAGCAGGATGTAACAATTTCCAAACTTTTCCCCACAGATTGGTTCATACTGTGTTCGATCGCACAAGAGAAAGGATGTTACGTGGAACGCGAAGTGGCTTGGAAGAAGTACGACGAGGCGTCGCTGGACGAGCTTGAGGCGCTGGCCGTCGACTACATCGATTTCATCTCCGAGAACAAGACCGAGCGCGAGTGCGCGGCGGCCGCCATCGCCGCTGCTGAGGACGCCGGCTACGATTCGCTGGCTGATTGCATCGCCGCCGGCACGCCGGTGGGCCCGGGCAGCAAGCTGTGGGCCTGCGCCCAGGGCAAGGCCGTCATTCTCGTACATGTGGGGGCCGCACCGATCTCCGAGGGCATGAACATCCTGGGGGCGCACATCGACTCGCCGCGCCTCGACATCAAGCAGAATCCGCTGTATGAGACGAACGACTTCGCGCTGCTGGACACGCACTACTACGGCGGCATCAAAAACTACCAGTGGACGGCGCTGCCGCTGGCGCTTCACGGCGTCGTGGCCAAAACCGACGGCGAGGTGGTGGAGGTGAACATCGGCGACGACCCGGCTGACCCGGTGTTCTGCGTGACCGACCTGCTCCCCCACTTGGGTTCCCAGCAGATGGATAAGAAGGGCTCGAAGGTCGTGGAAGGCGAGGACTTGGACGTGCTCGTGGGCAACCGGCCGCTCGCCGCGACCGACGCCGACGAGGCGGACGACGGCGCCGGGAAAGCCGAAGGCGACAAGGCCTCCAAAGATCCCGTGAAAGCCTACGTGCTGGCGCTTCTGTCCGACAAGTACGGCATCGCCGAGGAGGACTTCCTCTCAGCCGAGCTGGAGGTAGTGCCCGCCGGCCGCGCCCGCGACCTCGGCTTCGATCGTTCCATGGTCATCGGCTACGGCCAGGACGACCGCGTGTGCGCCTACACCTCCCTTGCGGCCCAGCTGGCCTTGGGCGACGACATCCCCGCCCGCACCGCTGTCTGCGTGCTGGTGGACAAGGAGGAGATCGGCAGCGTGGGCGCCTCCGGCATGGCCTCGATGTTCTTTGAAAACACCATCGCCGAAATCATGGCGCTCGCCGGCGAGAGCAGCCCGCTGCGCCTGCGCCGCGCCCTCACCCGCTCGCGCATGCTGTCCTCGGACGTGTCCGCCGGATTCGACCCCGCCTACGCGAGCGTCTTCGAAGCGAAGAACTCCGCCTATCTGGGCTGCGGTCTCGTGTTCAACAAGTACACCGGCGCGCGGGGCAAGAGCGGATCCAACGACGCCTCGGCCGAGTACGTCGCGCTCGTGCGTCGCATCATGGACGACGCGGGCGTGAGCTTCCAGACCGCCGAGCTGGGCCGCGTGGACGCCGGCGGCGGCGGAACCATCGCTTACATCCCCGCGAAGTACGGCATGGACGTCATCGACTCCGGCGTGCCCGTGCTTTCGATGCACTCCCCCTGGGAAGTCACGAGCAAAGCCGACATCTACGAGGCCCGTCGCGGCTACGAGGCGTTCCTGCGCGCATAAAGTTCGCGGGAACCGAGGCTTCGACCGACTCATGCAATCGATGAGCGATTTTCGGACGGTTTTTTCGAGTTGTTAGGGTTCGGGATGACCATCCGAAAGAACCGGATGCAGATGATCGTGTGGCGACCTGGGGTTTTGCCGTTGTGTTCCCTAAACCGAGCGGCGAGAGGCCCTTTCCGCTTCCCCCACGACTCTAACAAGTCGAAATTCTTGCATAAAAAAAGGGGGCGGCTCCTTATCCCGGAGCCGCCCCTTCCATCATCGGAGGATGTCGAGCCGAACGCGCGAAGCCCCTACGCCGTGGGCTCCTGCTGGGTGATGCAGTGGATGTTGCCGCCGCCGAAGACGACCTGCTCGGACTGCACGCCCACGCACTTATAGGCGCCCGCGCCCCACACCTCGTCGTAGATCTCCTGCAGCGTCTGCACCGCCAGCGCGTCGTTCTCGTCGCCGTACTGGGGCACGATGACGCCGCCGTTGGTCACCAGGTAGTTCATGTAGGAGGCGATCAGCGGCTCGTCGGCCACGCGCGGCTCGGCGTTCTCGTCGACGTCGATGGTGTCGCAGGAGGCCTGGTCCATGTACAGGGGATTCGCCGGCATGGGGAGCTTGTACACCTTCAGCTGGCGTCCCTTCGCGTCGGTCGCCGCGGCCAGGGTGTCGTAGGCCTCATGGCACTGGCGGTAGAAGGGGTAGTCCGGATCGTCGGTCCAGATGACGGCCACCACGCCCGGGGCGATGAAGGTGGCCACGTCGTCGATGTGCCCGTTGGTCTCCTCCGGGTCGATGCCCTCCTTGACCCAGATGACCTTCTCTACGCCCAGATACGCCTTCAGGTGCTCGTCCATGTAGGCGCGCAGCTCCTCGCTCCAGGGCTGGAACTTCTTGGCGTAGGCGGGCCAGATGGTGTCCTCGTCGGCCTCCTCGGCGAGCACGGCGGACGCGGTGCGGCCCGGGGAGAGCAGGCACTGGTCGGTGACGATCACGGTGCCCTCGCCGTCGACCGTGATGGAGCCGCCCTCGAGGATCATGTCGTCTGGACGGTAGCGCACGCAGCCCGTGAGCTGGGCCATCTTCGCGGCGATCTGGTCGTCGGCGTCCCACGGGAAGTACAGGCCGTCGATGAGGCCGCCGTAGGCGTTGAAGTGCCAGTCAACCGCGCGCTTGCCGCCCGCCCCGTCGGTGACGAAGGTGGCGCCGGTGTCGCGGAACCAGGCGTCGTTGGTGGTCATCTCGACGACGGTCACGGCGTCGTCGTCCTCGAAGGCGGCCAGGCAGTTGGCGAAGTCGGCCTCGTTGGCGCACATGGTGACCGGCGTGAACTGCGAGATGGCCCGCGCGATGGCGGCGTACTGCTTCTGGGCCGGCTTGGCACCGTGGGCCCAGGTGTCGGTGCGGTGCGGCCAGCCCATCCACACGCGGTCCTGCGGGGCGAACTCGGCCGGCATGGAAAAGCCGTCGGTGGCGGGGGTGGAATCGGACTCGTAGATGGTCTTCATAGGGGATCCTTTCGGAGTAAATCAGCTAGAAAATCTTCTCAGACTTGCCGTCGTCGGCGGCGAGGATGGCCTCAATCTGCGCGGGGTCGGCTGGCTCGAGCTGGTCGGACTCGCCTTCGGCCTCAGCAGCCAAGCGCTCAGCGGCCATCGCGGGCGTGAGACCCTTGAACTCTTCTTTGCGACCGCGAGCACTCACAATACGCACCACCTCGCCCATGATAAGGAACACGACGAAGATGGCGAGCATCGGAACCTTGTCGGCCACTTCTTCGGCCGACAGCGGAATGACCGTGGCCACGCAGGCCAGCACCAGCTCGATAACCGGGATGGCCAGGATCACCTTCGCAGCCGTGCCCGAGAACGGGAAGCGGTACACGCGGGGGCGATTCGCATCAACCTTGCGCAGCTTCAAAAACGCCGGGAACATAGGGATGTAGGTGAGCAGCAGGAACACGACGGAGGTGGCGAACAGCGTCCAGAACAACCCGTCGGAGATGGCCTCGTTGGGGATGAGCTGGATGAGCAGCACAGCGGTTGCCACGATGCCGTTGACGATGGCGGCGCCGGTGGGCATGCCGGTCTTCGGGTTCTCGTGGGCGAACACGCGGGGCATGTTCTGATTCTTCGCGGCGTACTGGGCCACGGCGTTCACACCGAAGGACCAGGAGGCCATGTTCGCGAACAGGGTGATGAGGAACACCACGGCGATGATGATGATGAAGATGGGAGACGCCTCGCCCACCATGGTCATCACGGCCACGATCATGCCGAAGTCCGGGTCGATCTGGTCAGCCGGAATGGCAGCGCCGATGCCGAAGCCGCAGAACAGGTAGATGGCGCCGATGGCCAGGCCGCCCAAGATGATGGCCTTGGGGATGTCGCGGGCGGGGTTTTCCATGTCCTTGGCGAAGGTGCAGACCACCTCAAAGCCCATGAAGTTGAAGATGATGATGGACAGGTATCCGAGCGCCGCCGTGTTGGTCACATCCGGCAGGAAGGTCTCGGGAGCCATGGAGCCGGCGAACCCGTTGGTGCAGGCAAACCAAATGCCCAGCACGCCTACGGACACGGCCACGAGCACCTTCAGGATGGCGCCGCCGTTCAAAATCCACTCGGAATCGGACACCTTCGAGAAGCTCATGAACACGACGACCCATACGAATGCGATCTCGATGCCCAGCGTGAGCCAGATGTTTGCTTCGATGTCGGCGCCGAAGATCATGCCGAGAATGGGCGGGAACAGCGTGGCCAGGCTGGCGATCCACAGAGGGAAGTTGATCCAGTAGTACCAGCTGATGCGGGCGCCCCATTTGTCGCCCAGCGCGTCGCGTACCCAGTCGTAGATGCCGCCCTCCGAATCGTAGGTGGTGCCGAGCTCGGCCACCACCATGCCGTAGGGCAGAAGGAAGGTGATGATGAGGAAGATCCACCAGAAGAACTGCTGGTTGCCGATGGCGGCGGCAGGCGCGGCGGCCTCGCACACGAACACGACGCAGATAACGGACAGGATAACGGACATAAAGGAGAATTTCTTCTTACCACTCATAGGGGTAACTCCTTGCATTCGATAAGAGTCGGGAGAGTTGCGGCTCTCCCGACTCCGCGTGTCTTACAGGCCGTGCTTGCCGAGCTTCGCCATGCACTCGTCGATGGTGGCGCGGTAGGCGGTCGCCTTCCCCTCGTCGGGCTCGCTCTGCGGGCACAGGGTGGCCAGGATGGCGCGAATGGAGTGCTTGCGGTTCTCGGCCTCGTCCCAGCACAGGCTGCGCGCCGGGTCGTCCATGACCTCGTCCACCACTTCCTCGCCGCGGGTGGCCGGCAGGCAGTGCATGAACTTGGAATTGGGGCCGGCGGCGTCCATCATGTCCGGGGTCACCTGGTACTTGGGGTAGAACACGTCCATGTAGCTGTCGCCCTCGACCTCGTCGTCGTAGAGGCCGTACCACACGTCGGTGTAGACGAAGTCGGCGCCCTCGATGACCGAGATGTCGTCGGAGATCTCGATGGTGCCGCCGGAGACCTTGCAGTTCTCCTCGCCGATCGCCATGAGCTCCTTGCCGAAGGCGGCGCGCTCCTCGGGCGTGCCCACGTGCAGGCCGCCGTCGCAGATCTGGTGGCCCTTCGGCCCGAACTGCGCGAAGTCCATGCCGATCTTGGAGCAGATGAACATGAGCGAGACGCACACCTGGGTGGCGTCGCCGACGAAGGCGAGCTTGCAGTCCTCGATCTTCTTGCCCTCGGGCAGGTTCTCGACCATGGTCATGAGGTCGCCGAGCTCCTGGGTGGGGTGGTTGTACTCGCTCATGCCGTTGATCACGGGCGCCGCGGAGTACTTGGCGAGGTCGACGACGTCCTTGTGGCGGTCGACGCGGGCCATGAGGATGTCCACCAGCGACCCCATGACGCGCCCGGAGTCCTCGATGGACTCGTGACCGCCCAGCTGGATGGAGCCGGGGCCGAAGAACTGCGCGTGGCCGCCCAGGTCGGTCATGGCCGTCTCGAAGGAGATGCGGGTGCGGGTGGACACCTGCTGGAAGATCATGCCGAGCGTCTTGTGCTTCAGCAGCAGCGGGTACTCGCCGCCCTCCTTGATGAGCCCCTTCATGGCGATGGCGAGATCCACCATCCCGAGCAGCTCCTCCTTGGTGAAGTCGTTGGTGTCGATGTAATCCTTGACCATGGAAATCCTCCTTGGACTCGCGGGGCCGTCCTGCCCCTTGCAGGACTGAGCACCCCTCAAGCGTCCCCGGGATCGGCGGGGCGCTCCTCTTGGCGCACAGCATGGGCCGCACCGCAAATTTTGAAAAGAAATAAGCAAGATTATTTTTTCTTTCCCGCTAGACGACCCCTATCTAATCCGAAATAATCCCCCCGTTTAGAGGTGATGAACGGGGATGTGTGGTATGAATAGGGCATCCGCTTACACTGCCTCGCGCGAAAGCGCGCAGACAATCTAATCTCCTTGCATCCAGAAAGTTCGATAGCGCGGAGGAGGCTCGCTATGGAGACAGCGTTCTACCTCTACACCATCGTTGTGATGCTTTCCTGCGTAGCCTCAGGCTCGGTTTCGCTCTCGGCCTATTTTGTCTCGCGCCGCAAAGCGTTTCTTTATGCCGCGATTATGCTGCTGTTCTATTTTCTCGATCTGGCCCTTATCTTCCAGTACGAATACTTAGGCCAGAACACGGAGTACTCGATCGCCCAGTTCTATACGATCGACCACCCTCAGCTGAAAATGATTTTGGCCCTAGGCACCCTTGAGTCCATATGGCTTATCCTGTGTGATTTCATGAACGAGCGCCGGCGCGCGTGGCGCCTTGTGCCGGCCCTCGTGTTCATTGCCACCAGCGAGCTCGTCGTTTGGTGCCTGCCCGTGGATCAATTTCGCCAGTGGCTCTTCTACACGCTACGCCAAGCTTTTCTCCTGTGGTGCATCGGGTATGCGGTCTTCCGCTATGCGACATCGAGAAGCGAGGTGGAGAAGGCCCGGATGCGCCGTCAGGAGCCAGTGCTCATCGCCGCGGCGGTTCTCTGCCTGTGCATCATCATCGAGGACGTGGCTATGATCCTCGTCTTCGACTCGTCCGTGTTCGCCGCGGCGGCGCTTTTGCCCCTCTATATCAGTGAGCGGAATTTCTCGGAGAACATCCTGCTTCTCGCGTTCTCCTTCTTCACCCTGCGCGCCGCTTCCGACACGCTGCGTCTGCGCTTCAAAGAGCCGCCCGCCGCCGACGCGCCGGACACCCAAACCTACGTGGACGAGCTGCTGCCCGCTTTCTGCGAGCGTTACAACCTCACAGCCCGCGAGCGCGTCATCGTGGAGCAGGTGCTGCAAGGGAAAGACAACCAGAACATCGCCAGCTCGCTGCAGCTGGCGCTGGGCACCGTGAAGGCCCACGTGCACAACATCCTGAAGAAGACCGGCGTCTCCACCCGCCAAGAGCTGACCCAGCTGTTCTGGAAGGGATAAGGTCGCCGCGCTTCCCCGTAGGGGCCGACCTTGGTCGGCCCTCCCGGCAAAGAAAGACTACCATGCACGAAAAAGGGGCGACCAAGGTCGCCCCCTACGAAGGTTTACTCTACTGCCTCGTGCCTACTCGGCGGCATCCTCGGCCCAGGGGCTGGCGTACACGGCGTAGCTCGCGAACTGCGGAGCGCCCACAGCGTAGATGTCGTAGTCGGCCGCCTGGCCGGGCTCGGTGTCGACGATCTTGAAGAAGCCGCCCTCAATATTGCCGTCCTGATCGAGCAGCACCACATCGACGCGCGACTGCGTGGCGCCATCCAGGGATTCGGACGCGGTCACCGTGCCCGTGAACTCCTTGGCACCGAACTGAGTGTCAGTCGCGCCCTTGTCCTGCACGGTATACACGTCGGCCAGCGTTTGATCCGTGGCCTTCCACGAGCCCTCGGGCGTCGTGATGGCGAACTCGACGGTCGCCGGCTTCACCACCTCAGTTGAAGTGGCCGAGGAGTTGGCGGTGGATCCGGCCACATAGGAATAGTAATAGGTAGAATCGGGCAGCACGCCGGGAGTTTCGATGGTCTCGTCGAAGATGACGTTGCCGCCATCGTCCTTGCCCACGACTTCGATGACCGGATCAACCGCCTCAACGGTCTTATTGGGGTTCTGCACCTCTACGGCGAAATCTACCATGCCGTTGTCGGCTACGAACCATCCGGAATCGACGATCTGCAGCTCAGCGGGATTCGCGGCCTCCTGCTCGGCCGTGGCCGCATCGGCCTCGGCGTCGGTTTGCTCATCGACGGCGGCCTGACCCGCCGCCGGGCCCTGGGTCTCTTCAGTCTGCACCACCGCCTGCTCCGATCCGGCCGGTGCCGTCTGACCGCTTTGGGCCGCGCACCCCGCAAGGCTTACCGCGAACAGACCGGAGAGTGCCACCCAGCCCATGTACTTCAGCTTCATTGTCATCACCATTCCCTTGAAGGTTCTTGTTACGCAAACCATGCAAGTAAATGATTACCCCGCTCGTGTACTAATTTAGAGTGCAGTGCCCTTTCGTAGCCTCTGCGCCACTGCTTTGTTTCAGCTGAAATTCCCACGTCAACGCTAGGAAATCAAGATGCGGAAGGTCATAGTTCACAGAGCATCAACCGAAGTGACCGCCCCTTGAACGCTTTGCTTCAGCTCCATGGCAATACAAGAGATTTGGCCCGAAAAACACGAAGGCCCGCGGGAGGGGGGATCCGCGGGCTTCATGTTGTGGCGACAGCGAGACGAGGAGAAGCTTCGCCACCCAGTAAAACAAGAAGAGAGGAGGTGTTGCAGGACTTCGTTCCCTCGGCCCTGCTGACAAAAGTTATAATAGGTTAACTGATTCGTTCGCACAAGGGAGTTAACCTAGGTTTACACTTTCTCCACAACTCTCGCGCACCCAGCCCGCACCTTCGTCGGTATCACGCAGCCCGGTCGCCCCGCCCCTGTTTGACGGAATCGTGCACGGTTATTTACGCCATGGTAACTGCAAAGCCGAAAGTCTTCCCAAAGATCGTCCCTCCCCTATACTGCAACCAGCGAAACGGAAAAGAGCTGATCAATCTTCTCCTTTCCCCTTTCCTTTCCTTCTTCTCTCTTTTGGAAGCGGGCGCCCCTCAACAAGCCCGCTTCCCGAGAACGAGATTCCCCGATCCGTTCTCGAACCCCTGCAAAGAGGCGGCTCCCCCAAGCCGCCTCTTCTCTTTTTTGAATGCGTCTACGGTCGCTCTATCTACTGCCGCTCGTCTAAGATCTTGAGCGCCTGCTCATAGCCGCCGGCACCGTAGCTCAGGCATTTGGAAACCCGGGCGATGGTCGTGGCCGAGGCTCCCGTCTCTGCCTCGATGGCCGCGTAGGACTTCCCCGCCGCCAGAAGCCGCGCCACGCCCAATCGCTGGGACGTCTCGCGGATCTCGCGCACGGTGAACAGATCTTCCAAAAGAGCGAATATGGTATCGGGATCGTCGATGGCGGCCAGCACACACAGCAAATCGTCGACGTCCGGGGTGCGAATCTCAGCCATTAGACCTCCGTGAGCCAGTCAGCGTACTCGTCGATACGCCCGTAAACCAGGTCGAAGAAGCGGTCCTGCAGCGCGCGGGTGATCTCGCCGGGCTTGCCGATAACGCGGCCGTCAACGGAGCCCACGGGCGTGAGCTCGGCGGCCGAACCGGTCATGAACACCTCGTCGGCGATGTAGAGATCGCTGCGGGTGAGGCTTTCTTCTACGGCGGGAATCTCCAGGTCATCGGCCAGGCACAGCACCGCGTCGCGCGTGATGCCCTCGAGAAGTCCATCGGAAAGCGGCGGGGTGGAAAGCACGCCGTTGCGCGCAATGAACAGGTTCTCGCCTGTGCCTTCGCAGACGAGCCCCGCCTCGTTCAACATGATGGCCTCCGCGTAGCCGTGGGCCTTCGCCTCCATTTTCGCGAGGATGGAATTCATATAAGAAGCCGTGGCCTTCACTGCCGGCGGGATGGCGTTGTTCGAGCGCTGCCGCCACGATGAGATGCCCACGGCCACGCCGTTTTCCAGCGCGTCGGCGCCCAGGTAGGCATCCCAGGGCCACGCGGCAATGACGACGTCCACCGGCGCGCCCGTCGGATCGACGCCCATGACGCCGTAGCCGCGGTACACCAGAGGTCGGATATAGCAAGCCGGAAGCTTGTTGGCGCGAATGACCTCAAGCGTGGCGTCCATCAACTCGTCGACGCTGTAGGGCAAATCGATCTGGGCGATCTTGCAGCTACGGTGCAGCCGCTCCATATGGTCGCGCAGACGGAACACGAAAGACTTGTCCTCATCGGGCACCTTGTAGCAGCGGATGCCCTCGAATACGCCAGAGCCATAATGCAGCGAGTGCGACAACACATGGCAGGTCGCCTCCGCCCACGGCACCAACTCGCCGTTCTTCCAGATGTAATCGACCTCGGTGATGTCGGCCATGCAACCATCCCTTTCTCAAAAGAGGCGGCCCGCGCCTTCGCGTCTCGCCGCCGTTTCCGCCATTGTACTCCAACGCACTAAAGCGCTGAAGCGCTTCCACGAAGGCGGCAGAATCGCCTCGGCTCTCTACAGCGGACGGCGCTTCGTGAAGCGGGAGTAGAAGACGGCGGTGACCAGACCGGCGGCGGCCACGACGAGGGCGGCGATCATGGCGCCGGCGAAGCCCTCGGCGCTAGCCTGGGCGGCAGGCACACCGGCTGCGGCGGCCGCTGCCGTGGCGGAGCTCATAATGCCAATATAGGCCGCCGGCCCCAAGCATGCCGACAACTGCACGGCCATGGACATGAGCGTCACGCCGTGGGAATCCAGCTCGTCGGGCAAGCGGCGCAACCCGGCCGTCTGGGCTGGCGAGAGCACCATGCCCGTGCCGAGATAACCGAAGAAGATGCCCGCCGTCGCCACGACGACCGACGACGTCAGCGCCCCGGCAATGGTGGCCGCAAGCCCTGCGACGGCGATGGCGAGCCCCGCCGGCAGCAAGGGCCACTCGCCCCACCGGTCCAGAGCGCGCCCCGAAAGCACCGAGGCCGCGGCGTTGGCCAAAACCGGCGCCACCATGAGCACGCCGGCCGCGCTGGCCGCAAGCCCCGCCGCTTCTTCGAAATACAGAGGCGCCATGACCGACAACGAGAAGTAGGTCATCATCGTCACCATGACGAGCAGCGCCGCCGGCCAGAACATTCCGTGGTGCAGCGGCTCCATAGACACAAGAGGGCGCGCCAAATGTTCTTGGCGTCGGGCAAACCAGCCGAGGGCCAGCGCAGCGCCGATGAGCGCCGCAGCGCCCACGGCTGGACGCAGCGTCACCTCCGAGAGTCCCACGCACAGAAGCGTCACACCCGCCGCCGTGAGCAGCGCCGAGGGGAGATCGAAGCGCGCCCGCTCGGGCTCGCGGCCGCCGCGCACGACGAAGATGCCGGCCACCGTCAGCGCCACGGCCGCCGCCAGAGGCACGAGAAACACGCTGCGCCAACCCAGGTCGCTCACCATGAAGCCCGTCACAATAGGCGCCGTGGCGGGGCCGATGGTGATCATGGCCGAGCCGATGGCCAGATACGTCCCCAGGCGCCCATGGGGCACGCGGTCGACGATGACGTTCATCATGAGCGGAATGAATACGCCCGTGCCGACCGCTTGCACGAGCCGCGCCACCAGAAGCAGCGGGAAGTTCGGCGCCAGAAAGCCGCCCGCAGAGCCCGCAATGCTCAAAGCCGCCGCCGCGAAGAACAGCGTCCGCATAGACAGGCGCCGGTACAGGTAGGCCATGCAGGTGACCACCACGGTGACGGCGATCATGTAACCGGTCACAAGCCACTGCGCCGCCACGGCATCGATGGAGAAATCGCCCATGATGGCAACGAGCGCCATATTCACCAGGTTCTCGTTGAAGCCAGCCAGAAACCCGCAGCCATAAAACACCGCCAAAAGCGGGCCCAGTGACGAATCGCGCATATCTTTCCTTTCCCTTTCGAGTTCGAACCGTGAAAGCGCGGCGGAACCTGAAGGGACGGCCGCAGGCAGCGTAGATACGAGGGGCGCGCCGGCCTATTCACTGCCGTCGCGCTCCTCGCCGCGTTCTGCTGACGAAAAGTGTAGCGCACAAACTACGCAAAAAGGTGCGCGAAGCGCCGTAGATGGCTAAGCCGTTGCTTCCGGCGTCGAAGCTTGAGCGTCGCGGCCGCCGCGATCGCCGCGGTCGCGGGGGGCTTCCATGCCGCCCGGGGCACCCATGGCGCCCATGCCGCCGGAAGGCGTCGTGGAAGCGGTGAAGTCGGTCGTAGCGTCGCCGGCAACGAGCTTGCTCGTCGCGCCCTCGGCCAGTCCTGGCACCGACAGGGTGACACACTGGAAGGACACGGGCACCGTGCAGCGGGCAAGCACCTCGCCGCTCTCGCTTTCCACGGATAGCTCGGTATTCGCCGAACCGTTCAGGCTCACCAGGGCGAAGGGCTGGGTGCTCCCTTCCGAAAACGTCTCGGCCATGCCGACGCCTCCGGCCAGAATGACCGTGCCCCCCGTCACCGTAGCGCCGTACTCGTAGTCGAGCGCACTGTCGCCGGCCCCGGAGCTGGCTCCGACAAGCTCGCCGCCCGTGACTTCCACGTACCCGTTGGAGTCCACCGCGTCACCGCCGGCGTTGATGGTCACCACGCCTCCGTTGATCTGGATGAGGCAGTCCTCACTGGCGTTAGCACCCATGGGGCCGCCCGCGCCGCCGCGACCGTCGCGAGCGCCGAAGCCACCGCCTTGCTCGCCGTCGGGCACCTGACCGGGCTCGACACCCTCCGGAAGCTCCGGACGCTCGCCTTCCGCGCCTTCGGGACGCTGGGGCATCTGACCCTCCTCCATATCTTCGGGACGCTCGGGTCGCTCGCCGTTCTGGGGGCCGAATCCAGCAGGCGGCTCGGGCATCGCATCATCGCTGTTCTGTCCAGCAGGCGGCTCGGGCATCGCGCTGTCGCCGTTCTGGCCAGTCTGAGGCTCGGGCGCCTGGTCCGATTCCGCGCCGTCCGGAAGCTCCGAACGCTGGCCGCCCCGTCCATTCTGCGCGTCAGCGCCCTGACCGCCGTCGCCCTGGCCCTCACCGCCTTGGTCGCCAGCATGATCGTCCTGGCCGACAGTCGATCCCGCGTCACCGGACGCATCGATTGTCGCGTCGTTGGAGTCGCGCTCGGCCACAGCGGCGTTAATACCGTCATCCGACGCCGTGATGTTCAGCTCGCCGTTGTTAACGATAACTTCCTGCGCCTCGATGCCCTCCTCGCAACCGGTTACGGTGAACGTGCCGCCGTCCATGGTGAACTTCGTCTCGGGGTTCATGCCCTTGCCGCCGGCTTCCACGACATAGGTGCCCCCGATCATGGCCGCCTCCACGTCGGAGCGCAGGGCGTGATCGGCCGCCTTGATCTGCGCGTCGCCGCCAGCCAGACGCAGATACGTGGCCGCCTGGAAGCCCTCATCGCCCGCTTCCACGGTGAACGTGCCACCGTCGATGGACACAAACCCGCGCGTCGGATCCTCGTCGTTGCTCGACTTCACACCGTCGCCGCCGGCCGTGATGGCGAAGGAGCCATCGGCCACCTTCACGCAGTCCTTGCCGCGCAGTCCGTCCTCCTTGGCGACCACGGCAATCGCGCCGCCCGTGACCACAAGGTCGTCCTTGGAGTTCACGCCGTGACAGTAGTTGCCTTCGATGCTCAGCGCACCGGTGCCGTTGATGGTCAGGTCGGCCTTTGAGTACAGCGCCGCATTGGGCTCGTCCTCCCCTTCTGCAAGCGCATAGCTCGCACCGTCGGCCAACGTGTTCTGTGTGCCGTCGGCCAAGGTCACGAATACCCTGTCAGCCTGCTGGATGTTCAGCGCCGGCCCCGCCTCGTTGCGAATAGACACGCCGCTAAGCACGATCTGCACCTTGTCCTGGTCACCGGCGTTCACCACCAGCGACCCGGCCGTCAGCTCTCCGGTCACTGCATAGGTGCCGGCGGCGGATATAGTCACCGTGGCGCCTTCCACCGCAGCACCTTCGCCGGACACCGTCGCGCCCTGGCCCGACAACGCAATGTTTGTCGCGGAGGCGACATCGTAGGAAGCGTCCTTGTCGCGGTCGGAATACTCGAAATCCATACCGGGGATGTCGATAAGCGACGCCCAGTCCACCCCGTCAGTCGTGCCCGTTGCGCCGCTATCGCCCTGGGCCCGGCCGCTCTGTCCCTGCTCGCTTTTCTCGCCAGCGCCTTCGGCGGCTTCCTCGAACGTGCCGCCCGTGCACCCCGCCAGCGCCAGCGACCCCGCCAGCGCCACAGCCAAGGCTCCACAGCCCCAAGCCCGTCGTCGCGCCACGCAAGCGCCCATCATCTCGTTCGTCTTCAACATCAATTCTCCCTTTGTCGTTTGCCCTTATGGTCTTGCACTACTATTGGGCTCATCTCCCTAGGTGCTTCCCGACATCGGTGCTCGCCGACCTCTGCGCGCCCCCTGAAGAACGCGGCCGTCAAGAAACAGCTTCCACGTCAGCAGCAGCGATGCCGGGACGGTACCGACTCATGTGCGTCATCTTCGCTGTTTCTTTTGCCGCGTTCGGAAGGGGATCAAGCGCGCAGCGGGCGGCGAGCACCGATGCCGGAAAGCACCCCGTGGAGCACCCCCGAGGACCTACAGCGTCTCGCGCCCCTGAGGCGACATCCCCAGAGAGATCTTCAAGTTCCCGTTCAGGCACCGCAGCTCGTCGATCATCGCCTTCTCAAGCCCCCGCACGCGCAGACGCAGCTGGTAGGTCAGCTGGAAGAGGCTGCCCATGTTGGTGGTCGTCACCTCGGTCAGCTCCGATTCCGCGGCGTAGCGGTTGAGCACTTCGTCGAAGACGCCGTCGTATTCCAGATCCTCCGGAATGGTGATCCGCAGCGTCTTGCCCGGCTCGCGGGGACGCCCGAACGGCGTCAGCACGAACAGCAGGTTCACCACAGCCACCACCACGGTGAATACGCAGGCCAACCCCAGAAAGCCCATGCCCGTCGCAAGGCCTACGGCCATGGCGAGAAACACGCTGCCGATGTCCTTCGCCGAGCCGGGGATGGAGCGGAACCGCACGAGATTGAACACTCCCATGACCGCGATGCCCGCGCCCAAATTCCCGTTCACCAGCGTGATGACCATCTGCACGATGAGCGGTAGAAGCGCCAGGGTCACCACGAAGTTCTTCGAGCAGCTGTGCCGGAACATGTACACACCAGCGCAGACTGCGCCCAGCACCACCGAGAACGCGCAACACAGCAAGAAGTCCGCCGCCGAAACCGCTCCTACGAGCGATTCCGCCGTTCCGAACACCGACGAGAACGTTGATTCAGGCATGAGTTTCCTTTCTTGTTCATTCTCTGCCTACTCTTGCGAGCAACCTTCCAGACAATGCGCTCCCTCATTTTGGGCAGGAATTCCGACTTGTTAGACGTCTTTGTTCTGAGCTTCGCCGAAAAGAGGGCCTGCGAGTGGGTTTTCGCCCCAGATCGGATCACTTTTCCTCCGTTGAAGGACCTTGAAGCTTAGCCCATGTCTAACAACTCCGTTTTTTCGCCTATTTCCAGGACTCGCATTTCCCGAACGGTTCACGCACCACTACGCATAGCCCTTCGATGATTTCGAGCGCGCGGCTCAGCCGTTGCCATCTGATAAGCGTTGCCATACTTGGTAAACGAGGCCGGGTAGATGCGCTCGGCCGACAGAATCTCCACCAGCCACGGCGGGTAGGGCCCGGCGCTCTTTATCTCCATGATGGACTCGCTCGACTCGATGCTGGGCCGCCATGGCGAATGGAAGCAATGGCAGTCGAGATACTCCAAGCGATCATCGAAGGTGATGCGCAGATCGCTATCGAACAACTCGTCGCCACGCCGGCCCTCAAGCACCTCGGGCCGGTAAGCCCAGGCCACACGATCGCAGGCGATCCCCATGGACGGCACCAGGGGCAACCAACGGTCCATGGCCGCCTCCAACTCGCGGGCGATCTGGCGCGTGGCCGGCGAGAGCGCCGCAGCCGCAAGCGCCGCATCCGACAGCGGCCAGCGAGCGCAGGCCTGCTCGTAGGGCAAACCGCTCACGAAAGCCAGCGCCGCCGGCAACGTCAGGGCGAGCCGGCGCTTGTACACAATGCCCTTGAACTTCTTCTTGATCCCGAAAAACACAGGGAGGGCAGCCGCCGCGCCGGGCGCCTGCAGCCCCGCAGCCACCCGCGTTTCCACTTCCCCATCGGAAAGCGGCAGGCCGCCTGGCTCACGCACAATCGGCCCGGCACCGAAAGCTCCCATGAGGGCCACCCCAGCCGCATCCCCGTAGGCGCGCAGACGCAGCTTCTCCTTATAGAGCGGCTTTTCCACCGATCGGGCGATCATGGAGCGCTCCGGGGTGTCCAGGTACAAGCTCGTAATGCGAGTGCGCCCGTAGGCGTCCACCGCCATAGGCCCTCCAGCCGCGGCTTCCACGACGGCGCGCTCGGCCGCGCCGATGCGGTACTTCTTCTCCACGCGCTTGAACACGCTACTGTAGGCGGCCACGAATGCTCCTTCCTCGATAGCCCGCGCTATCCTGCTTCTGATTGGCCGGCGTTACCCTGTTCCCTATTGGCCCGCGAAGTCCCGATCCTCCGCAGGGCGGCCCCAACAATAAGGGGACTTCCTGAAAACTGCCTGAAGCAGCCGATTCCTTTCAGGTTGCCTTCAGGTGGGCCGTTACAATGAACCCCAGCGCTTCCCCAGGCCGCACGGTCCCGGAAGCGCACCGCGAAACGCCGCAACCGAGCCCCCGAGGCGTCGGCGCACAACAGCCCTTGGCGGAGGCCCCTTACGGAAAGGATCACCATGCACGTTCTGGTCGTGGAAGACGACGCCCGCCTCGCCGAGGCGCTGGCCCGCATCCTTCAGGACAATGGCTACGCCACCGACGTCGTGCACGATGGGGAGGCCGGCGTGCAGTACGGTGGGACGGGCACCTACGACGTCATCATCCTGGACGTCATGCTGCCCAAGGCCGACGGCTTCACCGTGGCCCAGCGCCTGCGCCGGGCCCACGTGAGCACCCCCATCCTGCTGCTCACTGCCCGCGATGCCATCAGCGACAAGATCTGCGGCTACGACTCCGGCGCCGACGATTACATGACCAAGCCCTTCTCCCCCGCCGAGCTTCTGGCCCACCTGCGCGCCCTCACGCGGCGCCAGGGCGATGTCGTCTTCGAGACGCTCACCGTGGGCGACCTCACGCTGAACCTGGAATCCATGGATCTCACCTGCGGAAACGAATCCATTCGCCTGTCGCAGAAGGAGTTCGCCATCGCCCGCATCCTGCTGGGCTCGCCGGGGGCGGTGCTTTCGAAGGAGCAGCTCATCAGCCGCGCCTGGGGTCCCTCCTCCAGCGCTTCCGACAACAACGTGGAGGCCTACATCTCGTTTCTGCGGAAGAAAATGGCCCACGTGGGGTCGAAGGCGAGGATCGAGACCATTCGCTCGGTAGGCTACCGGCTCGCCGAAGGAGACTAGCCGCCCATGGGCCGTCTGTCGAAGCTTCGCATCATCCCCCGCCCGCATCCCGCCAACGCGAGCGCCCCGAAACGTTCCGCCGGCGACGGCGCCACGCCCATGCTTCGCCAACTGAGGACGAAGTTCATCGCCCTGAACATGGCGCTGGCTGCCCTCGTGCTGGCCGCTTCCTTCGCCACCATCTGCTACGCCGACTACCGCGCCGACATCGACGACGTACGCAACCGGCTCATGGCAGCCACGAGCCGCTCCCTGCACGAACCGCAGCTCATCCCTGATGCCGAGCCGTTCCACCGGGGCGAGGGCCCTCGGGAAGGGGACGAAAGCGCCGCAGATGGCGCCCGCACAGAGGATGAAAACGCCCGCGCTTACGACGGGGCGGGCGGCAGCGCAAACGCAAGCGACAGCGCGGAAGACGCGAGCGCGACCCCCGAAGGCAGCGGCGACTCCGCAGCCGAAGCCGACGACCGTGCCTCCGAGAGCGGCTCGGCCCCCACCCCCACCCAGGACATCGGCGCCGGCACGAGTGATCCCGGCTTCGCGCCGCCCCGCATCGGCGGCCCGGGCACCACCGAGGAGGCATCGCTGCCCGTGGCGGTCTACTATATCGCCGACCGCACGGTTATGCAGCTAACGGATCGCTCGGGAGCCACCGTGCCCGAGGCGCTCCTCGTGCGCGCCATACCTGAAGTCATCAGCACCACCGAATCCTGGGGATACCTGCCCGACGTCGGGCTGTACTTCGCCAAGCATGAGGCCGGCCCCGACCTCATGGTGGCCTTCGCCGACGGAGGTGCTGCCGACGGCTGGCGCTCGCTCGCCCTCGTGCTCACCGCCGTGGGCCTGGGCGCTTTGGGCCTGCTGTTCCTGCTGAACCTCGTCTTCTCGCGCTGGGCGCTGCGTCCGGTACAACGCGCCTGGGCCCAACAGCAGCAGTTCATCGCCGATGCGTCCCACGAGCTGAAAACCCCGCTCACGGTCATTCTCGCCAACAACGCCATCCTACGGCAGCGTGGCGGCAACACCATCGCCAGCCAGCGCCAGTGGATAGAGAGCACCCAGATGGAAGCTGAGCGCATGCAAGGCCTTGTGACCGATATGCTCGATCTGGCCCGACCGGCTCCGGAGGGCGCCCAAGCCTCGGAAGGCCCTGCAGGCATCGTCGACCTCAGCCGTCTGGTGGAAGGCGAGGCCCTCACGTTCGAAGCCGTAGCCTTCGAGCGGGAACTCATGTGGGAGTGCGCCATCGACAAGGGAATTACCGTGCGGGGCAACGCCACGCGCCTCCAGCGGGCCGTGGCCGTGCTTTTGGACAACGCCTGCAAGTACACCAATGCGGGTGGCACCGTGACCGTGACGCTGAGGGCGCACGCCAGCGAGGCCGTCCTCTCCGTGCGCAACAGCGGCGAGCCCATCGATGAGGCCGATCTGCCGCATTTGTTCGACCGCTTCTATCGCGCCGATGCGGCCCGCACTCACAACGCCGCCGACGCCGAAAACAACGGTGGCGAGCCCGGCGCCAACACCGGCGGCTACGGGCTGGGGCTGGCCATCGCCCGCGACATCGCCCAAGCCCACAAGGGCACCATCGCCGTCACCAGCACCGCGAAAGAAGGCACCACCTTCACTCTGCGTTTGCCCTTGACGTAGCTCCAATTACGCACCATCTCTCGACAAAAAGTCAATGTTGTTCAGGAGCGCCCGGCCTGCCATGTGCGACCTCGCGATGAGCAGAACATGACCACTAGCCTTTGCTCGCTTGCGCCCGCAAGTAAACCGGCCCCCGCAACTGCGAGGGCCGGCAAGGGAGGGCGAATAATTGTCAGAGCTATCAGGCGTGACAGGTGAAGCACTCGTAAACGTTCTCGTGATGACAGGAGCCGCAGAGGCTCTCAGCTTGATCGGCGGCAGCGCGACTGTCGTGCATGATATGACAGGAGGCGCAATCGATATCCTCGTGCTCCACATTCGTCGGCAGGCCATGGGGATTCACTACGAGGCCATTCTTGTCGGTGCAAGCTTGAGAGTCGACTGTCTTTCCTGCAAGCGCTTCGTAGCTGTCGTGGCAAGTGAGACAGTAACTGGAGTCGATGTCGGTTTTTTTCAAGCGCGTCAGTTCCACCTCGGCCGACGCGACCCCTTCATGTACGTTCTGCAGTCCCTCGGAGTCAGAATGGCAGGAATTGCAGGCACTATCCTCATGGGTCGATGCGAGGCATTGAGCGTCAGCTGTAGATGAAGCCTGCTTAACATGACAGGTTGCGCAATCCGCTTCAGGAGACCACTCAAAGGCTGTCGCAGCCGTTCCGACAGTTGCAGATTCGGCTGTCCCAGCATTGTCCAAAGTTGTTTGCTGAGGGGCACAACCTGAGACAAGGGCAATGGCAAGAGCCATAACCGCCGCACCGAGGGCTTTCTCGCATCTGCCCCAGCGAGCTCTTTGCTGCAATAGAAAGTGATTAAGCATACGTTTCTCTTTCCTTACGAGGCCGCATTGCCTCAGAGGCGCAACCTTGGCTATGCCGCATCCCAAGGTTCCAGGGTGGCGGCATTCTCAGCAGCCACCTTACCAGTCATAACGGCCTCAGTCGTGTTGCCGGAACCGTGGTACACAAGGCCAAACTGCGATCCCAGCTCGCCGGCTGAATAGAGCCGCGGAATCTCATTACCCTCGTAGTCGACCACGCGACAGGTGGCATTGCTGCGCTTCGGACCGCCCTGTGTGTTCAGCAGGCTCGGCCACACTTCGATGCCATAGAACGGACCGGTCTCAATCTTGACCATCTTCTCCGGATCGCGACCGAAGTCCTCGTCGCGACCGGCGTCCACGAAGCCGTTGTAGCGAGCCACCTCCTCGGCGAACTCGGCCACGCCGACGAAGCCGAAGGCCTCGGCCAGCTCTTCAAGGGTTTCGCCCTTCTTGATGATGCCGCTGGCCAGCTCCTGGGAGTTGTCGTCGCTCCACTGGTACAGCTCGTGCTGTCCGAACCAGCCCATGGCCAGCTTGTCCTTGCCGCCATAGAAGTTGCCCGCACCCTCGGCAAAACGCGTCTGATCGAAGATGACGTAGGCCGGAGCACCAGCCCAGTCGTTGATGGTGTCAGTGCTGTCGGCAAAGCCGAGGAACTCTACGCCGGGGAACTGGCGGGTGTGGCCCATGCGCATATCCTCGCGGAAGAAGCGGCGGCCGTATTTGTTCACCATGATGACGGCCGGCTCGCTGTGCCAGTTGGTGCTCGTGCCCACGCGGCCGTTCACCTCGCTGTCGGGTTCGATGCGAGCGCCGTAGCCCTGCCATTCGATGCAGTCCATGTGATGGAGCCGTGCGCCGGCGGCCTGGGCCATGAGCACGCCATCGCCGCGGTTGAAGGGCGAGCCGGTGACGGCGATGTCCATGCAGGCGCGGATGTACTCCTGGGTGAGCTCGGGACTGGCCTCGTAGCCACCGCAGGCCAAAACAACTCCCTTGCGAGCTTTGATGAAGATGCTCGATCCATCGGCTTTTTCAGCCCGTACGCCAAGCACTTCCTTAGTTTGGGGGTTTTGCACGAGCTCACGACCGCGGGTCTCGTAGAGCACGGTTCCGCCCATGCCCTCGTAGATTTCCGCCATGGGCTCGTAGAAGTACTTGCCGCCCATGGCCTGATTGCCGTCGGCATCGGCCATGGCATGATGCTCCATGCCCGTCTCGGAGACGCCCTTCAGGCTGTTGTTCATGGTGGGGGCCATCTCGTGGAACTCTTTGGGATAGAAGTTGAAGCCGGCCCGCTTCGTGTCCATGTAGTCGATGCCGAGCTCTTCGATCCAATCCACCATGCCCGAGAGGGTTTGGCTGAATTCCAGCAGCTCCTGCTTATCGTCGCGCTGCAGGTTCAGGCGGTAGAGAAAGTCCGCATAACCTTGGACGTCGGTAGGACAGATCCATCCGCCGCCGCACACGCCGCTGTTGCCGCCGCGTAACTCTTTGGGGGCCACCTCCAGCACTACGGTATCGGCACCGGCCTTCATGCCGGCAATGCCGGCAGAGACGCCTGCGGCACCGAAACCAACTACGACAATATCGTGCTCCTCGTCCCAAGCCTCGGGCAGCCAGAACTCGTTTGGCGTTGTGGAGGGCAGCGTTTCAGTGGCCTCAGTGGCGCATCCGGCAATGCCCGCTACCGCCATGGTGCCGGCTACGAGCGCGCCAGTCGTCTTCAAGAAGTCACGACGATTAAGGGAATGGGCCTCAATTGTTCTCATGGTTCCTCCTCCTTGCAGTGAACCGATTCTATGGGGCGTCACGACTAACACCCTAAGTCCATCCTAGGACACCCGAGCCTGCTTGATTTGTTACGTACCGTTTAAACCAGAGACGCCCTGCTTAAACGAGAAAGAGAAAGATGTCGCAAATTACCAGGTCATAGCCTTGTGGCGACTTTAAGCGCTTAAGCGTCTTGAGGGCGGAGGAACGAAACGTTAGGATGGAGGGCAGGAGAGGGCGCATTCAGCAAGAAAGCGCAGCATGAGGGGAGGGAATGTAATGGGACACGAGGCGATCTTTCCTCCATGGCTCGAAAGACTGATGGATCTAGCCGAGCGACAATGGAACGTCGTAGTGCTGGTAACAGGATATGCGCTCTGCCGTTGCGCATCGCATCTCTCCTTTCAGTGCGCAGGGTCGAGCGATTTGAGCACATGCGCCGATGCTGGCAAGATCGCGGGCCTCCTGCTGCTCGTGACCTTTGCCTACGGGCTGGATCGTGAGCACCAATCCTTCAAGATACTTGCGGCTCCCGGACTGATAGCCTTGGCCGCTTGCGGCATACTTGTGCTCGTCCGTCTTTCAGTGCTGGATGCCTCAACGCTAGCGATAGGCATGTTTCTTTTCGGGCTGGGAACAGCAGCCATGATGCTGCAATGGCTTGAATTTGTAAGCACGACCTCGCTCAAATTCATCGTTCTCATTATCGGAACTGCCGAGGGGCTCAACTCGCTCCTCGTCATCATATTGGGGGCGAGCCTGGAGACAGTTACCTACTGCATGCCACTGCTCATTGCGATCTCCCTTACGCTGCTGGTGGGGTACCGTCGCATGGTTGAAGAAAGTCATGCGCCCTCTTTGCTGGTCGCCCAGCGCATATCTATCGGACTGGGGTCCATCGTCTCGTGGCGTCTTGTTGTATGGGTGAGCATCTATTGTTTCTCTTACGGACTCGTGAGTTCTTTCATGCATTTCTCCAAGCTGTCGCTGTTCGATAACTTTGGAAACATGATTCCCGGCGCCGCCATCGCGGGACTCGCCTTTGGACTGCCGAGTCGTTTCGACATGCGCGCTTTGAAGAACATAGCTTTCGTATTTATGGTAGCAGGTCTACTGCTCGCAGGGTTTTTCGACAACGACAATGCCTGGGTGCAGGTGTTCGCCAGCGCTGGCACCGCCAGCTGCCGTCTATTCGCTTATTCGCTGGCTTGCATGAGAGCACACGCTGCTCGCACTTCAGCGCTACCAGCCTGCGCGATAGTGAAGCTCCTTATCATCGCGACAACGGAAACGGGCATCCAAACAGGCCTTCTCGATTTAGCCATCGATCCTGGGGTGCTAGGGGCAGCTATAATCTTGACAATCAGCCTTTTAAGCGCAGGTCTCTCGCCATTCAGCATCGATGAGCGCTACGTATTGGAACGGGCCGTTCAATCGTCTCCCGCCTCTCGTCGGCAGGAGGCCTTAACATCGCTCAGCACCGAACGGGGGCTCTCAAAACGAGAGACAACGGTGTTCATGCTCATGGCGAGCGGGTGTGACATTGCCGCCATCAGCGACGAGCTGTTTATCTCGAAGAGTGCCGTGCGGGCTCACGCAAGTCGCATCTATGCGAAATTTGCCGTGCACAATCGCCAGGAGTTCAATGAGGTGCTCGACGCTTACCTGCCGCCGCTGCCTGAAGAGGAGTCGTCCGGGAGCTGATTTATGTCGCCGCTCGAGGCGGTGGCTTTAATGTCTCCGCCTTACGACGCACCCTTTGCTTTATAGAACTTTGATTTGCCAAAGCATCCTAGTTCACGACCAACGCGAAGAGATGCATGGGCTTTCAAGGCAGTTTGCAATCTCAATGTTAGACATCGTCAGCGCAAAAAGTTTATAGCAACCAGCAAAAAGTACCCCATAGCAGATCTTTTGTCTACGATATCGCCCAGGCCACAAGGGCACCATCGCCGTCACCGGCACCGCGGAAGAAGGCACCACCTTCACTCTGCGTTTGCCCTTGACGTAGGAGTTGCTAAAGAGACCTTATCCGGCCAAAGATAGCACTTGCGCCGCCTTCTCGAGAGCGGCCTCGCGGATGAACGCCGACTTTTTCACGCCGGCCACCTCGGCAGCGCGAGCTATGAGCTCTGCCCCCGATTCAGGGCATTTGAACGAGAGGTTCGCATTGGGCTCCCCTGACAAGGGCGGCCGGCCGACGCGCAGAGGAACAAGCCCTATCTCCGCGTCATCGCTCTCCCATTCCGCAGCCCGTCGCTCGATTTCCTCATCAGTGAGAACGTAGCCGTTTTTCAACTTGTACTCGGCCATACTACCTAGCGCCTCGCTTTCTCAACCTCTAGCCGCACTCTTCGCGAAAGCGGCGTATTCGCATGATAGATGAGCCATCCATCATCGGTTAGCGTTCCGACCATCTCGACGTCGCGACCCTTAGAGTCAACGCCTATCCAAAGATACTCAGGATAGTTCTGGCTATCGGCCCTAAGAGCTTCGTAGTAGGAGTTCCTCCAAGCCGTGCGAATATCCTCCTCGTTCAGTTGGGGGTGACGAAGAAAGATCCGCGGATGAATTTCGAGCATTGCCATGATCGGATTCCTTTTTCTACTACTTTATTCTACTACTTTATTTGTGTGAGATCAACTATCCTCCTCGCATTAATCGCACTATAGCACGATTTTATAGAAATAGAACCGAGATTTGTATTATAGTTCACTAGTTTGCGAAACATCGCCCAAGCCCACAAGGGCACCATCGCCGTCACCAGCACCGCACAAGAAGGCACCACCTTCACCCTGCGTTTGCCCTTGGCATAAAACGCCCCCGGCGCCGTGAAGAGGATAGGGGCGCCGGGGGCTGGAGCAGATCGAGACCGCGTGGCTGCCAGGGCGGGGGCTCGGGCAGTCGGGAGATGCGGCCTCTCCTGCTTTGCGGAGAAGTCTGAGATTTACCGCACGACGCCCCGTCGACGCCGTGCCAGCTTCGGCGAGACGCCCGGCAGGGACAGCTCGCCGACATTTTGCGCAAGATCGCCAGCGATCGCTGCGGCTCCCCTACCGCTCGAAGATGTCTCCGTTGAAGTCGAGACGGAAGGTGTCGAGGATCTGGTGGGGGTTGTCGGTAAGGCTCACAGGACGGGGCGTCATGACGTAGCGGTGGCGGTTGCCGCCGGTAAGCCAGCTTGCGGGCACGGCGTCGAGCAGTGTGATGGCATCGGCGGGGCACACGTCCCGGCAGCTGCCGCACTTCACGCAATCGCCCGGCGTGTGGGTCACGCCCAGGGTACCGTCGGCGTCATCGAACTTCGCAATGGCGCCCGTGGGACAGAACGTCGCGCACATGCGGCAAGAGACGCACTTCGTGCCATCGATGACCACCGCACCCCACAGCCGGGTTTCCAGCTTGTCGCCTTCCGGTTCCCCCAGCTGCGCCAGTGCGTCCAGCAAGCGCTCACGCCGATCGGGAATGAAATGCGGCAACGTGCCGTCTTTCATCACGTGGAGGGAATGGGCAGGATGCTTGGGAGCGTCCTGCCCCGCAGATGAACCGACACGCACTCCTTCGGCTTCGCGAATGGGCGGGCAGGAGCGCTCTTGGGCAAAGTAAGCTGCGCGGGCGGTTTCGGCAGCGGCCTCATCGGCGCCCTCGGCGAGAATGCTCGCAGGAGGCACATCGGTCACGACAACTTCCAAATCGTCGCCCCAGGTGGCGAGCACCTGGCGCGCCGTTTCGGCTACCAGCTCCGCCGTGTCGCGACCGTGGCGCTGGGCACAGTGATCGCAATCGCCGCAAAGCACCGTCACGCGGCCTACACTCTCGGCGGCGAGTCCCGCCAGCAGCGACTCATCCACGCGCCCCGCGCAGACCACGAACGCCGCGGCACCGGGCACTAGCAAATCACCCAAGGCCGCCTCCATCTGGCTGCAGGCAATGACCACCTCGTCACCCCGCACGGCGCGCAGACAGGCGGCTTTCAACTCGGCGTCCGAGGGATTCAGCGACTCCAAGGCGCACGTGGGGCACACCGTGGCGCAGGTGCCGCAGCCGACACACTTGGAGGCATCGATCACCAGCTCGCCGTCTTCCAAGGAAATGCACCCTGAAGTGCACGCCGCCGCGCACTTCAAGCAGTCCACGTTGCGGTTGCGCACCTTCGCGCACCGCTCCCGATGAACCCGAATGGCCCCACTATTCACAGCCGTAAACGCGGTGCCCACATATCGGTGAGCCCCCGCATCAATCGTCTCAACCATTGTTGCTCCTCTTCAACGATGGCCCGGCCTCTCCCAAAGTCGAGCCATCGCTCACTGATTGGCTAGTCCAGCTTCGGCTCCAGGTCGTCCATAACCGGGTCGGGAATTTCCACGACGGTCTTGCCCGCCTTCTTGCCGACGAACACCGGCATGGTGATGGCATGGGTGGGACACACGTCCACGCAGTTGCGGCAGCGCGTGCAGTCGGCCATGGTGCGCAGACCGAATTCCGGATGACGGATGTTGATGTCGGCATCGCACACCTCGGCGCACTTGCTGCAGGAGGTGGCGCGGGCCGTCTCCAGGCACTTCTCGTCATTAATGGTAGGCACGAACGTACGCGAGAAACGCCCGACCAGGTTCATGAGCGCCGAAAGCGGGCAGAAATTCGAGCACCACTTGCGTAGCACCACCAACTCGATAACAAGCATCGCCGGAATAAGGATAAGCCCGATCGTCGCGTCGCCATGGGCGAAGGCCCGCCAAATAACGAGCACGGTGGCAAACGACAGACCCACGGGGCACACCAGGCAGAACACCGGGAATCCGAAGACCGCCGTCGAAAGCAAGGCCCCACCGAGCACCGCATGGCGCGAGTCCACCTTGCCGTGATGGACCGGCTGGCACTTGCCGCAGGCGCCGCAAGCGTGGCCGCCCTTCGCCGCCTTCAGGCTCGCCAGCTCCTGCTGCGAGATGGCCTTGATTTCGGAGCTCTTCTTCTCCTCGAGCTCCCGACGTTTCTTGGGCGAGCGGAAGAAATCGCGGATGCGATCGATGAGCATGGTCGGGCACAACCACGAGCAGAAGGCGCGACCGAACACGAGCACGAGCGCGGCGATAAGCAGAAGCGACACCACGGCGCGCGGGATCATCATCTTCGTGGCGATCATGGTGCCGAGCGCGCCTAGGGGGCATAGCATCGAGAACGTGTCCCAACCGAAGCCGGACATCGTGCCCATGCTCACCCCGGCGATGAGGCCGGCGGCCATGCCGACGAACACCACGGCGCCCACCACGGTGCGCAGCCGACGCGTCTTCAGCTTCGCGGCCAGCGCGTTCGCAGAGTTTTTCGTCTTCGCGCCCGCAGTCGGGGACGAAGCGGGCGTTTCCATCGTTTCGTTCTTCTTAGCCATGGTTTACCCCCTTTAGGCCTCGACGGGGCGCACGACAATGGCACGCTCGCTGGACTTGATAGAACCGGAGGACAGCGACAGGCAGGCGGCCTGGCAGGCACCGCAGCCGTTGCACTTGTCTTCCACGACATAGGGAATGGGGTTTGCCCCGCCCTCATCCTTCAGCTCGATAGCGCCGTAGTTGCAGGCGTCGTAGCAGTCGCGGCATCCGGTCATGCGATAGGCTAGGCACGTGCGCGGATCAATCTCCGCCGTGCCAATGATGATGTCGCCGGTCTCGCCGGTCTCCGGGTTGCCCACTGTGTAGGTTGCCGGCAGCTCGAGCGCGGCCGTGGGGCACACCGCCACGCACAAGGGGTTGCCGCCGTTCTCCTCGTAGCAGAAGTCGCAGTAGTTCCCCGTGTTGAAGTCGAGCATAGGGCTGCGCATGCCGAGTAGCCCGTCCTCGATCTTCGCCGGCACGATGGCTTGGCGCGGACACGCCTCATAGCAGCGCTCGCAACGGATGCAGCCGCTCACCAGATGGGCCTCGTCGGCACCTCCGGGCGGTCGGTTCAGCGGATTGTGGCCCGCATAGCGCAACCCGCCCAAGCCGAGCAGGGCCACCGTCGAGCCCACGCCGATGAACAGCCCGCGCCGCGTGATGCCGCCGCGAGGTGCGCGCTTGGCCTCGGCCGCATCAACGCTCTCCAGCGTCGGGGCGACTTGCGCGCCCGCTGCTCCAGCTGAAGCAGACGTCGGCGCCTCTTTCTTCTCCTCTGTCATTGATTCCTCCTCTTCAAGAATCATCTGAGGGTTTGCTCCTCCTGAAGCCTTTTCGCAAAAAAGCTTCAGGAGACCCAAACGCTCCTTCGTCAGGGCGAAATGAGCAAAATAGGGCACTTCTCGTAACTTGCCAAAAAGCCGATCCCTAAAGCAGCAATCGCCACCTGGGGTTTTCCTCCCATCCACAGAGCTAATGGAGAAATCACACCCTAAAAACTACGAGAAGTACCCCATTTTGAACAAAAAGCGAGGCGGGCGCATGCGCGTTGCCTGCGGGGCTCGTCTGTCAGAAAAGCCCGCCTCGCTTAGGTTCTCAAAGAGTGCCGACCGACCGACCAGAGACGAGCGGCTCCCTCATACCGGATGCCAGGGGGCATCCGGGATCGGGCGCCTCGCAAGCGCCCTGCCAGATGCGGCCGCAGCTGCAGCCGCATCTGGCTTCGTTAACACACTGCTAAAGCGCCCACTGGAACTGGATGAGGGCGTTCACGGCCACTTCGTAGAGCAGCACGCGCCACACGATGGTGCCGATCACGGCGCACACCAGGGCAACTACCGCCACAGCCAGGGCCTTCTCGGCGGGAATCTTGCCCGTCATCACCAGGGCCGCCAGCACGGCAGGCACCGCACAGCCGATAGCCACATTGCCCAGCCAGAAGGCCACGGCATGCTCGCCGGCCAAAATGGCGCCGGTGATCTGCTCGGACTGGCGCATGGCCACGTCGGGCAGCGTCGGATCGAAGTAGTACTGCATCTCGGTGTAGTTCGCGCCCATGCCGGAGATGGCCACCGCATAGATGACGCTCACCACGGCGCACACCACCGCGCCAATGAAAGCCACCGTAGCAGACAGCTTCACCGCGTCGTCGGCCTTCGTGGCGCCGGCGATGATCATGGCGGCCAGACCGCCCAGCATCACCGTGGCCACCACGTAGTACAGAGGCAGCAGCATGGTGTCCCACACGGGAATGGCGCTCATCAGGTAGGAGTCGCCCGTCGCGAACGGCAGCGCCAGCGACACGACGATGGCCAGAACGGCGCACCATTTGGGGGCCACGCCCTCCTCGGAACGGCGCATCATGAGGAAGTACAGCACCACGGCGATGGCGAACACGATCACGAAGATCAGCTCGATGGTAATGCCGGAGGTGATGTGCCCAAAGCCGTTCAGCATGCGCAGCGGATGCTGCAGGTGGAAGAACACCGACAGACCGCCGATGGCCAAAGCAACAATCGCGCTCACGCAGGAGGCGAGCTGCATGGCCTTGCCCTTGCCGGACAGGGTGAGAATGCCCTGCATCAGGAAGATGCCGCCGGCGAGGCAATTAAAGAAGGTGAAGAGAATAAGGGGCCACTGAATTTCCATGGGTTGTTACTCCCTCCACTTCCGGCCCTCGCGCAACAAGTACATGAGCTTGGGGTTGTTGCCCTTGTTGGTGAGGTGATGAATGTCGTTCTCGGTAAAGGCTTCCACGTAGTCCTTGAGCTTCACGCGGGTCTTCGTCATGTCGTCGTACTGGCAGCCGGGGGTATCCGGATGCGCCGGGCCCTCGAAGTTCTCGACGCCCTGATCGAGGTCGCCGAAGAAGCGGGCGCGGGCGCCGCACTGGGCCACGCACTGGGGCAGCTCGCCCTGGCTCGTGCGCTGCTCGCACAGCGTGCACTTCTCCACAACGCGCTCGGTCTGGTTCAGGTAGCGCACGCCATAGGGGCAGGCCATGGCGCAGAACTGGCAGCCGATGCACTTGTCCTTGTCGATCTGGATGGTGCCGTCCTCGGCGACATGAGACGCCTCGGTCGGGCACACCTTCACGCACTCGGGGTTCTCGCAGTGCTGGCACTGAACGGGGAGGAAGTACATCTCCACGTCCGGGAAGGTGCCGGAACCGCCCTCAATGGGATGCGGACCGACGCGCAGCGTTTTAATCCAGAAGTTGCCCACGTCCACGCCGTTGATGGCCTTGCACGCCACGGTGCAGGCAAGGCAGCCCGTGCAACGGTTCAAATCGGTGATGATCGCGTAATTCGCCATTGATCTTCCTCCTTTCTATTCCTTGATGAGGCTTAAGGTCTGCAGGCCCTTGGCATCCGCGCTCGCGTAAGTGAGCTCCACCTTCGAGTCGTCCAAACGCGGGTCGTTGGCCAGCCATTCCTTCAGACGCGGGTCGTTGGCGTTGGTGATCGCCTCGTTGCCCCACGGGTCGCACGGCACGGGGTTGCCGAACGGCGAGTTCTCCTCGGTGGCCTTGTAGACGACCATCGGGTTGCCGCGCAGCTGGGAGGCGCCGCAGATCCAGCACTGGGCGTACTTGTCCATGGTGCAGTTGATGCCGACGAGCTCGAAGCCGTGGGCGGCATGGTCCATCTCGGGGTACCACCAGGCATGGTTGGCGTTGGTGGTGCCTTCCTTGATGCCGTAGTACAGATCGGCCACCTCGCGGATGGCGCCCCAGGGGGTGCGCACCCAAATCCAGTCGCCCTGCTCGATGCCGAGGCGGGCGGCGTCGTTGGGGTTCATCTCGAAGCGCGGAGACGGCCACAGCTCGCGACACCAGGGCAGCTGACGGTGCTCGGAGTGGAAGTAGACGGGCTGGCGAGCGCCGGAGGTGCAGATGAAGGTCGCCTCCGGGTTCTCCTTCACGGCCTGCTTGTAGGCCTCGAGGTTGTCGGTGGTGCCGTTGTCGGTCGCCTGGCCGTTGCCCACGCCGGCGATGCCGTGGTAGGGCTTGTTCAGGTAGTTGTCGCTGTTGTAGGACGCGCCATCCACCAGGTTGGCGTCGTACCACTCGGGCGCCTGAACGCGGGAGTTCTTCGGCTCGAACCAGTGCGGGAACTTGTCGATGTCCGGAATGTCGCCGGCATAGGCGTCGCGATCCGGCGAGCACACCTGAGCGAAGTACGGGGTCTTCTCGCCCACCTTGGCGGCAGTGCCCGGCGTCTCGAGCACGTAGGACTCGGTCACCGTATCGCCGATGTAGGACTCGCAGATGGTCGACCAGATCTCCACCTTGCCGGTGGGGGTGCCGAAGGCGCACTTCTCGTCCACGGCGGCGTACAGGTTGTAGCCGGCCTGCTGGCGACGGTAGCCCATCTCCCAGCGACGGTAGGTGCCCCAGCGCTCGGGATGCCACTTGCGGCAGTCGAACCAGCCCTCTTCCTGGAACTTCGCCGCGTACTGCGGGAAGTCGGGGCCGTCGGGGTACTCCTCGGTCTTCCACCAGTCGGTGGCGTCCTTGAGCACGCGGTACTCCTGCTCCTCATAGCCCACCGAACCGCCGGCCTGGATGAAGTCGTGGTAGTCGAGGTTCAACCACTCGTCGTATTCGGGGTCGCGATCGTTGAACGGCACGCCCATGGACTTGTGCAGGCACACGACAAAGGTCGGGTCGAAGACCACGTCTCCGATGGGCTCGACGCAGCGCTGGCCGGCACCGAAGATGCCGCCGGCGCCCTGGGACACGCGGCCGGTGTTGGTCTCCAACCAGTGGGTGCAGGGGAACACGTAGTCGGCGGTGCCGTTGTTCGGGCACGACCACAGGTTGATGTCCACCCAGAAGTCGAGCTGCGTCAGCGCGTCCCACGCCTCCAGCAGATTCGACTGGTTCATGAAGTCGCCGGACATGCAGATGCCGCCGTAGAGCTTGTAGGGGGAATCGATCTCGCGGATGGCGTCCCAGATGGAGGAAGCGTCGGTCCAGGAGTTCCAGAAGCGCAGAAGCGGGAAGCGCTCGGCGGAGATCTGATCGGCATTGTTCTCGAACGGGGTCTTCAGGCCCGGGAAGGAACGCGATCCCTTGTAGTCGCCGCCCTTGCGCATAGCGATGATGCGGGCCTCCTCATCGGTGGGGATGTGGTTGCCGTAGCGCTCCATGAGCGGGGAGTTCTCGTCCTGCAGGTACTTCACGAAGTTCTGGATCAGCGGAATCTGGTCTTCCACGGAAAGGTCGCGCGGCGTGTTGCCGAGCTCCATGGTGCCGATGCCCTCGCGAATGCCCCAGTCGACCGGATCATGGTCGGTCACGATCATGTTGGCGCGGCCGCAGCAGCCGTCTACCTGGGCCTTCGAGGAGCCGCGGTTGCCGGCGGGCTCGTCGGAGTTGCCGGTGAGGCAGGCGATGAGCTGCAGAGCGCGGGTGTTCTGCACGGCGTGGCCCGTCTGGTCGGGGGCCAGCTGGTAGTGGATGCCGCCGTTGCCGTGAAGCGGGTTCAGGCGCGTGGTGTAGGTGCGCACGGCCTCTTCGATCTTGTCGGCGGGAACCTCGGTGATCTCGGAGACACGGTCGAGCGTGTACTCCTCCAGGTTGTGCTCCCACTCCTGCCAGACCGACTTGGCCTCGATCATCTTGCCATTGGCGAGCTTGACCTGCACGCCGTCGGGCCACAGCTCCGGGTCCTTCGGCAGCCCCTTCGGGTTCGACTTGGCGCCCTTCTCGTTGCCCTCGCCGGTCCAGTAGGCGTCGTAGGCCGGATCGACCGGGTCGGCGAACTTCGAGGGGTCGGGCAGCCAGGCATCGGCGATGATGGGCTTGTAGGGGTGCTCGATCCAGGTACCGGTGGTCGGGATCTTGTGCTTCTCGCCCTCCCACTGGCATTCCTCGGCGTCCCAGTAGGTCGGCTTCTCGTTGGCGGCGTCCCAGCAGATGAAGCGGCGGTAGGAGTACTGCTCCGGCGCCGGCTCCCAGAACTGGGAGACCCACTCGCGGTCGAGGTCGGCCTCGGTGAGCAGGCGGCTCGTCATGTGGATGCCGCCGTTCATTTCCAGGAAGTAGCCCTTGTAGGTCTTGCCGTCGGCCTCGGGGTTGTAAAGGAACGGGCCGTTGGACCAACGCTTCACGAAGTTCTTGTCGTAGGCGTCGTTGTCGACGATCCACTTCAGCCAGCCGAGCGACATCGCCAGGTCGGTGCCGACGCGGATGGGCAGCCACAGATCGGCCTCCTTGCCCAGCGGGCTCATGCGCGGGTCAACCAGAATGTGCTTATAGGCGCGCTGCGAGCAGTCCACGACGGTACGGTTGGTGGAGTCGTAGTTGGAATACTCGGAAGCGGTACCCCACTGCACGTACACGATAGGGCCCTGCTCCACCTCCATCCACGGCGAGCCCTTCTCGTCGGTGAGCACGCCGCCGAAGTGGCGAGGGCCCTTGCAGATCTCGTAGGCGGAATGAAAGTTGTGGGTTCCGAAGACGGACTTCAGGGTGCCGTAGGGCGGCTGGGCCCACACGCGCGAGGTACCGCCCATGGAGAAGATCGACTTCCCGCCGTACTTGTCGATGAGCTCGTTGTACTTGGCGCCGATCTCGTCCATGGCCTCGGCGAAGTTGACGCGCACCCAGCCGGGATCGTCCTCGCCCTTGGGGTTGGTACGCTTCATGGTGTAGCGCAAACGATCGGGGTGGTACAGCGCCAGCATGGACGCCTGGGACTTCGCGCAGCAGTGGCCGCGGCTGTGTGCGTTGGACTCGTCACCTTCTACCTTGATGACCTTGTTGTCCTGCACGGTGACCCACACACCGCATTCGCATTTGCCGCACGCGCGGCAGCAGGAACGGATGCGCTTGACCTCACCAGCTGATTCGTCGACGCCCTCGGCCAAGGCCGCAGACGGTGCTACAGCAAAGCTCAGAGTGCTCGCAGCGCCCGTGACGGCGGCCGCCTTCAGGAAGCTGCGACGAGTCAGTGAAAGTTTAGCCATGGGTCCTCCTCTCTCTTTCGTTCGATGCTTTCCAACAAAACACCGGCGGCCCTCGGCGGCGTCGGCGGCCTTCGCGAGTGGAGGGGGTGAAGATCCGCCTCCGCTGTCGAGCGGCCACCGATGTTTTGTTGCCCAACGGTTGAAAATGGTATGGGCCGTGCGGGCCGCGCAATCATAAGAGCAGGCCGATTTAAGGGACGGCAATCATCCCGCGCGCTCATCTCGATGGGATGATTTACCTGTTCGAGGCCTCTCTATACTGGATGGCGAAGAGGATAGGCGGCAGTTTCCCCTCAGGATTCAAGACGAGCCGAAGCTGGCTGAAGGATCTTTCGCGGAACCTGCCAAAAAGAAAGGAGAGACGGATGAGCAAGCCCCATCCTTCCATGGCCCTCACACTTGATTTGGACGAGTCGATCGTCGATCACGAGCTGCGATTGGAGATCGATCGCTGCTACTCTTATCTGGGAACGCCCGCGGTGCGCACCCACCCGGCGGCCGACGGCGAGCTGGTGAACACCCTCCGCATGACCGTGCGCGTGGGAGCCCGCGAGTACCTGGATTCCTCCGTGGAAGGCGCCGACGCGCTGTGGAGCGACTACATTGAGCACTGGCTGCTGAACCAGGTGCACGCCGTGGACAATCAGATGAAGATCTTCAACCGCCGCCAGCGCGAGGAGGGCAAGCCCGAGCTTGTGTTCACGTGGCTGGAAATCGAGCTGCAGGGCGGTCGCCTCGTGGTGCGCATGCGGCTGGATTCCACCTGCGGCATCGACCCCGAGGAGAGCAAGTGGGTGAGCCGCGTGCGCGAGGCCCTGAACGCCGGCGCGCTCGGCAAGGACGTCGTCGCCGTGACGCTGCCTTCCGCGGCCTCCTACGAGCAGCAGTACGCCGCCGGCATGGAAGCGCTTGAGGCCCGAAAAGTTGCCGAGGCCGCTGCGGCACGGGCCGCCGAAGAGGCGGCCGCAGCCGAGGCCGAGGCTGCCGAGAGGGCCGCCGAGGAGTCGTTCATGGCCTCCCCCGCTCTGGTAGCCGAGGCCGCCGAAGCGGCGCTTGAGGCCGAGGAAGCGGCCGATATCGTCGTGCGGGCCCGCATCGCCCACGACCTGGAAGAAGTCGAGCGCGGCGAGCTTGACAAAACCGCCGAGGAAATCGTGGCCGAGCGCATCGCCGAGGAGGCGCATCTGGGCGAGGACATCCAGAAGAAGTACGCCCTGCCCGATGCCGATTTCTCCCTCGTCTTCGATCAGTGGACGGTCGTCTACGCCGATGGCTCCACGCGCGATTTCGACTCGACCAGCGGCATCTTGGCCGATTAGGAGGCACTCATGACTGACATGATGGTAGAAATCGCCGCTTTCGACGGCCGCACGGCCAAAATCGTCGGCCCCGCGCGCTCCGGCAAGACCGAGGCGCTGCTGCGCCGGGCCGCTGCCGCCGTGGCCGCCGGATGCGCCCCCGAAGACATCCTCATCGAGACCTCCACGGCCGAGGCGGCCCGCGTGGCGCGTCGCCGCCTGGTGGACGCCCTGGCCACCGCCGGGGCGCAGGATGTGGAAGACATCGCCGGCCGCATCACCGTGGCCTGCGCCCAGCAGGTGTGCCTTGCCGTGCTGGAAACGCCCGAGGCCCGCGCCACCACCGGCCGCACTCCCCGCGTGCTCGCGCCTTTCGAGTGCAACTTCTTCCTGGAGGACATGAAGACCCTGGGGACTCCCGCCCGCCGCTTGCGCTCGGAGCTCAGCCACATCAAGAAGCAGTGGTGCGCGCTTGCCCCCGAGGACGACTGGGCCGTGGGCGAGGAGAAAGACGCGCTGGAGCTGGCCCATCGCCTGCTTGACGCCACGAACGCCATGCTGGAAGACGAGGTGGCCTACCTCTGCGGGCGCTACCTGCAAAGTGATGCGGGCGCTGGCGCGCGACAGCGGTTCTCTCTCGTGCTCGCCGACGACTTCCAGAACCTTTCCGTCGCACAGCAGACCTGCCTGTGTCTGCTCGCCCGCGATCAGCTCATCATCGCCGGCAATCCCGACGAGACCGTGCGCGTCGCCACGAGCTTCCCGGCCCCCGAGGGTTTCGCCACCTTCGACACCCTGCGCCGGAACGTGACCGTGTTCGCCCTGAACACCGCTTTCGGCAATCCCAACGTCACCGCATTCTGCGATGCCGTTGTCCGCGCGGGCAACGAGGAGGCGCTTGCGGCCGACCAGCGCGAGGGAACCATACGCGACATCGCCACCGTGAAGTGGAACACGCCGGACGAGGAATTCAACGGGCTGACGCGCTACCTGTTCGCCGTGAACGCCGAAAATCCTGAGGCGGCCCAATCCGACCTCTGCGTCGTCGCCCCCAACAAGCAGTGGGCGCACGCCTTCGAGCAGATGCTCGTCCGCCGCGGTTTTGCGGTGTCGTCGCTGGGCTTCGAGCGCCTGGCCGGCGATCCGCGCGATACGAACCGCGCCCGAGCGCTTATCGCCTACACATCGCTGAACCTGCTGGCCGACCCGGACGACCCGTTCGCCTGGCGCGCATGGGTGGGCTTCGGCAACTACCTCACCTATTCCGACGGCTGGCACTTCCTGATGGAGTGGTGCGACGAGCACGACGCCGGCATCCTGGATGCCCTGGAGGCGGCCGCTGCCGCCCGCACCGCCGGCGAAGCGGAGCCCTTCCCCCGGGCCGAGCGTCTGGCCAAGCGCTATGAGGCCGGCCGCGCGATGATCGCCGCGCATGCGGGACGCCGCGGACACAACCTGCTGGCGGCCCTCGACGCCGACAAGCTGCGCGACTTCGCAGCGCTTTCCGCGACGCTGGCCGGCGACGAGGACGCCGCGACCCTGTACGCCATGGTTCGCGAGACGCAGTTCTTCCCCACCCACGAGGCCAACGTCCGCGCCGTGCGCGTCAGCTCCTACGAGCAGCTGTGCGGCTGCGGCTACCGCGCCCTGTACGTCACCGGCTGCGTGGACGGATTCATGCCCGCCCGCGACGCCTTCGAGGTGGTCTCCACCGACGCCGACCGCGACCGCGTGCGCGAGGCCGATCGCCGCACGTTTGCCGCTGGCGTCGCCAAAGCCACCGACGCGTTGATGTTCTCCACGTTCAGCCGTGCCCCGCTCGAGTTGGCCGAGCGCACGAAGATGCAGGTGGCCCGCGTGCGCATGGAAGACGGCGAGCGCATCGCCACCCTGCGCCCCACCTGCTTCCTGGAAGAAGCCGGCGCCGCCGCCCCCATCACCTTAGGCGGCCAGGCCCTCCTCGCCGACGCAGGGATCGACTAGGGCCACGGCAACCCATCAACCGCCGACAAACCCTCTCAAGAAAAGCCCCGCAACCGGGGCTTTTCTTGTTTCGCCATTTCCCCCCTCACCGCCGGACGGTATCCCTCAATTGCTTGAGAAATGACGGTTAGCGTAGCTTTTCTCCTTCCTCGCTCTTCATTCTGCTTGGAAAACAACGGGTAGCGTAGTTTCTGGGTACGCTACCCGTTGTTTTCCAAGTAGCTTCCTCTCGCACACCGCGGGGCAGCACGCGAAAATGGGTCGGCCCCGCCGAGGAGGGGTGGGGCCGACGAAGGGAGGGGAAAGAAGGAAGGGGTTGGTAAGGTTTGGGCCGCTAAAGGCCGCTTAAGCTTCCACGGAATCCAAAAGCTCGCGCAGGACGGCTTCGTCCTCCTGCAGGGAGCCGAGCGTCAGCTGCCCCAGACCCTGGTAGAACAAGGTGCGGGCGTGCATGCGCATATCGGCGACCAGCATGGGAACCCAGTTCATGAGGTGGTTCTCAAGGAAGTCGTAGGACGTGCGCAGGTAGGCGATCGCCTCGTCCTCGGCGTTGTCGGACAGCGCCTCGGCGGCGCGAAGGGCCATGCGCTGCATGAACTCGAGCTCCAGCGCGATGTGGTCCTCGGCCTCGTTCCAGTTGCCGCGTTTCAACTCGTTTTCGCGCAGCGTGGCGAGCACCTCGGCGCGGGCCTCCTGCATGAGCAGACGGCGCTCGGACGTGTACACCGACTCGTACGGATAGGCGGCGGAATACCCGTTCACGCCGTGGCCGATGAACGTGCTCACGTAATCGATGGCGAGCTCGGTCACCGAGTCGTCCCAGGCGCGCTTCAGGTAGTCGTACAGCTGGTGGTAGCCCTCATCGGCGGCCGCATTGCCCGTGGCCTGGGGAAAGCGCATCTTCTGCAGCTCGCGCAGCGCCGGCAGATCCACCTCTTCGCGGAACAGACGCGCCAGCATGCCGTAGGATCGGGCGCGGGCGTTCATCAGCTCGACGAGGTTCACATCCTCGGAAGCGGCAGCTTCCTCAACGACGGCTTCTTCCATAACGACCATAGCGTTAAGCCTCCTTCGCGCTCTTCAGCTCGGCGAGCATAGCCCGCCCCAAATCGGTCAAGTTCCAGGCGCCATCGCCCCAGATGACGCAGTCGCAGGTTTCCAGCACATCGATGAAGTGCTGACCGAAGCGGCGCGGCGACTTGGTGATCTCCAGGGCGTCGGTCAGGCTCTCAATGGCGTCCAGCTTTCGCGGCGCCTCTTCAAGGGCTTCCATAACCGCCGCGTACACCTCGGCGTAGCGCGCCTCGTCGGATCCCAGCACAACCGCGCGGAAGCTCTTGCCGGCGAGGTACTCCGCGCGCAAGGCCAACGCCTCGGGAGTCGCGCGCCACACCGGATCCACGGTCTCGCGAATCTCCAGGTACGCCACACCCTCCTCGGCGCTCTCGTGCTCCTCGGACACGTCGGGCATCTCCAACGTAAGCGCTCCGGCGCGCTCCAACATGCGGCAAAGCGTCATGGGAGCGTATACCGACCAGTTGTCGCGCTGCCACTCATCCACGCGCTCGGAAATGACGCTCGAGGGGCAGCCGCCCTCGCACAGGCCGATGACGTTCAGCAGCACGGGCCGACGGTTGGGGTTGCGGACAATGAGCGCCTGAAGCGCCTCGGTGGCGCTGCCCTGGCGTGCCGGCGAGTACACCGGATCGTGGTGCACCGTCTCGGGCATGTTGCGCATGGTGGGGTAGTCGATGGTGTCGTAGGGGTTCTCGTCATCCATCCATTCCTGGTCGATCTCCGAGTCGTCCACCGCCAAAGGGTCGAACTCGTCGTCGAAGGCGAGCAGCTCGAGGGTGTCCCCGGCACTCGCACAAGAACCCTGATGCTGATAGGCCATACAGGTTTCCTCTCTCGTTTCGCGTGCGGTCGTCATCGCGAACCCCGATGCGCAGAAGGCTCTCTTCGCCCTTCGTTCGCTCGGGCAATCCGATAGCAGACGCCGCTTCCTATCCTCTTCGTCCTACATTCTAGGAAGCATCGCGGCGCCCAGCTCATACGACCAGGCCCATCTTTGCGAAAAGCGGCATCATCCTCTCGTGATGATTTCGCCCTTCCACGAGGATGATTGTGCGCTGCACCTGGGGTTTTGCCCTTGACCTTTTCCGTGCGCGCGCCATAATGGGGCTGCGTTGCGAAACTGCGGGGCGACCACGATTGAGGGAGCACTTATGACCAACGCAGCATTCGGCAAGAAGGTTCTTGCCATCGCGGTTCTGGCCTGCCTGTGCGCAGCCCTGATCGCTGTCCCGGCGTACGGCTTCTACTACGTGCACGACGACAGCGTGTCGGATTCCTCTGACGGTCTGGGTAGCTACGAGGTCTTCATGGTGGTCGACGAGACCGCCGTGGGAGGCGACGTGCACTCCGACCTGATGTTCGTTCCGGCGGGCAGCACGGCCGATGTCGTCCTTACCGAGGGCATCATCTCCAGCGAGAACCAAAACGGGCTGGACGCCATTCACAACTATGACGTTCAGTCGGTGGCCGACTACCTCGCCGCCAACGGCTACAACGCTGAGATCAGCGTGTACCCCACCGGCGAGCAGCAGGCCTACAAGGACGCGGAGGGCGCCTACGCCGCCACGTCCCAGAACGTGAGCGAGGCTTACACCGCCCCCGCGAAGGGCGATGGCTCGACCGTTCTCGATCGCTACGACAACGTGGTGATCACGGTGACCAAGTAGGTCGCCGACCGTTGCAGGGCCATCGTCGACCAGCGGTGGCCCTGCGCATCCTGCGCAGGGCGCGCACGCGAGGTCGCAGGCACGAGCCGGAACTCGCACGCAGCGCGGGCCACGGGAAAGGGGCTTGGGAAGGCGGGGTTGACGAAGCATCATCCGCTATCTATAATCCCCTGACTCAACTATTAAGCACCATCTTGCCTGGTGAGACGGCCGGGCGCACAGGAGGGGGATTATGGGGTTTCAGGTTCCTCGCGTTACGATCAAAATCGACTTCAAGGAAGGCGCATCCTTCGGCGAATTAAGTCTCATTTCGTTCGGCTACGGCCTGCATCAAGCGTGGATCTACAGCTCCATGTTCGACAAAGGCGGCATTTTCGGAACCGGAGGCCTCCAGGCCGGGCCCTTCAACGATCAACTGTCCCTGGCCTATTTCGTCTCGATCCTCATCTACGGCCTGCTGTTGCTTATCGCAAGCATCCTCGACACCAAGCTCATCCGGGCGCTGCACGCCACCCCCACCCTCGTTGCAGCCGCACTGCTCGGCGCAACAGGAACGCTTCTCTTGCTCGGGTCGGGCGCGGAGTCGCCCTTCGACGGCAGCACGCTGCAAATCATTTCGGGTATCCTGACGGGAACGGGCTCTTCCATCTTGCTGCTTGCTTGGGGCATCGCCTTCTCGCGGCGCGACTCAGCCTCCATCATCATTAACGGAGCGCTCTCCATCGCCATCGGATTCGGCATCTACGGCCTCGTGCTACACCAGATCCCCTTTCCGTGGGGCGGCGTGGCAAGCGCGCTCATTCCCTTTGCGGAAATCGCCCTTCTGCTTGTGCTGCGTCGCCACGTGAGCCTCGATTTCGACAATCGCCAGCTCTTTTTCCAGCCGCTGCCCATCAATCACGCGCGTTTCGTGATGCGCTTCGGATTGCCGGTGTTCTTCCTCGGCGTGGCCCTGGGCATCATGCGCCAAACCTCCATTGAGACCATCCTGCCCGGCAGCGCCTTCGAAGATCAGGCGTTGCTGTTCGTCACCGCCTGCGTCGCCACGGTGCTCATTATGGTGACGTTTCTCGCCCTCGGCGGCGACGAGCGCTGGCATATCTTCTTCCGGCCGCTCATCCCGTTCATCGCCGTAACGGCCATTTTCATCCCCTTCACGACCGGGGGCACGTCGTTTTGGGGGACCTCGGTGGTGCTTGTCGGATACATGTCCTTCGAGGCGCTTATGTGGATCTTCTTCTCGGAGCTCTCCCAGCGCTTCCGCCTCTCCCCCATCTTCGTATTCGGCCTCGGCCGCGGTGTTATGGCGCTGGCGGCCCTCGGCGGCTCTACCTTGCCACTGTTCACCGGGGCCCTCGGGACGCCCACCGGCCTCGGCGAAATGGGCACCGTGCTCATCGTGCTTGTGGCCATGATGCTTGCCTACGCCCTTCTGCCCGACGAGCACGAGATGGCCGCTATCGTTGCCGTGACGCCGAAGAGGGGCGCCGCCGCGCAGAACCTTCCCCGCACCCCGCTCATCGTGGTGAACGAGGGGGACGCGGCAACGGCCGTCCACACAAGCGATGAGGCGCCCGAGATCGCCGATGCGACCTCGTGGGAGCGGGCCGTGGCCTCCGCCCTCGCCGATTTGGGCGACCCCGAGGAGGTGCTCGAGGCGCTCTCTGCCGCGGCAACCACCGCAAACCGCGGAAACGCCCCGCAGGAGCAAGGTGTCGACGCAGAGGGAATCGAAGACGAGGTCGAAGGAGGAGGGGTCGAAGCCGCCGCGACTGGCGCTGCGACCCCCGCCCCCTCCCCGGCCCGCCAGGCCATGGACTTCTCGCGCTCCATCTTCACTGAGGGTTCCGACGCCACCCCGCCAGCCGAGGACACCCCCGCTGCCCGAGGTCGCTTCCGTCAACGCTGCGAAGTCATCGCCAACACCTACCTGCTGTCGCGCCGCGAGAGCGAGGTCATGTACTACCTGGCCCGCGGCTACAAGTCATCTCACATCCAGCAGCAGCTCTACATCTCCGAGGGCACGGCGAAGACCCACATCCGCCACATCTATCGCAAGCTGAACATACACAGCCAGCAAGACCTCATCCACCTCATCGACGAAGTGGAATTGTAGGATGAGAAGCTAGGAGGTCGTCATGCGCACATCTCAGCTTGAGTACTTCACCGCCGTAGCCGAGACGCTCAGCTTCACTCGAGCCTCTGAATTGTGCCACGTGGCCCAACCGGCCATTAGCCAGCAGATCCAGTCCCTCGAGAAGGAGTTGGGATTCTCGCTTTTCGTGAGAAGCACTAAAGGCGTGGAGCTCACCCCCGCCGGACGCCAGTACCACCAGGACATCTCAAGCGTGCTTGCCGCCCTGCGGCGCGCCGACCAACATGCCGCAGCCATCGCCCACGGGCAGGCCGGCACCTTGGATATCGGCGGTGCCAGAAACGGTCATCGCCTCTCTTGAACACGGCTATGTCATGCGCGAAGTGCACGGCTATGAGGCGACCCTCGAAATCGGCTGGGTACACTTGGTCGACAACGAAAACCCCGCTCTCGCAACTTTTCTCAATTTCCTGAATCATCAGGAGTTATAAGACGTTTATATAAGTATCGAGCAAAGGGATATTTCACAAGCCGATCTTCCCAAACCTACACTGAGGGCGCATCGAAAGGTAGGGAAAAGGAGGATCTCATGAGCAACATTTCACAGCCCATTTTGTCGCGTCGTAATTTCCTGGCAGGAGCTGCTGCCAGCCTCGTTGGCCTGACCGGGGCCACCAGCCTTGCCGGCTGCGCGCCGGCAGCCAAGAGCACCGAGGAGACCGATCTGGCCCCCACGGGCGCCGAGCCAACCCTCAAAGAGCCCACCGAAACCCGCAAGGCCGACATCGTCATCGTCGGTTCTGGCGCCGCGGGCTGCTTCGCCGCTTACGAGGCCGCCAAATCAGGCGTAGGCAACATCCTTGTCGTCACCAAGAGCGGCAACGCCACCGACTCCAATTTCAACGAGATCACCGGCACCGCCTCGGTGGAAACGGCAGCCTTGAAGGAGGCCGGCGAAACCTTCACCGTGGAAGACATGTACCAGCGCATGATCAACTACGCCCACTGGACCGTGAACGCGCGCCTTCTGCACGAGTGCGTCAAGCTGCTGCCCAGCAACATCGACATCTACGATGAGATGGGCGTGGAGACCATGGTGCTCGGCGATCGCTACAATTTCGGTTTCCTGAACGTCCATGGCTTTACCGGCAAGAACAAGGGAGTGAACTTCGAAGAGGGTCTTCAAGCTCTGGGCGCTGAATTCCTTTACGATGCCCCGGCAACCGCCATTCTCATGGAGGATGGCGTGGCGACAGGCGTGCAGTGCGAGAGCGGTAAAGATGTCATCAACGTGAATGCCAAGGCCGTGCTCGTGTGCACGGGCGGTTACCTCGCCAACGAGGAGAAGGTTGCGGCTGAATACGGCGGCTGCAAGGTAGTGAACATGGGTTCGCTCAACAACACCGGCGATGGCGAACGCATCGTGCTGGCAGCCGGCGGCGAGGCCACGCTGCACGAGAAGCGCTACTACGCCATCTTTAGCGAGAATACGGTGAATGCTATGAAAGACTCGCCCTACTATCAGAGCATCGGCGCCCCGGCCGTATGGACCTCGGCTGCCACCATGTTCAACGCGCCCCTGGCTAACTTTGATGCGAACCTAGCGTCGGCCCAAGAGGAGGGCTGGTGCTTCAAGGCATCGTCCATCGCCGAACTAGCCGAGGTGACGGGGCTTGAGGCACTTCCCGAAACGGTGACCGAATACGACTCCTACGTAGCCGCCGAAGCCGATCCCGACTTCCTCAAGGATCCGGCGTTCCTCCAGCCCATCGAAGACGGCTCGACCGCTTACTACGCCTTCGAGTACAACCCGAGCGCTTTCAACACTTTCGGCGGCCCGCGCACCGACGAGCAGTGCCGCGCGCTGGACGCCAACTCCGATCCCATCCCTGGTCTGTACGTCGCCGGCGTGGAGAACGGAAGCCTGTTCTGCTCGCCTTACTACGCCGTGGGCGGCTCCTGCTCCGGCCTGTCGCAAGCCTCGGGACGCGTGGCCGCCAAGGCGATGGTCGAGTACATCGCCAACGCTTAAGCGCTCTCTTTTCGAAAATAGACCGCGCGTCCGTGCCGAGGCTAAACGAAACCCTCCCCTCTCGGAAAAGCCGTCGCCAGGCGGCTTTTCCGTTGCGAAGGATCTGGACAGCCTCACAACACGCGCCAACACCCCGACTTGCTGGATCCTTCTCGCATCAATCTTCCTTCTTGCTTGAGCACTTCAACATCGCGGTTGACGGTGGCGACGCTCACACCGAGACGCTTGCTTGCCTGGAGAATGGAGCTAGACGGCTCTTCCTCGAACATGCGCAGCAGCAGCTCACGCCTCTCGCCGGCGCCTACCCTTCTGCAGGTGGGAGCATCCCTATCCTTCTCCGTCGACAAACTACCCTCGCTCCCATAGCCCCGAGAGGCCACGCTGCCTTCGTGCGCAAAATCCCCCGAGGCGTTTCCGAATTGCTCTTTCTCGTCTTGGCGGGCGAAAATGGTCACAAGAAAATAGAGGCGCTCCTCATCGGTCTCGAAGATGGGATCGGGAGAGCCGTTGTTCCTCAGCGCGGCGAGCATCTTCCTTATGCCAGTGTTGCGGCCCTCAGTGAGACCCAGCTCCTTCAGGTACTCGCCCACCCGTCGGTTTCGGTACCGTCGGCTCACCGCCCGAAATTGCCTTAGGCCCTCGGCGCTGATCGAGCGGTCGGCTCCGGGAAAGCTGAGTAATTCAATGCGGTCGGGCAGAACGCGCACCTCTATGGGCTCGCGCACATCGTAACCCTTATGATAAACAGCGTTCGCAAGCGCTTCCTCGATCGCATCGTAAGGATAGTTGAAGTAGCGATCGGACTCGGCTCTGTCGGGATACTTCCGAACACGTTCCTCGATGACATTGTTCCTCAGGTAGCGCAAGGCATCTTGCATCTGATGGTGAAGGGGGCCTGCAAAAATATGCTCCTCAAGTCGACTGCCTCCCTCCCCTTCGGGCAGTTCAACGATATCGATGCGCGCATAGGGGAAAAGCGTTCCGGCTCCGACGCGAAGAACAAGAGCCCGACGTTTTTCGGCTTCAGGTATTCCTTGGGACCCTGCACGATATCCATGCGCTGACAGAGTTCTACGAAGCCCATCGTATCGGCTTCCGCGTACAGCGAGCTTCCCACCTCGCGAAGATATCCCTTGATGAGCGTGATGTTCAGGTCGTCAACTTCCGCTCCATGGTGCACGCGATCATCGAAAGGGACATTATTGGCGAGGTTGTACAGGTCGCGTCTCTCAGCCTCGGATGGCGACAGAGTGCTCGCCATTTTGCGTATCCAATAAATCCGCTCACTCTTTTTCCCCATGCTTTTAGGGGAGGAGTAGGGACGCACGCTTCCGCCGGGCGCCCAAACGACGATGAGGGCTTTGCCCTCGTACTCAGCAACGTCCACAATGGGCATGTAGTCGGGCTGGATAAGCTTGCACTTGTTGACCATATCCTTGAGCCACAGATCAACTTTATCCGTCGGCACCCCCACTACCGTTCGATAGCCTGCGGTATCCTCGCGAACGCCAATGACGAGATACCCTCCACCCCAGTTGTCAATATCATTGGCGAACGCGCAAATAGTCTTGAGAGATGCCTGCGGATCCCACGTCTCCTTGAATTCGATGCGCGCACTTTCCACAATAGTCCCTTCGATCAGGGTTTCTATACTTGTCGGAAGTCCCATGGCATCTCCTCATCACTATCATATTGTTGCAGGATGATAGTATAAATGATAGTGATGATACTGAAAATGATAGCGATAGACGAACGATAGCGATGGGCCATCGCCGCTCGTGGGGCATTTGTGGCGATCGCGAACTTGTTCTTGATTAATTCGGTCATGAAAAGTATTATTTGATTCTATTAATAATTTCGGCCCTCAGAGAGAAAGGAGAAGTATGGCCTGTTCATTCCGCTATTTCCTACTTAAACGCTGCCAAGGTTTGACCGGTTTAAACACTACAAGCACGAAGAAGTTCTTCGCCGCCGCCGAGGATGCGCATCCCGAGGCATTCGCGCCGCTTCTTCTGCTTGCGATCTGCGACGGACGCGAGGAATACCTGCTCCGGCGCGCGGAGGGCACGAAAGCGGCCGAAATGTTCGACGAGTTCGTCGAACACTGGCATGCGTCGGGGCGTCCGCTGGAGGTGTACCTGGGCATGTTGCCCGACGGCGACCCGTTCAAAACCATCCTCGTCGAATGGCGCACCGATTCCTCGCGCATCGAGGTCGACCGCAAAATCCTGAAGTACGTCTCGACCGCCTTCGGCGATCTTCTGGCCGACAAGAACATGACCCGCGCCGAGGCCTGCCGCGTCACCCGCCTGAACAAGGGCAACTTCTACGCCTTTCTCAAGGGAGACACGTCGAAGATGAGCCGCAAGACGGCCATGAACGCCTACCGCGAAATCGCCGCGCTCTAGCACCCGCAAGGCCGAGCAAGGCCGAGCAAAGCCGAGCAAAACCGCGCCCGAACGCCACGGGCCCGCAGCCGCAAAAGGGCTGCGGGCCCGTTTTCATTGCGGAAGAGCGCGACCTCGGCAGCCGAATCCGCCCTCCCCTCTCACACTTCTCCGGAAACAGGAGGAAAGATAAGGGCCAGGGAAAGCTCGTCGCCCTCCAAAGAGGCCTCGACCTCTATGTTCTGGGCGGCGGCGAGGCTGGCCACCACAGCGAGACCCAGCCCCGCCCCTCCGTGGGCACGGGCCGCATCAGCGCGGTAGAAGCGCTCGAAGAGGCGATTGACGTCGATAGCCGTCGGATCGGGCACCTTGTTGGAGAAGGTCAAGCTGCGGCCCCGCTGAACGATGGACGGCGCGGACGTCCCATAGCGCAGGGCATTGCTCACCAAGTTCTCGAACATACGAGCCAGCGCCTCGCCGTCAGCCTCGACCACCAGGGACTCGTCGGGAAAGTCCACCAGAGGCTCCCAGCCGCGCTCTTCGAAAGCGGGGAACTGGCCGGCGAGCACTTCGGCGAGCACGGGCAGAACGACAAGAAGACGCATATCCAGCTCGGCGACGGCATCGGTGGCGCGGGCGTAGGCGAACAGCGCGTCCAGCAAGCCCTCCATGTCGGCCAGGCGCGCTTCGGCCGCCTGCAAGTAGTGGGCGCGACGAGCGCCGTCCGGCTCCTCGGCGGCCAGGGAGACGTAGCCCTTCGCACCCATGAGCGGCGTGCGAATGTCGTGGGACAGGCTCGCCAGGTCGCGCTGGAACTGGCGCTGCTCGGCGGCGCGCTCGCGCTCGCGTTGGTCGGCGGCCTCCAGCGTGCCGTTCACCGCGCGGGCCAGATCGGCGAAACCAGGTCCGGGCATTTCGGTGGTCAGGCGGCTGTTGGAACGCCCGTCGCGATTCCGCAGGAAGCGAGCCATACGACGAAGCTCGTGGCCGTACAGCAGCACCATCGCGAACCCGCAGAGCGCCAGGCCTCCGAAGCAAATGGCAAGCGTCACAACTGTCCTTTCTCGTTTCGTTTGTTGCAGAGCACCTGTCGCATGGCTCTAGTTGTGGCAAGGGGCGACCGAGGTCGCCCCCTACGGAGACTAGCATGCAGTGAGACGTTGTCACGCCACTCCACCAGATGTCTCCTACAAATCGCGTTTGCGCAGCGGGCCGAACGTCAGCGCGGCGCAGAGGGCAACTGCGGCGGTACCCACGATGAGTACCTGCACGGCGAGGGGCGCCATGGTCAGCGGGGCGGCAGCAGGCGTCGCGAGCAGCGTCGAGGCATGATTGCCCACATTCTGCATGCACGACGCGAGCATCCACGGCTCCAGCGCGCCGATCCAGGGCACACCTCGACCCAGCAGAAGCAGCACCTGGCCGAGAAGCGAGCCGGCGATGCCGGAGCTGACCACCAGTGCCCAGGCCACCCCGGCCCCGGCGCTGCGGGTCGCCCACACGATGACCGCCGTCGTGCACCCGTAGGCGAAGGCCAGAAGCCAGGCCAACCCGAGGAAGAGCGCCAGATCGCCCAACGGGCTTGCCGCCGCATAGGTGAAACCTGCCGCCGCGAAGGACGCCGCTCCGGCCAGGGCGGCCACGGCCAGATAGAAGGCCGCAAGAAGACCGACGAGCACCAGCTTCTCGCCGTAGTAGCGCACACGTCCCCGGCGATCCATCACCAGGTTGCGCGCGAAGCGCATGGAGAAGTCCTGGGCGAGGAAGAGTGCCGTCACCAGCGAGACGACCACGGCCAACGCCCCTCCCGACACCGCCATATCTCCCAGCATATCGGCCGGCGAGGCCAGGGTGCGCATGTCGCGGGACACTCCTTCGAAATCGGCGTCGCTGAGCGCCTCGGGATTGTCGGCGACGAGATCCCACAGCTCGCTCGAGGCGAATGCGGAATCGCTCGCCGTCTCATCGTCGCGCATGCTGTCCTCTTCGGATTCGGCCGACCCGGCGGCCTCGGCAGCGCCTAGCGTGTCCAGCTCATCCAGCGACAGGCCGCGCCCCGAGGCGCCGGCCGCAGCCGCAGCTTCCGCCGATGCATTCGCAGCGGCAGCATCCCCTTCGCCCAGGACGCCGGCCCCGCCGGTCGCCCCATCGCTGACGTTCACGGTCATCTCGAAGCTCGTCGCCGTCATACGCAGAAACTCCGGCGAGGACACCCAGTGCATCATGCCGGCCGCCAGAACGGACAGGGCCACCAGCACGATAGCGGCCACCCAGAGCATCTTGCCGTGCACGAGGCGATATATATCGCTCTTCAGCAAGTTAAACATACTGCGCGCCCCCTTCCATCAGTTCCACGAAGTACTCTTCCAAATCGCGGTGGTCTTGGGACAGCTCGCGCACCACCTCGCCGGAGCGGGCGAGCAGGCGGCTGATGGCACCATCGTCGTAGTCGCCCGCGACGACAAGGGCCCCGTCCGACTCCGCTTTGAAGGCGAGCGCGGGATACGCCTCTTCCAAAAGCGCCAGGGCCCGGGCCGGGTTCTCGGTGCGAACGCGCAGGCTGCTGCGACACTCGGCGGCCACCTCTTCGGCCGTCATTTCGCGCACCATGCGCCCGTCGGCGATGACCCCGTAGCGCGTGGCCATGCGATCGAGCTGATCGAGCACATGCGAACTGACGACCACTGTGATGCCCAAGGTTTCGTTCACGCGCACGATGAGATTGCGCATGGCGCGCGTCGCCTCCGGGTCGAGCCCGTTGAACGGCTCGTCTAGCAGCAGCACGTCGGGGCTGCCGAGCAGCGCCATGGCGAGCCCCAGCCGCTGCTTCATACCGAGCGAGAACCCGCGCACCTTCTTGTTGCCAACCGAGGAGAGTCCCACGAGCCTGAGCACCTCCTCGCAGCGGGCCGGGCCGTCCACGATGCCCCAGGCAAGCGCCTTCGCCATGAGGTTCCGGTAGGCCGACAGGTTCACAAGCAGCCCCGGCTCTTCGATCAGCACGCCGATGCGCCGCACGCCGCCGTCTTCGGGCTCCCCGTCCCCCGCCGAGGCTCGATCGCTTTCGAACAGTACGACCTCGCCAGCCGTCGGAAGGGCGTCGCCGCAGATCATCTTCATGACCGTCGATTTGCCCGCGCCGTTTTTTCCGACGAAGCCGTAGATGTCCCCCGCAGCCACGGTCATGGCGAAATCGCGCACCACAGCCCGGCCGTCGTAGACCTTGGTCAGCCCGCGCGCTTCAATGACATTCACGGCCGTCTCCCTTCTCTCACAGATCCCATCGCTTCCGTCCTTTCTCGCTTATACCGCATTTCCAGCGACCTTCAGTGTGGACGCGGGAATTAAAGAAAGTTCTGGCGAAGCGTTAAGATTGTTTGAAGATGCCAGCGCCTTTGCGTCTGCGCGTATTATCCTGCTTGCCGTGGAAACCGTTGCCGACATACTCATCATCGAGGACGATCCCTCTATCAACGAGGTGGTCTGCGCGCATCTTGAGCGCCGCGGCTACCACTGCCGTCAGGCCTTCTCGGGCACCGAGGGCCTCATGCTTTTGCGCGAGCAGCGCCCGGACGTGGTCATCACCGATCTCATGCTGCCCGGCGTGCCCGGCGAGGAGATCGTGCGCGCTATCCGCGGCACCGATAGCGCGCTGCCCATCATCGTCATCTCGGCGCGCATCACCGCCGCCGACAAGATTTCCCTTCTGCAAGCCGGCGCCGACGACTACCTGACCAAGCCCTTCGATTTAGACGAGCTGCAGGCCCGTATCGAGGTGCAGCGACGCCACCATGCCGAGCGCGCGCATGCCGGGACGGCCGTGGGCGCCGCGAAGGCGGACGGCTCCTCGCAGCTGCTCGCCTTCCGCCGCTGGGAGCTGGATCCCGACGGGCGCGTCTTTTGCGTCGACGGCGAGGAGGTGGCCCTCACGCGCACAGAGTTCAACATCCTAGAGCTGCTCATGGGCCGGCCGCAGAAGGTGTTCACCAAGCAGGAGCTGTTCGAGCTGGCTTGGGGCGAGCCCTACTCGGTGGAGGACTCCACGGTGAGCGTGCACGTGTCGAACCTGCGCCGCAAGCTGAAGCCCACCGGCACCGACGGCTACCTGCAAACCGTGTGGGGCATGGGCTACAAACTGCACAATGCCTGACGGGCGGCGCCGCAGAGGGCTTCGCCGCGCATCGCTCGCCAACATTCCTGACGCTTTTACTCATGAATGTTGTTGACCTCACCCCCTTTCCCGTCAATTAAGCTCGTAAATCTCCTGAAAACCGTGATGGTCTGGCAATTTCTCCCAAGTTGACACGGTGAAACACCGCGCACTGTGGGACAATGGGCAGACTTACCCAACTACTCCGGTGAAAGGTTCCGCCGTGTTCGATTTCTTCCGCAAAAAGGGCAACAACCCCGAGGAGCCCGCCAAAGACGGCGGCTCCCAGAACGCGGCCGGCGCCACCGCCTCGGGCCGCACCACCCGCGACGCGCTGGCGGAGTTCACCGCCACCCCGCTGCCCGACGCCATCGACGGCCTGCTGTTCCGCGTGTCCATGGCCGACCCGACCGACCCGACCTCGTCTTCGGGCTTCGACGCCTACGCCGCCCGCCTGCTCTCCGAGGCCGAGGCGCCCAGCCTGCGCGCCATCGCCGTGGAGCATCCGGTGGAGCTGCGCCGCCTGAACACCACGGGCCTGTTCTGGTCCATCTTCGACGACAGCACGATTTCAGCCGGCAACCGGGGCACCATTTTGCGCATCGAATCCGTCCTCGATCGTTTGGCCCTCATTTCGAAGGCCTTGGAAGGCGACGAGGGCACCGCCTTTGTGAGCGCCACGACCGAGAGCGCCTGCAGCCAGCTGGACTGGCAGGTGCTGCGTTCCATCGCCAACGATGCCAACGATTACCTGACCGCCGCCGAACGCGATAACAAGCTGGACACCCAGTACGGCACGACGGGCACCCGCGGCGGCAACTGGGATCTCTCCACGCGTCTGGCCGCCGCCTGCGAGGCCATGGTGCTCCCCTTCCGCCTGGAATACCGCTTCGCCTGCGATGCTGGCACGGGCACTATTGTGGCCAGCGTGTCGCTGCCCGCTCCCGACGTGTTCCCGAAATCCCGCTTCAGCAGCGCCACGGGCCAGTGGATCGACTGCACTGCGCAACGTCCTGCCGCCGCGGCCGCCTACGCCCTGCGGCTTGCGGCCCTCATCGCCGCCGCCGCTTTCGGCACCTCCGTCGGCGTGACGCGCGTCGTCGTGAACGGTCGCGAGGGTTCCATCGCGGGCCCGACCGTGATGTCTTTGGAGTTCGGCCGCATCCCCTTCACCATGGGCGCCATGGCGAAAATCCGCAGCGGCGAGTTCTCCGCGCCGGCCACCGAATGCGACCCGGCTGCGCTGTTCGACATGCTGCATCTGGCCCAGTTCGCCGTCAACATCGACGAGGCGGGCAACTTGCAGCCCGCCGAGCCGCTGCCGGTGGAGCTGTCGGTTCCCTTCACCCCCGTGGCCGAGGACACCCGTCCTTTGCCGGAGAACCTGCGCGGGCTTCTGCATGCCGACATCGTGAGCGATTTGGACGTTATGAGCGAGCAGAACGCCGATCTGGCCGCCCGCTACCGCGCCATCATGGAGGAGAAGGACGACTCGCTGCTTCTGGCGGTGGCCCAGCTGGAGGACATCGTCGCCGAGACGAGCGCCGCCGCGACGAGCGACGTCATAGCGGACGACCTCGCCCAGCCCGCCGAGCCGCGCCGCCTTCTGTACTGCGAGAACGTCTTCGCCCGCTATCTGACGAGCCTCGTGGAAAGCGACCCCGCCGTGCGCTACGTGCGCGCCTCGGACATCGGTCAGGCGGCCCGTTCATCGCTCTCGCGCATCTACCGCGACATGGGCGACTTGGACGCCGCCGAGGCCCAGGCCCGAGCCTGCATCAAGCTGGCCCCCACAAGCGCCCCGGCCTACAACGACCTCATCACCTGCTTCGCCGAGGGCGACCACTACGACCGGATCATCGACGTGGCCCGCGATGCCCTGCGCGTGGCCGTCACCGGGAACGACATCGCCTATGTGTATTACCGGCAGGCCTTCGCCTACTGGCAGACGGGACGTTTGCCCGAGGCGCTGGCCTGCTACCTGCGCGTGCCGGAGACGAGCCCCATGGGCGAGGCCGCCCTGCGCGAGCGCAACGACTTGGTGAGCGAGATGGGCAACAACGTGCCCGGCAGCGATTGGGATCCCACGGCCTGCCTGCGCACGGCCGGCGTGCCCTTGGCGCCCCTGGACGACGTGATGGAAGTGGTGGGCCGCGCGCTCATCGAGCTCTGCGACGCCAACATGCCGCTGGCCGCCGCTCCCTTGGCGAGCCTCGTGGCGAGCACCCAGCGCAACGACATCCTCCACGCCGTAGCCGCCAGCCTACGCCAGGGCGTGTAAGAAGCCTCAGTTCAGACTGGCCTCGATAAGCGACAGGAGCTCTTGCTGGGTATGGATGCCCAGCTTGCGGTAGAGATTCTTCCGATGAGTGTTCACCGTGTTGCGGGAGATGAAGAGCTCCTTTTCGATATAGCCCACATCGCGCCCGCGGGCAAGAAGGGCGAAGATCTCCGTCTCCCGTTCGGTGAGGCCATGGGTCACGGCAACTTCGCGACAGCGCTCGTCCAGCGACTCATGGGAGAGCCGCAAAAGCCGCGGCGAGAGCAAAAGCAGCGTGCGCTCCGGCAAGACGAACACGAAGGCGACGACGAGCAGCGCAATAGCGGAGAAGCCGACATAGGGAAGCAGATCCGATGACGCAGAGGCCGCCGCGAGCTGCTGCATAAGCTTAGCCGCACCGAAACCGCAAGGCAGCGCGATGTACTGGAGGCCGAACACAAGTCCCACAACGCGGCGCGGCGGCACATGGCGCATGAACACCACACTCCAAACCAGCAACCACATCGCAGCCGACATGAGCGCATAGGCGACATAAATCACCGCGTAGGAGAAGAACAGGTGGTTGTAGGCCAGAGGCAGCGCGGCCGAGCCCACAACACCGAAGGCGAAGGCCGCACGGTAGAACAGTTCCATACGATAGGCGCCCCACCGGTCCATGAGGCAAAGAATGGCGATCATAATGACGGCGCAGGCGACGAACACGCACAGGTATACGAGCCAGAACAGGCCCTGATCCAAAGGCTCGCTCGTCATGACCACGTTGCAAGTCCAGACGAACTGCACCACGAAGGCGAAGCAGAATAGCGCTGCGGCCATTCGAGCCACCATCCACCGGGAATCGCCTTCCGCTTCGCCGGCACTCGAGCCTTCGCGGCTCGAGGCGCTCTCCGAAGGGGTGCTGGTAAACCCCCGAAGACCCCACAACGATAGCAGGGGGAGGCCTCCTGCAAGCACGGCTTTGCCAACAGCACCGAGAAACTGCACCGCGATAAAGGGCACCCATTGCAGGCACAGGGCCGTGCAGAGCGCCACCATCATCTCCCGCAGATCAAACGAGGCGATGAGCACTCCCCAAGCAAGGGTGTAGCGAGCAATGAACACGGCGGCCATCATACCGAGAACCACCGCCAAGGTCATTACCACAGAACCTGCGGTCGTAGCGGAGGAGCTGAGGGCGACGCCCGCCACACCGGAAAGCGACCCCAAGATCCCACAGACCGCAGCTCCCCTCCATCGCGGCATCTCGCCGTCTTCCGGCAGCTGGAGAAAAGGCCGCTGGCGCAAGGCCGCCGCAATGAGCAGAGCCCCTCCCAAGAGCAGCGCCGCGACGAAAAGCGGGTCGCGAACGACGCCTCCCCCGTAGACAACGGTATCGCGCAGAAACCCCTCAAAGCCGATGAGCAAATTGACCCAAGCGCTAAACGCGGCAAATCCCAGAAGCAGACGAGCCCGGGGACCGTCAAGATACATCGAGAGGAAGGGGGCAACTTCCGAAGCGTCGTTCCCTTCGCTTCTCGTCCTCGCTTGCGCCCGCGCGCCCTGACGTTCCTTCACAAAACCCTCCCCCAGCATTCATTCGTTAAAGCGTTCACCTATTATACGTCCGACTTGGTCGCCCTACCGAAAAACAACGAAGCGATCACCTGCAGAAACAGCGATTTCACCTTCTCGTGGTGAAGCGTTTAGGCACGGTTTCACCACGGCGACGGTATGGCCTGCGCCCAAGCGATGGCCCATCCTGTGGCTCAACCCGACGAAACGGGAACAAGAATCACGGAACGCACGAGAAAGGGGATGGGGATGAAGCACCATCACAACATCGATGAGCTGCGCGAGGCCCTGGCCGACAAGCGCGGGCGCATCGCGCTGAGCCGTCGCGGCTTTCTGCAAGGCGCCGGCGTTATGGCTGCCGGCGCTGCGGCCGCGGGCATGATCGCTGGATGCAGCCCGCAAACCGAAGGCTCTTCGAACGCTTCCGATCCGCGCGGCGGCGAGACCATGGCCACCACGGGAAGCACCGCTGCCGCCACGGGCAACGAGGGCAAGACTATGGGCGAGGTGCTCGGTGCCGGCTGGCTCGGGGAGGAACCCGAGATCGCCGAAGACGAGATCGCCTCGGTTCAGGAAGCCGACATTATCGTGTGCGGCGCGGGCCATGCCGGCACCGCCACCGCCCGTCGTGCCGCAGAGCTCGGCGCGAAGGTCATCGTCGTTGAAATGCAGCCCGAGGACACCTTCAGCGCGCTCGGCAACGACATCGGCCATCTGAACTCTTCCTGGCAGCTCGATCGAGTCGGCATTCCGGAGTATTCGGTTGTCGACTTCATGAACGAGTACCAGATGTACGGCGCCGGCCGTGTGCAGCCGACGCTGCTCTCCCAGTTCGCCAATCGCTCCGGCGAGGCCCTCGACTGGTTCATCGACGGCTACACTGAGACCGAGAAGGACGAGCTCATTCCCCTCAACTGGCCCGTTGTCGAGGGGTACAACTACAAGAAGGGGCCCTTCACTTCTTATGTGGGCACCTGCCAGTTCGGCGGCTCCGTGGGCATGACCGACGCCGTCAAGCGCTCTCAAGAAAAGGCCAAGGCCGCCGGCGCCCAATTCGTCTACGGGCAGGCCGCCGTGCGCCTTGTGCACAACGAGGACGGCACCGAGGTCACCGGCGTCATCGCCAAGGACTCCAACTCCGGTGAGTACACCCAGTACAACGGTCGCGCCGTGGTGCTCGCCTGCGGCGACATCGGCAGCAACTCCGCTATGTACAACGCCATCTGCCGCGAGAACTACGAATTGGGCGAGTACAAGGATTGCTCGGCCATGTCCGGTCGCGACGGCTCCGGCATCGCCATGGCCATGCGCATCGGCGCCAAGGTGGAAATCGCCACCGGCGGCGACATGGGCAGTCATGCGTTCATTCCGCTGTCCCCCATGGAGGGCGTCGAATGCCTGTGGCTGAACAAGTACGGCGAACGCTACTGCAACGAGGCTTTCGGCGGCCCGTTGCTTTCCGGCTGCGCCGGCGCCCGCGAGCCGGGCGACCGCGCCTATCTGGTGTGGGGCAACGACTGGCAGGAAGTGTTCCTGAACCAGCTGGCGGGACACCTTGCCCCGAAGGAATGGGACGCGGACGCCATCGCCAACGTCAAGTCCTACATGGACGCCGCCGTGGGCTCGGGCGCCGAGGGCGACGACACCTCGGGCAAATTCCTCTATTGCGCCGACACCTTGGAGGAGTTGTGCGATTACATGGGTATGGAAGAGGGCGTGAAGGCCAACACCCTCGCCGCTATCGAGAAGTGGAACGCCGCCCATGACGCCGGCATCGATACCGAGTTCGGCCGCGACCCGGAGACCATGTGGCCCATCAAGGACGGTCCCTTCTACGGCTATCCCTGCAGCAAGCGCATAGGCGGCGGATCGCTCGTGGCCACGTCCGGCCTGCTCGTGACCGGGCGTCAGCAGGTGCAGGGCCAGGGCTTCGAGCCCATCAAGGGCCTTTTTGCCTGCGGAAACACCTCTGGCGGCCGCTTCCCCATGGGATACAACGGCATCATGAACGGTGTGTCCATCGGCATGTGCCTGTGCCTCGGCTACACGTTGGGCGAGTATCTCGCGACCGAGGACTTCGATCGCTATTGCACGCTCGGTGCCGGCAACGCCGACATCAAGCAGTCCGACAAGGGCATGGCCGGTCCGCCGCCGGGCAGCGGCGAAGGCGATGCCGAGGGTGGCGCGCCCGGCGGCGACGGAGCCCCAGCCGGCGACGGTGCCGAGGGCGGCGCACCAGCCGGCGGTGCCCCGACCGGCGGTGCCCCCGCTTAGGCGGAACGACGCTGACATCATCTGACATCCCCCGCTAACTTGTGGGCGCTTCTCCCCCTCCCCCCTCCAAGCGCCCCCGAGCATGAGACGAGAAGACCTCCCACGGGAGGTCTTCTCACATTATTAAAACGCGGGGATGCGCCCAAGGAAAGCAGCGAGGATCCGACAGGTGCCTGCATCTGTGCTGAAAAGCGGCTGAGCGTACTTCGTTACGCGAAGGCAAGCTTTGAAGTGCAGAGGCAGGCACCTGTCGGATCCGCAGCATCAGGCTTAAGTTAGAAGCCGAAAGCTTCTAACTTAAGCATAGAAAAGAATCTCGTTGTAGGTGGGCACCGGCCAGGCGTCGCGCTCGACGATGATCTCCATGGCGTCCACCGCCTCGCGCAGGGCGTCCATCACGGGGATGATCTCGTGCGCGTTCATGTTCGCACGCTCCTGCTGGTTCTCAATCTCGCGGGAGGCGTGATGCAGCTCGTGCAGCTTCTCCAGCTGGCGGTTGATCTCGGCGGCACCGGCCACGAGCTTCTCTAACTTATCCTTCATGAACGACGTGTCGCCCTCCGGCAGCACGTTTTTGATAGCGCTGATGCCGTTGGCGAGCTTGGCGGCATAGCGGTTGATGGCCGGCAGATAGTCGCGACGCACGAGACGCTTCATAGCGCGGATCTCGATGTTCATGATCTTGTTGTACTTCTCCAGCTTCACCTCGTAGCGGGAGCGAATCTCGTCCTCGGTGAGCACGCCGAATTCAGTGAACAGGTCGATAGACTTCTGATCTACCAGGCACGGCAGCGCGTCGGCCGTGGTGCGATGGTTCGCCAAGCCGCGGCGCGCGGCTTCCTTCTCCCACTCCTCGGAGTAGCCGTCGCCGTTAAAGATGATGCGCTCGTGATCGCGCAGAGTGCGCTTGATGTAGTCGATGGCGGCCGCCTCGAACTCGTCGCCGGTCTTGCCTTCCATCTGGTCGGCGAATTCTTTCAGCGACTTGGCCATGGCCGTGTTCAGCACCATGTTCACATCCGACAGGTTCTGAGCGCTCCCGGGCATGCGGAACTCGAACTTGTTGCCGGTAAACGCGAAGGGGCTCGTGCGGTTGCGGTCGGTGTTGTCCTTGATGAAGTTCGGCAGCACATCAACGCCGAGATCCATGGCGACGCGCTCGGCCGAGGTGTAGTCGTGGTCGTCGATAAGCGCCTCCACAATGGCGCCCAGCTCGTCGCCGAGGAACATGGAAACGATGGCCGGCGGCGCCTCGTTGGCCCCCAGGCGATGATCGTTGCCCGCCGAGGCCGCCGACATGCGCAAAAGCTCCTGGTACTCGTCGACCGCCTGAATGACGCCGGTGAGGAACACGAGGAAGCGCAGGTTCTCCATGGGGTTCTCGCCCGGATCCAGCAGGTTGCGCCCGCCGGCGGAGATGGACCAGTTGTTGTGCTTGCCCGACCCGTTGATGCTCTCGAAGGGCTTTTCGTGCTGCAGGCACACGAGACCGTAGTGGCTCGCCAGAAGCTTCATCTTCTCCATGGTAAGCAGGTTCTCGTCTACCGCGCGGTTCGTCTCGGCGAAGATGGGCGCCAACTCGTGCTGGGCCGGCGCCACCTCGTTGTGCTTCGTCTTCGCGGAGATGCCGAGCGCCCACAGCTCGTCGTCGAGCTCCTTCATGAACTCGTTCACCGTGGGGCGAATAGCGCCGAAGTAGTGCTCCTCCAGCTCTTGGCCCTTCACCGGCGGATAGCCGAACAGCGTGCGGCCCGTGAGCATGATATCGAGACGGCGCTCGTAGTCCTTCTCGGAGATGAGGAAGTACTCCTGCTCGGCGCCCAGCGTCGTAGTGATGCGATCGGAGGAGTCGTCGCCGAACAGATCAAGCACGCGACGGCCCTGGGTCTCGATGGCCTTCATGGAACGGAGAAGCGGCGTTTTCTTATCGAGCGCCTCGCCGGTGTAAGAGCAGAAGGCCGTGGGAATGCAGAGCACCTCGTCCTTGATGAAGGCGTAGGAGGTGGGATCCCAGGCGGTGTAGCCGCGAGCCTCGAAGGTGGCACGCAGGCCGCCGGAGGGGAAGCTGGAGGCGTCGGGCTCACCCTGGATGAGCTCTTTGCCCGAGAACGTCATGATGGCGCAGCCGTCATCAGTGGGATCGATGAAGCTGTCGTGCTTCTCGGAGGTGATGCCCGTCAGCGGCTGAAACCAGTGGGTGTAGTGGGTGGCGCCCTTCTCGATGGCCCACTCTTTCATGGCGTGGGCGACGACGTTGGCCACGTCCTCGTTCAGGGGGGCGCCTTCTTTGATGGTCTTCATCAGCTGCTTGTAGGTGGTCTTCGGCAAGCGCTCGCGCATGACGTGCTCGTTGAATACCATGGAGCCGTACAGATCGGTCACTTTCGACATAACGGGTTCGCTCCTCACTCGGGTCGATGATCGGAATAAGATACCACGTCGGAGCCACCGCAACCGCTGTACCCCGGCACGTTCCAAATTAACGGCGCATTGTTTCGAGGAGTTTTCTGCTCAGCGAAACCGAGGTTACGAGAGAGACGCACCAGATCGGGCGCGCCCCTCTCGGGGAGGGAAATATCACCGGACGTTTCGCCGGGTGCCGGCGCTACTCGTTCTCGCTGATGTAGCGGACAGCGTGACGCCCTTCGGTGAGCGTGCGGCCTATGGCGCAACCGACGAGGTACTCGGGGTAGTTGCCCGAGAACACGCTGCCGCTGCAATCTCCGGCAGCATACAGTCCGGGAATGGGCTCCAGCGCCTGGTCGAGCACTTGCATGTTCGCGTTTATCTTCAGACCATCGAGCGTGGTAAGCAACGAGCCACCGAACCAGCAGCCATAGAACGGAGCCGTGCGAATCTCCGACAGGCGGAACGCCTCCTTGCCGTAGTCCTCATCAACCTGCTTGTCGTACAGCTCATTGTAGCGCTCCACCGTGGCGAGAAAGGCATCCTGGGGCAAGCCAAGCTGATTGGCCAGCTCTTCCAGCGTATCGGCCTTCTTGAGAGCGCCCTGTTCGAGCAGCTGCCGTCCTCCAGGAAACACCGCCACAGCCTCCTCGGGCGGAAAGCCCTGCAACACCTGCGCGCCGATCTTCGCGCAGCCAACAACCTGAAACCGCGCGGCATCGGCGCTCGCATTGGCGTCGAATACGGAGCACCACACCCCGCCCGGCTGATTCGCCGCGGCTGCAGCGCACCAATCGTAGGGAGCCGACTCGTTAAAGAAACGCTCGCCGCGGCGGTTGACCTTCAGGAAGGGCAGGCTGCCGAGAACGTTCTCCGGGCAGACGCCGGGGAAGTCGGCGTCCATGCCCTCGCCCTCAAGACCGCAGTCCACTCCAGGGGACACCGCACCGCGGTCGAAAATCATCGGCGCAGATTCCCGATCCATGCGCGCACCGGCCCACAGGCCGGCCCTGATGCCGTCACCCGTACAGTTCGGCATTTTGTCGGCAGCAGTGCAGGAATCCAGAACGGCCGGCGCCAGCGCCGAGAGCATCACAGGGTTCGCAGCATAGCCTCCTGTGGCAAGGAGGACACCCTTAGCAGCATCCACCTGCACATAGCCATCGTTCGTCTCGAAAATCGCTCCCGTGACACGACCGCTCTCCTCGCGCATAAGCTTGGCCAACTTATAGCCGAAGGAGACCTCGGTGCCCTTGGAGGCGATATAATCCGCCAGAATCTTGTTGCGAGCCATTCCGGCCTGAGCGGAGGCGTCCCCCCAAAGAGCCGGAGGCACCGCTTCGGCCACCGCAGGGGAATACCACATATGCTGTTGAATGGGAACGTAGTAGTCGGTACCACCCGTTGGGTGATCGTAATCGTCCACATCCAGGTAGATCTCCATGCCAGCGGCGGCCAAAATGTCGTTCAGGTACTCGATCGTCTCGCCGCTCTCGTTGATCCAGACCTTCCACACGTCCTGGGAGCACTTGCCCGAGGCGTAGCGCGTCAATTCGTTCAGCAACTTGTTCGTATCGGTGTTGATGCCGGCCTCCTTCTGCCACCGACTATTGACGGCGCCCACCCAATGCCGCGACGCCTGCACGTCACCCGCCTTGTCACACACCATGAAGTCCATACCCAGATCAGCGGCGGTAGCAGCAGCCGACATGCCGGCATTGCCTGCACCGATAATCAGCAGATCGGTAGCCTCGGTACGGACGATCTGATCCTCGGCGATTTCCGGTGCCTCACCCAGCCAGGATGACGCCCTCTCCGAGCCCTCAGCGGGCTGGGATCCCCCCCGTTCCCGCCAGTGACGGCTTCGCCGGGCTGCATCCCGCCAATCCCATAGCCGCAAGCGTGCCCGCGCCGATACCGGCCAGAGACACGAACTGACGTCGATTCATTTCGGTTGCACTCATCGTACCCTCCTTTTTCAGATCCCCGGGCGGACCTTCGCCGCGCCCCTTCGGCATTAGTTAACAACGAGCCCTGAGAAAAGAGAAATACCAATGCGGTTTTGATTTATAATGATGCGGTATAAATCGAGATCAGGGGAATTTTATGCGCATCGAACAGCTTCGTAGCTTCATCGCCATTTACGAAACCGCGTCCTTCACCGCTGCAGCCGAGCAGCTGTACACATCGCAGCCGGCAGTGAGCCGCCATGCGACTCAGCTGGAAGAAGAGCTGGGAGGTCCACTTTTCGTTCGCACAACAAGGCAGGTAGCCCCACCAAGGCCGGCAACGTGCTTTACGAGAAGGCCCACACTGCCCTCGCGCTCATTGACGAGGGGGTCGCAGCGTGCAAGGCTCTGAACAGCCATTGCGGTAGAGTTGCCGTTGGGTACGAGTATATGTACATGGATCAGATCAGCGTCCCCTGGCTGCAAGAGTACAAAGACAGCATCAGCAGCCATACCCTGATCGACCTCGTGGAACAACCTTTGCCGCAGCTGTTCAAGGGACTTTTAGAGGAGCGCGTCGACTGCGTCTTCGTTGGCTTGACGAAAGAGGCGATCATTCCAGCCTACCTTGAGAAACGCGCTATTACCTCAATGGAAGAAGTGATCTTCGTTGGACCCGAGCACCCCCTGGCAGGCCGCCCCTTCGTCACCATAGACGATCTCCTCGATGAGGAATTTGTATACCCGCTCATCAAACCCACCTCTCGCGAGAGCGTCGTCGTGAGGGATTTCGAAGAGCGCGGCAAGAGTCCCCGCTGCACCACAACCCTTCACCAGCCAAGCGCCTTGAACGTCGTGGAGCGCGGGAGCGCCATTATCGACCTCCCGGCAAAATATGCCCTTGAGAGCCCCCATCTGGTGCGCGTCCCTTACCAGTCGGCCAACCAGATTACCTACTTTTTCATCTGGAACCGCGCCAACGACAACGAGTCCTTTGCCCAGTTCCGCACTTTCGTGGAGGAGAAGATCGCCGCGCTGCAGGACTGAGGACGCAACATTTATCGCTTTGAATTCCCAAGGAGCAGACTCGCGCTTTCCCGCCAGCGCATTTACGCTCTGAGAGCTTTACGCCGTCATCAAGTCACAAGCGACGAGGCGTCGTAAATAGTCAGAGCGGCTGATGCCCTCATCCTTCGCGCGAGCATCCATCTCGGTAAGCTCTCGACGCGGGATCTTGAAGGTGACGGACGTCAACTCCTCACCCAGCTTCAAAGGACGACCGCGAACGATGCGCGTTTCTCCCGCAGGCCACTCGCCGCTCTCGAACATCTCCGCCAAAGCCTCAAGTTGTTCGTCACTAACCACGGAACCGTTTTTTGTTGTAATAGGCACAGCAATCACCTCTTCAATCCTGTTTCCCGCAATGTCTTTGCCGAGGGCGGCGTCATTGCATGAAACACAAGCACTGTTTCGTCGTCTTTCACCGTGGCAACCATCTCGATGAGTCTATTGCGAGAGTCGCTTCCAACCGCCACGAGCACCACGTCAGGAAACGAATCTGTCACACGCTCTACGAGTACGCTCGCATTGCGCCAGGCGCTTTCCACGTCCTCAACCTTAAGTTCAGGATGCCGCGCAGAAACACGATCATGAACTTCTACCTTCTCAAACATCGACGCTATCCTTTCGAATTTCGTCTTTCATAATTGTAAGACGAATATCGGATTCTGTCAACATGCCCGCAGAGTGCGGCAAAGCACTCCGCCACGGTATGACGGAGCGCCTTCAATTACTCAACTTGAACGGTTCACCTATTTTGCAAGCTGAAAGTAAGCATATGTGAGCGCTTTGGAAGTTCACCACTCCCCGCCGAGCAGCTAATCGATGTGCTTGCCGTAGCGCTCCTCGGTGATCTCGTCGAGGGTGCGGCCCTGGGTATTGGGGCACCAGATGACGCCCACCACGAGCGACACCAGAAGGAAGCCGCACATGATGATGCCGGCGGTCACGAAGCCCGAGGGGGTTTCCACACCGAGGCCCGCCACGGCCACGAGCGACCAGATGCCCAAAACACCGCGAACTAGGAAGAACATGATGCCCTGCACGCCGCCGCGGTACAGCGTCGGGAACAGCTCGGTAGACCACAGCGCGTAGAAGCACTGGGCCGAGAAGCCAGCTGAGATGCCCCACAGCGCCACGAACACCCACAGAAGCCAGCCCCAGCTGTCGGCCGTGCCCGCCTCCAGCTGCATGCCGAAGAACACCATGACCACCCAGGCCGCCAGCGCCATGACAGCCGTGGCCGCGAACAGGATGCGGTGAGGAATCTTGTCGCCGAACTTCGAGAAGATGGCAAGCGAGCCCACGGCCGTGAGGATCCACATGACCGCCTGCAGAAGCGAGATGGTCGTGTCGTCCAGGTTGCCGGCCGCCGCGTACATGTAGGGCATGAACTGGCCCATGGTGCCGGCCACGATGTTCCAGGTCAGATACACCGCAACGAGGAACACGATGGACTTCACGTTCACGGAGTTGGTCAGCGCGCGGCCCATCATCTGAATGAAGGTGTCGCGCTTGCCGGCGGCCGCGTCCTGCTTTTCCGTCCAGTCCTTCGACTCCTCCAGCTTGCGCTGCAGATTCCACGCGATGAGTGCCACCACGAACAGGATAAGGAACAGCAGGCGCATGGCGAACAGGCCGTCGAAGGGCCCGTAGGTGCCCGCCGGCAGAAGCGCGCCATCCGGCCCGAAGGTCGGGAAGATAAACGAGAACAGCAGTGCGATGAGGAAGATGACCGCCGGGCCGCAGGACCAGGCGAACTGGCTGATGCCGATGTTGGCGGCGCGGCTCGTGGAGGAGGACATCTCGGAGATGTAGCTCCACGACGACGGCACGCCGGCGCCCACGGACAGGCCGGAAATGACGATGCCGGCGCAGAGCATGGGCAGGTTCACCGCGCACATAATGAGGAACACGCCCGTGGCGTACACGAGCAGATTATAGGTGTAGATGAACTTGCGCCCGAAGCGGTCGGCCAGAAAGCCGCCGATGAGCGCGCCCACCGCCGCGCCGAAGGCGTTCGCGCCCACGGCGCCCAAGATGGACACCCACACGTTGTCGAAGTTGAAGGCGATCGCCCAGGCCGCCAGCGCCACACCCGAGGCCACGATGCAGCCGGAGTCGAGGAAGTTGGTGAGCGATACGGCGATGGTGCCTTTTTTCTCTTGGGACAGAGCCATAGTTTTGCAGACCCTTTCTTAGTTGCTTAGTTGTCGGTCGCCGAAGCCGCGGGGAAATCCAGCATGGCCTCGTTGATCTTGACGTTGAACTCGCGGCCGATCTGCCGCAGCCCCTCGTCGGTGATGGTGTTCAGGAACTCACCCGAGCCGCCGTTCATGGCGCGGGCGCGCCCGTAGATGTCGGCGGCCTTCTCGATGGTGTGCAGAAGCCCGAAGGTGGCATCGAAGTCGGTGCCGGAGACGAACAGGCCGTGGCTCGCCCATACCACCGCGTCGAAGGTCTTCATCTGCTCGGAGGTGGCCCGGGCGATATCAGCGCCGCCGGGCACCATCCACGGCACCACGCCCACACCGGCCGGGAACACGACGACGCACTCGGTCATAGCCTTCCACAGCACGCGAGTGAAGGTACGCGCGTCCAGCGGCAGCAGGTAGGAAAGCGCGATGATGTTGGTGGGGTGCGCGTGGTAGATGACGCGGCAGGCGCCGTCGGTAGCCGCAGAGCGCACGGCGTGGTTCATGACGTGGGTCGGGAACTCGGACGTGGGGCGCCCCCCATCGTCGAGACCCCACACGATGCGGTAGGCATCGCCAGCCGCGGACAGCTCCACAATGCCGATGTTGCGAGAGGGATCGGACGCCACATTGCGCATGTAGTTGCCGGTGCCGGTGACGAGGAAGTACTGACCGCCCATAGTCGGCGCCTCAACGCCGAGGGGTGTCCAAGGGCGCGGCTCCTTGTCGAAGAACTTGCGGGCGGTATCCACGTCCTCGGGACGCAGGCGGTAGCTGAGGTTGCCGCCGTTGCGCTCGTGCCAACCCTGCTCCCAGCCGTCGTTGCACAGGCGCACGAACCCGCGCACGAACCCCAGCTGCTCCATGGCCACGCCGGACACCGCCCCGCGCGCCGTATCGATGCCCTGGGAGAGCATCTCCTGTGCCTGATCGAAAAATGCCATGATTGCTCCTTACATGCGCTCGGGCAGGATTTTGGCCTCGTAGGCGGCCACGGCCGGGTACAGCTCGCCATCGAGCGGGCAGCCGGCGCGGCGGCAGTACTCGTCCCACACGGCGCCGAAGGGCATCGACTTCGCCTGCTCGGCCAGCATCATCTTCTCGGTGAACTGGTAGGTGTCCTGCAGCTCTTTCAGGCGCTCGCCCGGCTGCAGCAGCGCGTAGAGCAGCGACTTTTCCATGGCGCGCGTGCCCGTGGCCCAGGCGCCCACGCGGTTGATGGAGGCGTCGAAGAAGTCGAGGCCGATGATGACCTTCTCCCAGGCGCCGGGGATGTGGGCGATTTCCATGGCCACTTCCTTGGTGGGGTCGTCGAAGAGCACCACGTGGTCGGAGTCCCAACGCACCGGGCGCGTCACGTGCATCGGCACCTTGTCGAAGAACAGCAGCAGCGCCGAGAGCTTGTCGGCCACGTTCTCGGTGGGATGGAAGTGGCCCAAATCCAGCAGATCGTACACGCCGGGGTGCGTGGCGGCGTAGGCCAGGTAGAACTCGTTGGAGCCCACGGTCATCGACTCCAGACCGATGCCGAACACCTTCGACTCGCAGGAGTCGATGACGCGGTCGTACTTCTCGGCGTAAATCTCGTCGAGCGAGTCGCGCAGGCGCTCGCGCAGGCCATAGCGGTCGCCGGGCACGTCCTTCAGGCCGTCGGGGATCCAGATGTTGCAGAGCGTCTGGTCATCGAGCGCCTCGCCGATCTGCTGGGAAATCTTGCGGCAGGCCTTGCAGTGGCGGATCCAGAAATCGCGCGTCGCCTTATCGGGCGAGGACAGCGACAGCTCGTTGTTCATCATGGGGTGGCCGAAGATGGTGGGGTTGAAATCGATGCCGTAGCCGTGCGCCTTCGCCCACGCGACCCAGGGCTCGAAGTGCTTGTACTCGATGGTGTCGCGGTCGACCCAGGGATTCTCGTCGGTGAAAACGGCGTAGGAGGCGTGCAGGTTGATGCGCTTGGCGCCGGGCACGAGAGCCATGGCGGCCTCGAAATCGGCGGTCAGCTCCTCGAAGGTGCGGGCGCGACCGGGGTAGTTGCCCGTGGTCTGGATGCCGCCGGAGAGGCCCCCTTCCTGGTCGAAGCCGAGCACGTCGTCGCCCTGCCAGCAGTGCACCGAGATGGGCTTGGCGGCCAGCTTCTCCATCACCGCCTCGGTGTCGATGCCGAGGGCGGCGTACTCCTCGCGGGCCAAATCGTACATGGTAGTCATCGGGTTTCCTTTCTGTTCACCAGTATCTAGAAGCTCTTGCTGTAAATCGTCGGGGTCGGAATCGCCCATCACGGCTCCACCTTCTGCACGTCGAAGGACTCGGCGATGGCGGCGCGCACGGCCTTGAGGTGCGGGAACACCCCGTCGGCGAGCATCTGCACGGCCAGGTTGCCGAGCGCGGTGCCTTCCACGGGGCCGGCGTACACGGGAATGCCGCATACTTCGGCGGTGCGGCGGTTCAAGTGGCCGTCGCGGCAGCCACCGCCCACGATATTGATGGACGCGTACTCGTGGCCGGCCAGCTGCGAGAGGCCTTCGACGGCCTCGCGATAGCACAGCGCCAAGCTCTCGTACACGCAATGCATCAGCTCGCCCAAGGTCTCGGGCACGGGCTGCCCCGACTCCTCGCATGCCGCGCAAATCTCCTCGATCATGGAATCGGGCGAGAGGAACCTCTCGTCGTTCACGTTCACAATGGAGGCCGTCACTCCAGCGGCCTCGGCCTCGTCGGCCGCCTTGATGAGGTCGGCGAATCCTACCTCGTGCCCCAGGCCCTCGACGCGCATGTACTGGTGCAGGCGCCCCTTGCGGATGGCCTTCTCGTCCACCACGTAGGTGATGCCGTTCAGCTCGCGGCGAATGGACTGGATCATCCACAGCCCCATGATGTTCTTCAGGAAACGGTAGCGGAAATGGTAGCCGCCCTCGTTGGTGAAGTTCTCGCGGAAGGCCGCCTCGGCACAGATGGGGCTGCGGTTCTCCACACCGAGCAGGCTCCACGTGCCCGAGGAGAGGAACACCGCCGGCAAATCGCAGGCGGGCACGGCCAGATATGCGCTGCCCGTGTCATGGGTGGCCGGCAGCACCACGCGCGTGTCGTAGCCGATGGCGCGGGCGATCTCGGGGCACACGGGCCCCAAGCACGCGCCGGCGTGAGTAACGTTGCGGAACAGCCGACGAGGAATGCCAAAGGCCTCCATGACCGTCTCGTCCCATGCGCCAGTCTCCGCATTCAGAAGGCCGGTGGTGGAGGCATTGGTGTACTCGATGGCCTTCTCGCCCGTGAGCAGGAAGTTCAAGTAGTCGGGAATCATGAGGAACGAGTCGGCCGCCTCAAGCTGCTCGGGATGCTCGCGCTGAAGCGCCAGCAGCTGGTAGATGGTGTTGAAGGGCTGGCGCTGCAGACCGCAGCGGCGGTACAGCTCCTCAGGAGCCATGATGGCATCGGCCACCTCGTACATGCCAGCCGTACGGGAGTCGCGGTAGGCCACGGCATCGCCCACCAGGTTGTCCTCGGCATCCAGCAGCACGAAATCGACGCCCCAGGTGTCGATGCCCACCGATTTCGGGGCAAAGCCCGCCTCCTTGCAGAGGGCAAGGCCCCGCACCAGCTCGCTTGAAAGCAGCTCCACATCCCAGCAGTCGTGGCCATTCCGGCGCACCTGGCGGTTGTCGAAGCGATGCACCTCTTCCAAACGAATGAGCCCGTCTTCCACGAAGCCCACCACCACGCGGCCCGACGAGGCCCCGATGTCCACGGCCGCGTAGCAGTCGCGCCGCAACCCCTGCGCACGATGCGCCATGTCGCCATTCCTATCTTCGCACGCCAGCAGGGGGCACCGCCGAGGGCGATCCCCGCTGACCATGAGCGTATTTCTCAACTTTTACCTGGGAAAACGCGCAAGCCATTAATGCGGCGCACAGTGTACCAGCAAAGGGGCCCTCTGCAAGGGCGCGCGCCCAAAGAGGTGGCGGCCTGTAACAAATCAACAACAATGACTTCATGGGTCGCCATTGAAAGGGGCCCGGACGAACCGGGCCCCTCAGAGAAGGATATTTGCTCAGACGCCCTCACCGCGCCGCCAATCGTGCAGCTTCGGGCGATCCGCCCCCTAACCTTCCGGCACGAAGGCTGTGAATGCGGCGGTATCGGGCTCCGGGCTCACCTCGCCGCGCTCGTTGACCGAGCGCACGAGCAGGCAATAGGTTCCCGGCACCTCGGGCGTGTACTCGAAGGTCCAGTGCACCCATCGATCGCCCGTGGAACCAGAGACGTCGTAGTCGGTCCAGTTCTCGCCGTCGTCCAACGAGAACTGGACCGTCACGATGGGCACGCCGTAGTCCTCGGCGTAGCCCTCAAAGCGCACCGGGCGCCCTACTTCCACCGCGAGCGGCGCAATCATCGCGATCCTACTCCTGCGCGCCCGCCAGCACACCGGCGTTCGGGCTGTTGGGATGCTCGTCGCCCTCGCCGGGCACCGCCGGCGCCTCGTCCTCGGCCGATACCACGATCTCCACCACATCGCGCACGAAGTAGTTCGCGGGCGTGCGGGTCATCCACAACTGGTTGCTCCCGCCCACCGAGGCGGTGAGCGCCTCCTCGTTGATCTCATAGCTGAGCACGCCGTGGCGCCCGATCACGTAGCCGAGCGGCAGCATGGTCTCGGTGCCATCGGCCGACACGAACGTCACCGCATTGGCCCCGGGCTGCACGCCAGCGCGCTCCAGGATGGACTCGATCGGAATGCCCTTCACGTTCGCCGTAACGATGGCGCGACCGCCCGCAGGGTTGCCGCCGCAGGTGCACGTCATCTTCTGCTGCACCGACTCGTCGCCGGCAAGATCGCCCACCGAGGCGGTGTAGGCGTCATTCACCGCGCCCGACACCGTCAGTTGCCAGTCGAGCGGGTTCTCCGAAGCAAGCGCGATACCGGCGCCGCACACCACGCGCACGGCCTTCTGGAACATCGTGCGGATGGTCTCGTTGGGTGTGACGGCCTCCTGGTCGTAGGAGAAGACGCCCTCGGCTCGGGCCACCTTCACCGCACCGGCCACGGCGGCGTTCTCGCCCACCTCCGCTTGCGGGTCGGCGGCAGCATTCCCGTCAGCGCCATCGCCCGGCGCCACCGCCAAGGCCGGCACTGCCGACATGGACGCGATCATCGTCAAACTCGCCAAGGCGCCAGCCGCGGCCCGGCCCTTCGATTTCAAATCTCTCATGGTCTCCCCCTACTCCACCGTGAACATGAACTGGGTATCATACTGGCTCACATGATCGGAGCCGTCCGGCGCGATGCTCGTCGTGCGGATGTCCATCAGGTACGTCCCGGCCTCAGGCGGCGTGAAGTCCATGCGCCAGTAGGTCCAGTACTTGGAATCGTTGTTCGGCGTGTCCAGCGTTGTCCAGGTCGCGCCGTGGTCGAAGGAGAACTCGAGCTTCTTGATAGGCTCGTTCCACGCATCGGCGAAGCCCTCCAGATGCACCGGCTTGGCCTCGTCGCCCGTGAGCACCACATTGGTGGGGTAGTTCAGCACGCCGCTGTTGGGCTTGGAGTACACCTCGCCCGTGCAGTCATCGGCAAACTCGCCCAGGTACACCTGGTTCATGGCGGCGTCTTCGGGCTGGGTCATGAACGTGAGGTTGCTGATGCGCTTCACGAAATTGCCGCCGGAGGTGTTGTACACCCACACCATGCAGGGGTAGCCCTGGGTGTTCGGCAGCACTTCGCCGTCCATCTTCGTGACGAGGATGGCATTGTTGTCCACCACCCAATCGATGGGCATCTGGGCGTAGTCGTAGCCATCCGAGCCGATGGGGCTCACGATGTTCGCACTGGCCTTGGGCTTCGCAAACTCAATAACCTTCGACAGCGGAATGCCCTCCACCTCGCTTTGCATGATGGTGGCCTGGCCAACGCCGTTGATGGTGCAGTCCATCTTCATGACCTGCTTCACGGTGCCGAACTGCTCTTCCATCTCGGGAAGGGTCATGGTCACCGGATTGCCGCAGTCGCCGTCGATGGAGACGGTCCAGTTCTCATAGATGGACGGATCCACCTGCGTGTCGTCCACGAGCCACTCGGACGGCTCGTCCTTCACCGTCTTGAAGAAGCGGTTCTCGGCCGGAGTGATCGTGGTCTGGTCGTAGCTCGTCGTCACCTGGACCTCTTCGGCGGCCACGTCGGTGATGCCGTGGTAGAGGTTGTACTTGTAGTCGTCCCAACGACCGAGGGTCTGCGTCTCCACGTCGTTGTAGTGGCACGAGAAGCAGGTGCCACCCTGGCTCGTGAACATCGCGTTCGTCATATGGGTGTTGTGGATGGCCTCGCCCAGGTAGTTCGTTCCCTGGTAGGTCTTGGAATGGCACGCGATGCAGTTCGCGAAGGTCTGCTCGGTGGGATAGCCGAAGAAGATCAGGCGATGGTAGGTGGGCAGACTCATGATGGCGCTCTCAAGCGTGTGGCACGAGGTGCAGCCGCGGTTCTCGGCGTTCAGGTATGTGATGTTGAACGCGCGATCGTCGGAAGGCACCGGCTGCACGGTGAACCCATTGCGGTCGGTGTAGCGAAGCGGCTCGTTGGCCTCGGCGTTGGCGGCGTTCTTCTCGCTGTTCTGATAGAAGCCGGGCAGGGCGGTCACGCCGTCCACGAAGCGACCCTCCGTGGGGAACCCGCTGATGCTGGCCAGCTGATCGCTGTAGCCGTCACTTGTCGCGGCAGCCGGCTCGGTTGTTGTCGTGGAATCGGCCGCCTTGTCGGCCCCATCGCTCGGCGCGGCAGCCGGAGTGCAGCCCCAGGCCAAACATCCCGCTCCCAAAACGCACGCGAGCACCGCCGCGCACGCAATCCCCTTGCGCGAGCGCCGCTCCGTTCTCGTTGCTTGCTCTCTCATATCTCCTCCTTAGGTTTTGGAAAATAAGCTCCCCTGACGCTTCGCGCCTCCTTTCCGGGCTTTCGAAACTTGATGGAATTGGAATGGGCGCTGCGCCGGCACCTGTGTGCGGCCGCAGCGCTTAATCCCGGGTTGGACTTCGCCGTATCAGGCCGTCGCTGTCGGCGATAGAGGCGCGTCGGAAGTCGTAGTGCTCGGTGTACATTTTGTCCAGCAGCGCCTTCTCGTAGAAACCGATGTCGCGGTTGTACAGCGCGGACGCCTCGTCGGTAGCGCGAAATTCCGGACGCAGCCGCCCCTCATCGTCGTAGTAATGCAGATAGGCTTCGGCGCAATGCTCGCGCAAATAGGCCCGGCACCGCTCGTGCAAGTCGTCGTTGGCGAAGAAGAAGTGCCGCACGCCGTCGTCGCTCTGCTGGAGAAAGCCCAGATCCATCAGGCGCCCGAAATCGCTGCGGGCGCTCGGATAGGAGATGGCGTAGCGCTTCATGTGAATGTCGTAGGTGAACTCCGCGTTACTGTGCAGCACCGCCTCGAGCAGCACTTCCTTCTGGCGGGCGTTCATCGAGCCGTCGGCGTCGATGATGGCGCGCAGTCGATCGCGCCGGCGGCTCATGCCCTCGAGCTTGGTCATCACCCAGCGCTGCTCTTCCAAAATAAGCTCGACGGCGCGCTCGAACACGAGCGTCCAATCGTAGGTGCCGTCGTATTCCACGGCCAGATCTCCCGGCTCGAACGGCAGCGCCGGCGCGTCCGCCTCGGCGGCGTAGCGCCCGCGCTCTTGGGCGCACAGGGCGCTGCCGGTACCGTAGAGCAGGCGCATAACGGGAACGTGGGCCGAGAAATGATAGCCCGAACGATGAAGGAGCAGCAGGTAGAGCAGATAAGCGAACGGCGCATTGCCCACGGGGAACACCCCCGATGCGCTCACGAAGAACAGCGCCGTCAGCGCCACAATAAGGCGATGGTCGCCGCACTGGCCCTTGAGGGGGCCGGTGCCCCCATCGATGAACGAGCAGAGCAGCTCGAGCCCCTCGACCCGGGCCGAAGTATCCTCGGGAACCGCCTCGATGCCGGCCACCAGCCTGGCGTAGAGCATCTCAATGAAAGCAGGGGTGACTGCTTCGTCGCGGTACTCCTCTATTGACAGCAGCACCTTGCCGGCATTGGCCGCCAGAAGCTCGATGCCGCATTCCGGCTCGCAGGCATGCACGCACACTCGCCGCAGCCGCGCGACATCGATGTCGGGGTGTTCGAGGCCGATGGCGTACACCACCTCGTTGGCCGCCATGTTCAGTTCCAGATGGCCGCCTTCCGGATCGTAAAAGATGCGCCCGTAATGGGATGCAAGCCCCTCGTTGATCTGGAATTTTTCAAGAAGAGCCTCCAGATGCCAGGTGGGGTCGTACCAGCAGCGAGCCGAAGCCGAAAGCGGGGGCAGATCATGCCCGAGGCCGCGGCGCAAGCTGTTGATGGAGAACCAATACAGCGCCGCATCTTCGGGAGTGACACCGAGCGATTCCGCCAAACTGTCGTAGGTTTGCGCCCGCTGGGAGGCGATACGCAGGGCCCGATCGAGCAGCGGCGCCGAGCGAAATGCCGGCTTGGATTCCACGATTCTCCCCTCCCCTTTGCTCTCCCATTCTTCCTCCGAACGAAACTAGAAACTATGTTCTCAGAAAGACGCGCCCGACTTCAAGAGGTTGGGCGCGCGCTAGAAAGTTTTTTCCACCCTTTACCCCTCGCCATCCCGCTACCGCAAGAGCGGTTCTATGCAAGAAAAAGTGCGATTGAGCGAGCTTTTTCATCCCGAAATGGCAGCACATGCAGAAAAAAGTGCGATTGAGCGAGTCCGAAACTCGCTCAATCGCACTTTTCTGCGCACGACCGTTGTATTTCTTTGCAAGCGAGCCGGATCTCGCACAATTCCACGAACAGAGACACGAAAAAGCCCGCTGCGGACAGCGGGCTTTCGATTGCAGCATGCGCGGCACCGACAAACGATGCGCGACTCCGAAGCCTAGCGCTTGGAGAACTGCGGGCGCTTGCGGGCCTTCTTCAGACCGTACTTCTTGCGCTCCACCATACGGGCGTCGCGCGTGAGGTAGCCAGCCTTCTTCAGCTCGGCGCGGTAGTCGCCGGCCTCCAGCAGAGCGCGGGAGATGCCGTGACGCAGGGCGCCGGCCTGACCGGACACGCCGCCGCCGTCGATGCGAGCCTTCACGTCGAAGTGGCCGGTGGTGTCGGTCACCTTGAAGGGGGTCATCGCGTAGTTGAACAGCGCCTCGCGGCCGAAGTACTCCTGGCCGTCGCGACCGTTGATGGTCACCTTGCCAGTGCCGGGAACGAGACGGACGCGCGCCACCGCGTTCTTGCGGCGGCCGGTGCCGTAGTACAAAGCCTCATCTGCCATGATTAACCCTCCAGATCGATCTTGCGGGGCTGCTGAGCGGCATGGGGATGCTCAGCGCCGACGTACACCTTCAGTTTCTTGCCCATCGCACGGCCCAGCGTGTTCTTCGGCAGCATGCCCTTGACGGCATGCTCGATGACGCGCTCGGGGTGCTTGGTCATGGCCTCGGTGAACGTCTCCTGCTTGAGCCCACCCGGGAACCCGCTGTGACGATAGTAGGTCTTGGTGGCAGCCTTGGTACCGGTGACCTTGATCTTGTCAGCATTGATGATGATGACAAAGTCGCCCGTGTCCACATGGGGGGTGTACTGCGGCTTGTGCTTGCCCTTCAGAATCTGAGCAGCCTTGGTGGCCACACGACCGAGGACCTGGTCCTCAGCGTCGATGATGACCCACTCGCGCTCAACCTCACCGGGCTTTGCATGATACGTCTTCACTGTTTTCCTCCAATAGATTGCAGGTTCTGTCGGGCGGGTGAAGCCTCCTCCCCCGCGTCGGCGTGGCAGCCGCAATAGCAGGGGCGGAACCGTCCGCCAGAGTGTTTGTTTTCAAAAGTGCACGATTCTCAGACGCCGGTTTCCTACGCCGACACGCGGTGCTTCGGGCCTGGACAACCCTCGGCGGTTGCGTTTCCTTGAACCCATGCGTTTACGGGGCTTTTGAAAGCGAACTTTTGCATTCTCACCCGCCCGCGCGCGAATGTCAACGAAACCGCTCCGAGAAAGCGAAGAATCGCCAAAACTCCACCCCCGAACGGCAGGACGGGCGCACTTCACCACAGAAGGGGACCATGCACAGAAGGACGATCCCTCTGCAGTAGGGAAGGACGGCCGCCACGTTGCGCTCCGTCGACGAACCAGTCGAAAAATGCACGAGATCGACGGTTATGAGCGTCTAGGGGGTGCGGACGAGGCGCATTCCAGGAAGACGCTTGACAAACCCCAGGTCAGAGCATCGCGCGTGCAGGAGCACCTTCACAGCTGGCAACCTCGCACCCCTCCAGACGCTCATAACCGTCGATCTCGTGCAAAAAGGCCCCTCTTCGGCAACCAACTCCGAAGAGACCGGCACGGATCTCCCTGAGGTAGCGCGAGTAAATCGCCATGGGGGCTATCTTGCGACCAAGGAACCGATATGACTAATAAGCTAGTCAAATAGTCATTTCTAAGGTAAAATTCCCTCAAAACCTTGTGGGACTTTAGAAGGGAGCTCCCGTGGTAGCAAGCATTGCTTTGGCGGAAGCGAAGGCGAACCTCTCCTCCGTCGTTCGACGCGTGGACGAAACAGGAGCCGAGTTCGTTGTCACCGTGAGAAACCGACCATGCGCGATGATCGTGCCTATCCCTAAGCCAGCACCGCGCAAGCTGAAGGCTGCTGGCGCGCTCGCGGGAAAGAGACCGAAGGCGTCGCGCGCCGAGGAAAAGGCCGCTTACCAAAATGCGCTGGAGGCGAAGTATGTCGACCTTCCTTGATACGAACTGCCTGCTTCGCTATCTTCTTGCTGATATCGAAGATCAATTCGAGACGGTATGCCGGCATGTGGAAAACGGTGCGTGCACCTCACCCGAATTCGTAGCCGAATGTGTCTATGTACTCGGCGGAACGGTTTACGGCTTCGACCGAACCGACGTGGCCAACACCATGACAGCGCTCCTCGACGACATCGCCTGCGAACACGAGGCGGCCGCACGCTACGCCCTCGAGCTCTATCGGAACCACACGCTCGACTTCGCCGACTGTATGCTGGCCGCCCGCTTCGTCGTGGAAGGCACCCCCGTGCTCACCTTCGACAAAAAGCTCAATCGATTGCTGGAGGAACTCGCGTAGCCCTCTCTGCGCCTGCGCCGTTGCGAGGGGAATTGTTTCCGTTGGCTTACACGCGGGCGGTTGCGCTCGCAGGCGCGCAGGCGATGGCGCACAATACGGAATGCTTTGTGAAATCCCGGGGTCTAAGGAAGCCTGTCCGTTATGGAAACTCTGTCGCCGTTCGCATTCGTCACGTTGGTCACGCTCATCTCCGGCGCCGGGGGAACGGGGCTCGGCGGCCTCATTGGCGCGCTGTTCAAGAGCGAATCGAACCGCACCATCAGCCTGCTTCTGGCCTTCGCCGGCGGCGTCATGACCGCCATGGTGTGCTTCGACCTTCTGGCCGAGGCCGAGGAGGCTGCCAGCCAGATCGCCGAGCACGGGGTGCTGCTGGTCATCCTCGCCGTGGCCTTAGGCGTGGCCGTGGTGTATTTGCTGAACCACCTCATCGACCGCAAGACCCGCAAAGAGGTCTCGCACACCGCCGATGCGCACCACCCCGAAACCCACGACGACATCGACGAGCTGGTGCACGCCGACCACCTGAACATGCACAAGCGCCACAACGACTCGAAGCTATCGCTGTTCGTGGCCGGCGTCGTCATGGCCTGCGCCATCGCGCTGCACAACATTCCCGAGGGCATGACCATCGGCGCGAGCTTCGCCGTGTCCGACAACCTCATGTGGGGCACGGGCATGATCATGGCTGTGCTCATCGGCCTGCACAACATTCCCGAGGGCATGGCCGTGGCCGTGCCGCTCATCTCCGGCGGCACCGGGCGCGTGAAGGCGACTCTCATCACGGCGGCCTGCGGGCTGCCCACGGTGCTCGGCGCGTGGCTCGGCTTCTGGCTCGGCGACATCGGGCCTTTGGGCCTCACGCTGTCGCTCGGGTTCGCCTCGGGCGCCATGCTGTACGTGGTCTTCGGCGAGATCCTGCCCGAGGCCTACCTCATCTACCGGAGCAAACTCCCCGCCTTCGCCGTCATGGTGGGCGTGGCCCTGGGCATGTTCATGATCTTCTTTTAGAAGGCCGAGCGAAAGGCGCATCGTCGGCTGGCGGTTGGCATCGTAAACGCCGACGAAAGAAGATTGTTTCTTGACTCTGCCCCCCTCCCCCTGTAGGATGCTTGGTACAGGCAGCAATGCGCTGTATACCCGGGCTCCCGAACTAAACGTTTAAGCGGCATTTTCTGTCGTCGGCCCCGGGCGAGATACCGCCTTCGGGCGGTATTTTCGTATCAGGAGGCAAGGAGCTTCATGAGCATATTTGTATACGGAGACGAGTCAGGCGTATTCGATGCCGCTCATCACGATGTGTTCGTCTTCGGAGGCCTCGTCTTTCTCAACAAGGAAGCTCGCGACGCCGAATATCGCCGGTTCATTGCAGCTGAAAGAAAACTTGCACCGCTCTACGGTGCCACAGATCGCAACTTCGAACTCAAGGCATGCCGCTTGAAGAACAAGCATAAGGCGGGTCTTTTCCGTTCCACCAACCATTGCATACGTTACGCGTTTGTAGTTGATCAGCGCAACGTCAATGAGAATATCTTCTCCAGCAAGAAGTCGAAGCAGCGCTACCTTGACTACGTTTACAAAGTAGGGCTAAAGCGGGTATTCGGACGGCTCATCCAGGCGGGCAAGCTAAAACCCTCTTCCGTGTCCGGCCTCTTCATTCGATTCGACGAGCACACCACAGCAACCGATGGCCGGTACGAGCTTCGAGAGGCCATCGAGCAGGAGTTCAAGTTCGGGACGCACAACTTTAAATACAACACTTTCCACCCCCCTCTTTTCCCGGGGATGCAGGGAACCGTGCATCTGGAATTCAGGGACTCAAAGAACGACGCACTCATTCGCGCCTCAGACATCATCGCCAATCAAATGTGGTACCACGAGATAAGCGGCCAATTTGAAAAGATGGAAGGAAAGGCCATCGTCGTGCGTTTTCCCTAGCTTGAACACTCAACCGAGACAATGCGCCCCCGTTGGCAAACAGAAATCGTTCGACATATGCTCGAGACCTTACTTGAAAATCCATCTTCCCAGCGGTCAGAGCAGCAACACAACTGCTGTCTTCTAGCGCAGCGAAGAGCATTAGTTTGAATTGCGAACCGCACGATTTCGCGCTCTCCCCCGAGTTGGGCTGACGCGCCGCGCTACCTCATCTACCGGAGCAAACTCCCCGCCTTCGCCGTCATGGTGGGCCTGGCCCTGGGCATGTTCATAATCTTCTTCTAGAAGGCCGGGCGAACCTTGCCGATGCCTGGATGATCGAGAAATTCAACGTAAGCAAGCCAGATCTCTCCGGGTTTGGGGTCATGCGAGGGCATCGTAGACTCCGTCGTCCTCTTCGTCGTCCCAATCGGCAGGCAAAATGGTCCGGCGCGTTTCCGGATCGACTCGGACAACATCCTGCTTCGCCCAGTCGATACTCGGAATATGATCGCCATAGCCACTTTCTATGGGCGCCACCAAGACCCACGGTTTCGAATTCTTGAACACGGTGACGGGTCGCCCCGTTTCGCGCACCGTTGCGGCGATTTTCGAGAAATTGGCCCGCGTCTCGGCGACGGTCGCAGTCATTTCGGCCATGATGCCCCCTTTCAAGATGTTTGACGATCTCGATTATAGCCATTTTCATGTACAAATCTATGTACATAAGATTACATTTCTCTCATAGAGATGCACCGCTATGCCGAGATCAGCGGAAAGAAGGTCATATCGCCAGAATAAAGGCGATGACCGCCGTGCCGATGGCTGCGGTACGGCGCTTCGCCCTTAGCTGGTAAATGAAGAGAATGAGAAGGTAGCCGAAGACGATCCCTTTCGTAATCACATCAGCAACGAAGCGGGGCATACCCCAGAAAAACGTCGCCAGCGCACAGAGCACAATAACGACAAGGAGGGCAAGGGGGCCGACGACCCACGGGTTCCGCAGGCTCCAGAACTCGTTGGTGCTCTCGTGCTCGATCCACCATAGGGCTGTCCTACGTTCACGCTTATCGCCGATCATCGCTTGCCCTCCTTTCTGTCGTTGCTATTGAAAGTACACGAAGAAGATGGAATAGGTGAGCGCTATGCCGCAAAGGTCGAGGGCGGTGCAGAAGTAGCGCTTTACCTGAATCGTGCGAACTACGACAAAGCATTCATACGCTATCGTGGCTATCCCCCATCCAACACGTCGGACGCCTTCCGGAAAGCCAAAGAATGGCAAGACAGCAATCGCCACCACAACAATCAGCCAGATAGCAGCTGCCATCTTATCGATTCGAGTCCACAGGCTCGACGCATTTGCGCTTTCGCCCATATCGACCACCTACTTAAAGCACTTGTATAAGGTAAAAGCAACTCCAGGAGCAGCAGTGAGAACACCCCCAACGTTGCCAACCATCGCGCACAGCGCGGCCTTGCTTCCGCTTCTCATAAGTCCCCAATAGCACTCTCGCTCCTTAGCGTTAAGAGGAACTGCCTTCGGAACAGGCCGATTATTCTTGTAGCCGTGCGAGTCGCACCACGCCTTAGAATATACATCTGTGCATTGGCCGCGTTCGAGGGGCATGATGCCGGGATCCTGATAGTTGTCGGGGACGTAGATGTCGCCTGATCCGCCGGGATTTGCGGGTTCACCACCGATGTCGGCGAAGGCCATCGCCGCAGGCGACAAAGTCAGGGCCGCGCAAAGGGCCAAAGAGGTCAGTGTTGCACTTACTTTCTTCATCGTTGTTCCTTTCGTTGTCCGATAATACCAGCAATTGCTCACTCCTTTCTCCCATGAGTGCTGGTGCTCACTGGTTGTAAGAGGCATATTCCTGGAGCAACGTCAGAGAATCTTCTTCCCCTTGTGCTGAGCCAAGAACTTCCCCCTGATCATTCAGGATAAAGACCGTCGGAATGTGCTCTAACCCGTACGCCTCATAGACGCTCTCGTCCTGATCGAGGTAGATAGGGAAATCCCCCTCATGCCCTTCAACATCGTCAAGGCTTTCGTCTTCCGCAACGGTAAATAAGTTTTTCTTAATCGCATCGGCGCTATCTAACTGATCGATTCTCTCGATCAGCGACTCACAATGGGGGCACCATGAGCCCCAAAAAAGCAGCACGTTCTCCTCGTCTTTTTGAAGCTTATCAAAATAACGATCTTCGCCACCCAAGCTAAAATCTGTCGCCATCGTCAGCGCTGAATAGTTCTGAGTGTACGGTTCATGGCTCTCTGCAACACAACCTGTCGCTGAGCCCACAAGCACCCCAAGTAAAAGCACCGCGACGACAAATGAGGCGTTTTTTCGAAGCCATTTTTTGCACATAGGAAACACCTCCTCTAAGAGCTGATTCTGGCCTGTCATAGTAAACGTAAGCTGATCAGCAAAATTACTATATAATAATTATTTTTGTAACACAAGGTCAATAGTTACTTTTTTTTAATAATTTCTAAGTAGCAGTATCGAGCGAACTGCCCAAGTAACAAAGCAGCAAAAAGACATTCCAGGTATTCGAATTGTTTTAGATTTCCCCTAGACTATCGTTGATGCATGGTCTACTATGTTTATTGTCGTACAATAATTTTTACGAGAGGAGTCCTCATGCTGTTCTTTAGTGACAACACATTCGCCGCCGCTTGCCTAGGCATAGGCCCTACAGGTCATTGCGTTCAAATTGGAATTGCCACGCCCGCTCCAGACGATTGCCCCGAGCAATAGCAGCAAGACAGGCGTTGGAGCCCAACAGTGGATAAGCAATTAGCCGCAATCAAGACAACGCGGAGCAAGCTCGTTTCAACAAGTCGTGGACTCGCCACTCTCTTCTTGATCATTTTCGTTTTGTACTGCGCCGCCCATGTCGCGGTTTTTCTTTATATGGCCCTATTACCCAATGGGTTTTCCTATCTCGGCCCTTCAACGCTTGCGGGCACCTTGCCTTTCATCATTCCTTCTATATCAGGCGGTTTCACCATTTTCTTGCTCTGGCGCATTTTCCGTGAAATCGGGCGCAATGCCTCCCCTTTCACACCATTGCGGGTTCGACAAATCAGAGCGTTAGGTTTCCTCTTTTTGGCTACGGCGATTTGCGGCTTCTTCATCACCCCCGGCACAGATGTTGGCGCCATCAATGGGGATGCCCATATGCTCATCGAAAGCGATGCGTCTGCGAGCGATTCGATTCACGTTGATGCAACCAGCTTCATGATCTCCATAGTGTGTTTCGCGCTCTCATTTATTTTTAGCTATGGTGCCACTCTTGAGCAGGAAACCGACGACCTAGTGTAAAATCACGGCCATGAAATACGCAATCCAGCTCGGTAAGCTCATGAAGGAACGCGGTGTGCGCGGCACCGACCTCGTTGAGCTTACCGGACATACTCCGGCCAATATTTCGCGCTTGCGACAGGGGAAGATCCGTTCGGTGCGGTTCTCCACCTTGTTCGCTATCTGCGATCGCTTGGACTGCGCCCCCGGCGACATCCTCATTCGCATCACCGATGAGGAGGCCGAACATCCCGAGAAGGGCGTCTTCGTGATCAATTTAGAAGACGAAGCCGACGACTAGCGCTTCCGCTCCCCACCCCTCACCCCAGGGCTTAACAAAGGCGAAACACCGGGGTCGGTTTCGCGAAACATTGCTCTCCTATGCTGACGATACAGCATTCCGCACAATGCACAAGGAGAACGCTATGTACGATTTCGACCGACCGCGCACCGCGCGCCCCGACGCCGCAGGCACCGGGACCGTCGCCGGCTCCGCCCGCCTTGCGCCCTGCGACCGGCACCCACGCGCGCCCCGCGAAGGCGATGTCCGCATTCCCGCCGGATGCGCCATCGCGGCCATCATGGACCGAAGCGGTGCGCGCCACGATGGAAGCGACATCCTGCGCTCCATCGCGCTCATGCACGACCGATCCAACGGCCTGGGCGGCGGCTTCGCGGCCTACGGCATCTACCCGGAGTACGAGGAGCTCTACGCCTTCCACATCATGTACGAGTCCGATGAGGCCCGCCGCGAGACCGAGGCCTACCTGGACACCTACTTTATGAGCGAGAAGCAGGAACGCATCCCCACCGAGCCCGTCGCCTCCATCAAGAACCCGCCGGACATCTGGCGCTATTTCGCCGCACCGCACCCCATGCGCCTGGCGGCCAGCGGCCTGGACGAGGCCGAGTACACCATGGCCCACGTCTTCCACATCAACGGGAAGATCGACGGGGCCTTCGTCGCCTCGTCGGGCAAGAACATGGGCGCCTTCAAGGGCGTGGGCTACCCCGAGGACATCGGCGCGTTCTACCGCATCTGCGACTACGACGCCTGGGCCTGGACGGCCCACGGGCGCTTCCCCACCAACACCCCCGGCTGGTGGGGCGGCGCGCACCCGTTCACGCTGCTGAACTGGTCGGTGGTGCACAACGGCGAGATTTCCAGCTACGACGCGAACCGCCGCTACGTGGAGCAGTTCGGCTACGACTGCGAGCTGCAGACCGACACCGAGGTCATCACCTACCTGTTCGATCTGCTGAGCCGCCGCCACGGGCTCACGCCGGAGCTGGCCGCCCACATCATGACCGCGCCGGCCTGGGACGAGATCGACGCCATGGAACCGTCGCAAGCCGCCTTCGAAACCGCCCTGCGCACCACCTACGCGAGCGCTCTCGTGAACGGGCCCTTCTCGGTGATCTTGGGCTCGAGCGAGGGGCTGCTCGCCATCAACGACCGGCTGAAGCTGCGGGCGCTCATGGCCGCCGAGAAGGGCTCCATGGTGTATATGGCCAGCGAGCAGGCGGCCATCGAGTTAGTGTGCCCCGACGCGGAGAACATGCGCGCCATCGGGGGCGGCGAGCCCTTTGTGGTGCAGCTGGATTCCGTGGTCGCAGCCAAGGCCGCCGCCGATGCCGACGCCGAGAACGATCCGCACAACGCGCCGCTGGCCCACGAAGTCGGCGTGCTGCCCCGCCGGAAGGAGGCCTAAACCATGCGCGACTTCCGCAACCCCCGCTACAAAGTACTGCGCGACCGGGAAGAATGCATCGAATGCGACCTGTGCGTGCGCCAATGCGCCAACGAGGTGCACTACCGCGACGAGAAAACTGGCGCCCTGCGCGCCGATTCCATGAAGTGCGTGAACTGCCAGCGCTGCACGCTCCTGTGCCCCACTCGGGCCCTTGCCATCACCCACTGGCCCCAGGTGGATGCCGGAAGCGCCGTGTGGACCGAAGGTGCCATGGACGACATCACCGCCCAGGCGCAGACCGGAGGGGTGCTCCTCGCCTCTATGGGCAATCCGAAGAGCTATCACATCTACTGGGAGCATCTGCTGCTGAACGCGAGCCAGGTGACCAACCCCTCCATCGACCCATTGCGCGAGCCCATGGAAACCCGCGTGGTGCTGGGCAGCCGCCCGAGCAAGCTGCGCGTGAACGAGCGCACCCGCACCGTCGTCTCTCCCCTGCCGCCCCAGCTGTCCTGCGATGTGCCCATCATGTTCTCGGCCATGAGCTTCGGCTCGGTATCGCTTAACACCCAGAAGGCGCTCGCGATGGCCGCGCGCGAGCTGGGCACCTACTTCAACTGCGGCGAGGGCGGCCTGCACCGCGATTTGGAACCCTACGCCGACCGCGCCATCGTGCAGGTGGCCAGCGGACGCTTCGGCGTGGACCCGCATTACCTGAACGCCGGCGCCGCCATCGAGATCAAGATCGGCCAAGGCGCCAAGCCCGGCATCGGGGGGCATCTGCCCGGCGAGAAGATCAACGAGGAGGTGTCGCGCACCCGCATGATTCCCGAGGGCACCGACGCCATCTCGCCGGCGCCGCACCACGACATCTACTCCATCGAGGACTTGCGCCAGCTCATCTTCTCGCTGAAGGAGGCCACCGGCTACGCCAAGCCCGTGGCCGTGAAGGTGGCCGCCGTGCACAACGTGGCAGCCATCGCCTCCGGCATGGCCCGAGCCGGCGCCGACATCATCGTGCTGGACGGCTTCCGCGGCGGCACGGGCGCGGCGCCCAAGCGCATCCGCGACAACGTGGGCATCCCCATCGAGCTGGCCCTGGCCGCCGTGGACGAGCGGCTGCGCCAGGAGGGCATCCGCTCCACCGTGAGCCTCGTGGCCTCGGGCACCCTGCGCAACGCCGCCGACGTGGTGCGGGCCGTGGCCCTCGGCGCCGACGCCGTCTCCATTGGCTCGGCGGCGCTCATCGCCATGGGCTGCCACCAGTGCGGCGACTGCGCAAGCGGCCGCTGCAACTGGGGTATCGCCACCCAGCGGGCCGACCTGGTGGCCCGCCTGAACCCCGAGGCCGCCGCCGAGCGCGTGGTGAACCTCGTGTCCGGCTGGAACCGCGAGATTCAGGAGATGATGGGCGGCATGGGCATCAACGCCATCGACTCCCTGCGCGGCAACCGGCTCATGCTGCGCGGCGTGGGGCTCAACGAGAAGGAACTGGAAATCCTCGGCGTAAAGTACGCGGGAGAGTGATCGCATGGCTGAAACCATCATCGTGGAATTGGGAACGAAGCACTTCCAAGAGGCCAATGCCGCCGTACGCGCGGCGCTCGCCGAGGCCGACACCGTCTGCATCGTGGAGGCCTACGCCCAGCGCTACCTGGGCTGCACCCTGCCCGCGGGCAAGCGCTTGGAAGTTCACGGAACCCCGGGCAACGATCTAGCCTGCTATATGGACGGCGGCGAGGTAGAGGTGTTCGGAAGCGCCCAGGACCAGACCGCCAACACCATGAACGCCGGCACCGTAGTGGTGCACGGGCGCGTGGGCGATGCGGCCGGCTACGCCATGCGCGGCGGCGAGCTCATCGTGCGCGACGGCTGCGGCTGGCGCGGCGGCATCAACATGAAGCAGTACGGCGGGAAGTGCCCGGTCATCGTCATCGGCGGGGACGCGGGCAACTTCCTCGGCGAGTACATGGCCGGCGGCATCATCGTGCTTATGGGCCGCGCCGGCGATCATTTGGCCTCCGGCATGCACGGCGGGGTCATCTATTTGCGCCGTAACAACGCGCCGGCCGTGGTGCCCGACGGGCTGGATGTGGGAGGGCTGACCGACGATGACTCGGCGACTCTCGGCGCGCTGCTCGCCCGCTACGACGCCTGCTTCGGCACCGAGCCCCACGAGCAGGCGAGCGTAGACGAGTTCGTCGCGCTGCGCCCCGCCTCCAGCCGGCCTTACGCGGCCATGTACGCGAGCTAGGCACATTTCAGCCGCAGAAAACGGGGGACCGACGGTCAGAACCTCCCCGAAAACCAGCTCGCCCGCCGCCGGGCCCGCAAAACACAAGAGGCGCCTCGGGGAGGGTCGAGGCGCCTCTTAACAAGAATGACGCCGGGCGCTCGTAGAAAAGCACCCGGCAGAGGGGGATGGAAAAAAATTACAGGCTGGCGACGTACTTGCCGGTCACATAGCCCTGCGTGTGGGCACGGCCGAGGGACAGGCCCGGCATGTACATGGAATAGTCCACGCCGCCATAGAAGTTGCCGGCGGTGTTGCCGATGGCGAACAGGCCCGGAATGGGCTCGTTCGTCTCAACGGCCAGCACTTCCATGTTCGGGCCGACGTTCACGCCAGACACGACGGCCGACACGCGCACATGGCGATGGATGCCGTAGAAGGGCGGCGTGTCGATGGCGGTCAGCCACTTGGCTTCCTTGCCGAAGTCGAGATCCTTGCCGGCGGCGACGCACTCGTTGTAGCGCTTCACGCTCTCGACAAACGCAGCCGTGTCGGTAATGCCCAGCTTCTCGGCCAGCTCTTCCAGCGTGTCGGCCTTAAACGTGGCGATCTGATCCTTGAAGACGCCGGTCTTCTCGCCATCCTCTTCGGGCATGTACACCTTGATGGCCTCGGGGTCGAACAGCTTGCCCGGCCACTCGGCGGCGGCGGTCATATAGTTGCTGTCGAAGATCTGGTTGTAATCGCCCTGGTCGGCCTCGCTGCGCAGGAAGTTGTTCATGAGCGACATGCCGAGCGTCTCGTCGCAGAAGCGCGTGCCGTCGTTCTTCACGGCCAGGAAGGGCATGTCGGCCATGGAGCCCGGGCCGCCGTCGAAGTCGTGCAGCATCTTGGTGTGCGTGATGTCTTCGATGGCACCGCCGGCCCACACGGCCATCTTGTGGCCATCGCCGGTCTTGTTCATCTGCTTGCGACCGAGATTCTGCAGGTCGGGCAGGTAGTAGGCCATCATATCGTCGTCGTTCTGGTAGTCGCCCGTAGCCAGGATGACGCCCTTGGCGGCGTTGAACTGCACGTTGCCGTCAGCGGTTTCCGCAATGACACCGGTCACGCCGGAGGCATCGCCCACGAGCTGCTTGGCCTCGGTATCGTAGAACACCTCCACGCCCTGAGAGGCGGCGTACTCGGCCAGCACCTGCATGCCGTTGCCCGTGTTGTAGGGCTTCGGGCCGAAGTCGATGGACAGGTAGTCCACGGGATACCCATTCACTTCCTTGATGGCAGCCGTCCACTTCATCGTGCTGTCGGAAATCTGGGCACCCTGGGCGGTGGCCAAGTCGAGCAACCACGTGATGCACTCGCCGGAGTTCTTCGCCCACAGCTCTACCTGCTCGCGCTTGCCGCGGTACTGATGGTCCTTGATGAGGCGCGACACCACGGCCTCCACGCCGGCCGGGTCGGAGGTGTCCAGCAGAATGCCCGTAGCGGTGTTGCCCTGGGAGATGGCCGTCGACTCCTTCTGGATGAGGGCGACGGTGGCTCCGGCCTCGCGGGCCGTAATGGCGGCGGGCACACCAGAAGCGCCGGCGCCCACGATAACCACGTCGTAGTCCTTGGTCTCGGCGATATCGGTGATGGGCTCGGGCGCGGCCAGGAAGCTCGGAAGCCCCTCGCGCACGTGACCGGCCACGGTGGTCGTACCGGTAGCGGCAGTCGGCGTGTCGCTCGCAGTGGAGCCGGTAGCGTTGCCGGCCGGCGAGCAGGCGCCCAGAAGCGCAGCACCGCCGAGACCCGCCGCAGCCAGGCCGCCGATCTTGAACAGGTTACGTCGAGTGAATTCAGCAGTCATGGTGAGTCCTTTCTGTTACCCCTTGATTGCCTGCGCCAGAAGATCTCGGGGTTCCCTCCCCTGCGACTCCTCGGGACGCTGGGGCCACCCTAGCAGTCATCATGGGCGCACAAACATCGACCATCAGCGCATTTCGCGGGTTTATTTTTATAACCCCTTGTCATAACCCCCGCCTGATCAGGCCCGTTACCCAATGCTCCCAAAACATGATGGAAAAGGTTACGGTATCATAGACCCTAGTTTTTTCGGAAAGACTCGGAGGGGGGTTAAGGCCATGCACAGCGCACCGCAGGCTGCGAGCAAGAAACTCATAGGCAAGCCGGGGTCGGAGCCAACTCCGACTGCAGGCTCGGCTCCGACCTCAAGCGCGGCGCAAGCGCCGTCAGCATCCGGAGCATCGTCGGCACCTTCCGATCCTTCGGTCTTCGGAGGTACGGCGACCCCGGAGGTCGCCGAGAGGCACCGCTTCCCCGTGGTTCCCTTCGTCTTCCTCGGCGTGGGCTTCTACCGTGCCTGGATCGAGATCGCTTTCGTCGGCTCGTTCGTGTCGTTTCCCGCGATCCCCTTCGGCGCGCGCGAGTGTTTTGATGGAGTGGGCGCCATCGTCATGCTCATCTGCGTGCTGCTCGCGCGGCGCATTGGCCCCTTCTACCGCCATCCGTCGATCTTCGTGCTCTGCGGTGCATGCATGACGCTTGCCACCGTGGCACTGTTCGCCACCATGATCGTGCCGAGCCTCGGCTACACGGCAACATGGCTGGCCGCTATCGTCGGCGGCGTGGGAATGGGGCTTGTCATTCTTATATGGAGCGAGGTGTTCGGCTGCCTGAGCCCTTTGCGAGTCACTCTCTATTACACGGCCTCCATCGCCCTGGGCGCGGTGATCGTCTATGTTTTCATGGGGCTGCGCCTACCGTGGCTCGCTTGCCTCACAGCGCTGCTGCCGGCGGTATCGCTTGTACTCGCACGGCGCAGCATGGATCGCATCCCTGCAGAAAAACGGCCCCAGCCGAACCTCGTCAACTTCAAACCGCCGTGGAAGATTTTCCTGCTCATGGCCTTGTACGGGTTCGCTTACGGTATTTTGGAGACTCGTGTGTATACCGACTCCTTCGGGCCGCACTCATCGCCCGGCGTGCTCGTAGTGGCGCTCGTAATCTTCCTTAGCGTGGGCTTTCGCCGTGAGAAATTCGATTTCAACTCCATTGTGCGCATCGCGCTGCCGCTCACGGTGGCCGCGCTGTGGCTCGTGCCCATGTGGGGCGCGGGAGCCACCCTCCTCAGCGGCCCTTGTGCTATCGGGGGCTACACGGCCGCCACCGTGCTGATCATGGCGCTGTGCTCGAATATGTGCTATCGCCACGGCGTATCAGCCATCTGGCTGTTCGGCATCGAGCGATCGCTGCGACTCGCTTTCATGTTCCTCGGACGCACCGTGGCTAACATGGGAGAGCACGGAAGCCTCGGAGCCGGTGATGGCGGCCTGCTCATTTCGGGCCTTTCCATGATTGCCGTCATCATGGCTACCGTGCTGCTGCTCTCCCAGAAGAACGTGGATGGCCAGTGGGGCCTCTCGTTCTTGAACGGCAGCGGGAAAAGCCGCGCCGATAAACATGCGCAGCAGGTGGACAACCGGTGCGTCGCCTTAGCTACCGAATACCACCTCACGGCGCGAGAGCTGGAGATCCTCAAGCTGCTCGCCCGACACAAGACCGTGGGCATGATCGAGCGCGAGCTGGTCATTGCCAACGGCACCGCCAAGGCCCATGTGCGCCACATCTACCAAAAGCTGAACATCCATTCCCGAGAAGAGTTGTTCAACCTGCTTGATCCCCGTCAGCTCGACCCTCTGGAAGAGCAGGAATAGAACTAATTCCAGGGGTCTTCCGAGAACAGAGGCTCGTGCTCGGCGGGACGGTCGGAATAGGGGTCGTAGCCGTCGTCGTCCTCGTTTTCCGCGCGAACGAAGGGGTCGCCGGAGGCCGCAGGACGCAGATGCCCCGATCCGGCGGCTGCGTCGCGCCCTTTCGCCTGCTGGCTCGGCAGCGGCTTCACCACGATGCGAGCGTGGGGGTCGTTCTTTGGATCGATTGCCACAGATTTCCACCTTTCAAAAACGCGTCTCGCTGCCTACCTTTTCGGACAACCGAAAAGCCCGAGTCCTTCGAAATGGGCAAAATGGCCTACTTCTCGTAGTCGCCGATAGCGAAATCACTCTACAGCTAATCCCCCACCAGGTGAAATAGCACCAGCAACAGAAATCGCCCTGCAGAAAACTACGAGAAGTACCCTCGTTTGCTCATTCGCGCAGACGGAAGCTGCCCGAACGCCCATCTCCCCTATTCCCTATCGCCGGCGCGGGTGATGTCGTAGGGGGTCGTTTGGTACACATAGTAGTTCAGCCAGTTGGTGTAGAGCAACTGGGCGCAGGAGAACCACGTGGAAACCGGCTCGCGCGCCGGGTCATCGTCGGGGAAGTAATGGGCCGGCACGGCGATGCCCATCCCCTTGGCGATGTCGCGGTCGTATTCCGCTTTCAGCGCCTCGCGGTCGTACTCGGGGTGACCGAACACGAAGAAGTTCTGCGAGTCGGTGGACTTCGCCACGTACACGCCCGCCTCGTCGGACACGGCGATCAGCTCAAGTGCGGGATGCGCCTCGATGTCGGCGGCCCGCACCTCGGTGAAGCGCGAGTGGGGCGCGAAGAACGTCTCGTCGAACCCGCGCACGAGCGGCGACGTGCGCTTGACCACCTCGTGGGGGAACACGCCGAACATCTTCTCGGGCAGCTCGTGCTTGGGCACGCCGTAGTGGTAGTAGATGCCGGCCTGGGCGCCCCAGCAGATGTGCAGCGTGGAGTGCACGTGGGTCTTCGACCACTCCATGATCTCGCAGAGTTCCGGCCAGTAGTCCACTTCTTCGAATTCCAGACGCTCCACCGGCGCACCGGTGATGATGAGGCCGTCGAAGTGTTCGTCGCGCACTGCGTCGAAGGTGGTGTAGAAGGTCTCCAGGTGCTCGGCGGCCGTGTTCTTCGAGTCGTGGCTCGCGGTTTGCAGAAGCTCCACTTCAACCTGCAGGGGCGTGTTCGACAGCTTCCGCAGAATCTGGGTCTCCGTGGTGATCTTGGTGGGCATGAGGTTCAGCAGCAGCAGCCGCAACGGGCGGATGTCCTGGTGCATGGCGCGATGCTCGGTCATGACGAAGATGTTCTCGGCCTCAAGCGCCGCCGTGGCCGGCAGCGCATCGGGAATGCGAATGGGCATGCGTCCTCCTATTCCACGGCAGCCAGGGCCTGGTCGATGTCGGCGATGAGGTCGGCGGCGTCCTCGATGCCGCAGGACAGGCGCACGAGGTCGGCGCTGATGCCGGCCGCCTCAAGCTCCGCGTCGTTCATCTGCCGGTGCGTGGCGTTGGCCGGGTGAAGCACGCAGGTGCGCGCGTCGGCCACATGGGTGGCGATCTGGGCCAGGCGCAGGTTCTTCATGAACGTCTCGGCCGCCGCGCGCCCGCCGGCCACGCCGAAGCTCACCACGCCGCAGGATCCGTCCGGCAGGTACTTCGCCGCCAGCGCCGCCTCGGAGTCGCCGGCAAGCGAGGGATGGCGCACCCAGGCCACCTTCGGGTGGGCCGCCAAGTGCTCGGCCACCGCGCGCCCGTTCTCGGCGTGCCGGGCCATGCGCAGATGCAGGCTCTCAAGCCCCAAATTGATGAGGAAGGCGTTCTGCGGCGACTGGATGGAGCCCAGATCGCGCATGAGCTGGGCCGTCGCCTTGGTGATGTAGGCGCCCTCCAGACCGAAGCGCTCGGCGTACACCACGCCGTGGTAGCTCTCGTCGGGCGTCGTGAGCCCCGGGAACTTGTCGGCGTGGGCGCTCCAGTCGAAGCGGCCCGCATCCACGATGACGCCTCCGACGGAAGCGCCGTGGCCGTCCATGTACTTGGTGGTGGAGTGGGTCACGATGTCGGCGCCCCACTCGATGGGGCGGCACAGCACCGGCGTGGGGAAGGTGTTGTCCACGATGAGCGGCACGCCGTGAGCGTGGGCCGCCGCCGCGAAGCGCTCGATGTCGAGCACCGCCAGCGCCGGGTTCGCGATGGTCTCGCCGAAGACGCACTTCGTGTTGGGCCGGAAGGCGGCTTTGAGCTCCTCGTCGGTGCAGTGCGGATCGACGAAGGTGCACTCCAGGCCCATGCGGCCCATGGTGTGGGCGAGCAGGTTGTAGGTGCCCCCGTAGATGGCCGACGAGGCCACCACGTGATCGCCCGCGCCGGCGATGTTGAACACCGCGAAGAAGTTCGCCGCCTGGCCCGAGGAGGTGAGCATGGCCGCCGCGCCGCCTTCCAGCTCGGCGATCTTCGCCGCCACCGCGTCGTTGGTGGGGTTCGCCAGCCGCGTGTAGAAGTAGCCGGACTCCTCCAGATCGAACAGGCGCCCCATGTGCTCGCTCGTGTCGTACTTCCAGGTGGTGTTCTGGTAGATGGGCACCTGGCGCGGCTCGCCGTCGCCGGGCCGCCACCCGCCTTGCACGCAGGTCGTTCCAATCCGCTCGCTCATTCAGGACTCCTTCAGGGTCTCGCTTTTTTCGTTCGCCCATTATAGGAGCACTAGCGCCACCCCGGTTATAGGAAGTCCCCAGCGAACGTCATCGGAAAAACCGAGGGCCTTCCGCTAAGACCTCCTCGATTATTCTGAAATGAACTATTGTTCTAAGAACATTTGTTTGCTCTAATTCGCTTTGAGAAGACGGCAGTGCTTGCATTTATTGTTACTAATTGTTACAATAAATTGTGCCATGCAGGAGGTCGAGAGACATGCCCATGACAGCTAGAGAAGCGATACGGCTCACCAAGAAAATGGGCGGCCGCTTCGTCAGACACGGGGCGAGACATGACATCTTCGCGAATGCGGCTGGCGAAGAGTTTCCTATCCCCCGCCACCCCGGAGATCTTTCGCCGGGGGTCGAGCGAGCCATCAAAGAAAAGCTAGGGCTTCTCTAATACTTCACCCAATAGAGAGGAAGCGACCTATGAAGTTTCTCTACGAAGCCATCCTCACCCCGTGGAGCGGCGGGTGGGAAGCTGAGTTTCCCGACCTGGGCATCTGCACCCAGGGGGACACGTTGTTCGATGCGGCCTTCATGGCACAAGATCTGCTGACCCTCTGGATTTCCCAGGCGCTTCGCGAAGGGCGACCCTTGCCGGAGCCTCGGATGGACCATCCCGCACCCGCAAATGGCAAAGCCATCGCCGTTGCCGTGGAGTGCGATGCCGACACGCCTCCCCTCGCCACCATGACCGTTCAGGAGGCGGCGGATACCCTCGATGTCAGCACTTCGCGTATACACGCTATGATTCGCGACGGCATCCTGAGAACCGAGAAAGTCGGCAGCGCCCGCCTTGTGTCAGCCGACGATGTCATAGACTATTTCAATAGCCCCCGAACCGCTGGCCGCCCAAAGAAGGTCGCGACCGCCTGATTTCGGGAGATATGTCTAGCGGGCCTCCACCTTGTCGAGGAGTTCCTGTCGGTTGTTGACCAGGGCCTTCTCGTAGATGTGGCGCACGTGGGTCTTCACGGTGCCCGTGGTCACGAACAGCTCGTTGGCGATGTAAGGAAGGGTGCGACCGCGCACCAGCAGTGAGAGGATCTCCGTCTCGCGGGCCGTTAGTCCTACTGCCCGCGCAAAAACAGCGGCGGAATCTTCTCCCTGCGCTCCGACGCCAGCGGCACAATCACCATTCGGCAGCGTTGCAGCCTCGGTGGTGCCGCCGTCCTCAAAGAGCCGTTCTCCTGCCGCAACACCAGAAGAGCCGCGTCCAGCAGCAGCAGCCTTAACCCGATCGGCGCCTCTCGTTTCGGCTTCCGTTTCTTCCGTACCGCCGTCTTTCTCCTCGTTCCCCTCTTCCCCCACCTGCGCGGCTCGGGCCACCACCATGAAGAACAGCGCGAGCACACCGGCGCCGCATACGGCAGACAGTAGCAAGGGCGTCTCTCCCGCCATCTGAAACAGCAGCTTGCCGACGAGGTTCCCCGCGAGCACCACGGCGCTGATCAGCGCTTGGCCCACACCGAAAGCCACCAAGGGGGACAAGCCCCGAAGACGGGTGCTGCGCGTCACCACCACATAGACGAGCGGCTGGAAGAACAGCGTGCAGCCCTGAACGAGCGCCCCTCCGACCGGCACCGCCGCCGCGCCGAGCACCAGAATGGCCACAAGACCCACGACGCTGAAGGTGACGGTGATGCGATACAGCTGCGCTACGGAGAAGGCCGCCCGCTCAGCCGTCAGGGGCACGAGCGCCATGGTGGCGATGCAGGCGCAAAGAGCGATGCCGCCCGGGTAAAGGCTGTCGGCCCCCTCGTAGGAAGTGCCCATGATGACCGAGGCCATCACGTTGCCCACAAGGGCCGCCACGGCAATCACCCCCAGCGAGCGCCACGGAAGCGCATGCAGCTCGCGCGAGCCGGCCGTCACCTCACCGGGAGCCTTCCCGGAGGAACCCGGCGAACCCGCTATGTCGGTGGAGAGAGCAGAGGAGGGGAACACCTCGGGAGCAAGCCCCGAACGTGCCGAGGCATCCCAGAACCAGAGGCCCCAGGAAGCTATGGGCAGAAAGACAACAACGACCTGGGCCGCCACGACAAAGGGCGTTGCGACGTAAAGCAAGAGAATTACGAAATAGATCCCATAGGCCACGAGGAACGAGACCATGACGACTGCCGACACATCCCTCGACTCCAAGGAGTAGCGGGCGCCCCAGGCGCAGCCGAGCAGCGTTCCCGCCACCCCGCATATCGCCCCGCAGCCGACGAGGGGCCATGGCGCGTCGATCGCCACCGTCAGCGGAAGCAGCGCGCTCGCCAGCGCGAGCAGCGAGGCACACGCCAGCAGCACGCCGCGCCCCACCGCGACGGAATGCTTCCGCAAAGCGAGGACGATGGCCACAGCGGCAACCACCACCGCACCTTGGGAGACGAAGAAACCGACTTCGATGCCGACGCCGCCGACCGGTCGCTCGGCGGGAATGAGCACGGGGCTCAGATACGCCAGAAACCCCCAAGCCCACAGACAGGCCGAGCCGAACACCGCCCGGCCCCAGCCCACGCGGTGGGCGCCCCGCACCGCCTCGGCACCTTCTCGTTCATTTAGCACAGCCCCAGCCACCACACGCTCCTCTCTTGAACGGGAGTAAGTATCGCACAGATCAGTGCGGCCATCACGAACAACCACGGGAGACGACATGACTTTGACCTGCGTTTTCTCAAATATCTACCGTTTCGGTAGATGGGGTTAGCGCACCTGGCGAGCAAAGATAGGGCCACCGCGTTGAGGCTCCGGCAAAGGGCCGGCACCCGACGCCGAGAGACACGATGGAGGGAACATCATGACCGAATGCACCCAACCCAGCACCCCGTCCGCCCCGTGCCCAACGGGCAGCTCGAACCCCGCCGCGGCGCCTTCCGTGAGCCGGCGCGGCTTCCTCTCCGGCGCGGCCGTCGCCGCCGGGGCCGCCGCCCTCGCAGGCCTTGCGGGTTGCGCGCCCAAGACCCAGGCCGAAGTCGCAGGCGAGACCATAGCCGCCGACGATGCGGCGACCGGCGGCGCCATGCAGACCACCGATCCCGCCAAGGCCGTCTGGCCCGTGGTGGAGGAAGTGGAAGTGGGCTCGGCCGGCGAGGGAGTGGTCGCTTTCGTGGCAGAGCCCATCGCCGCCGATGAGATCGTCGCCACCCACGACGTGGACGTCGTCGTCTGCGGCCTGGGACCGGCCGGCGACGCTGCCGCCCTGGCCTGCGCCGAGCAGGGCCTGAAAACCGTGGCCGTGGAGAAGCAGAACCGCGGCAACTACAACTCGGCCACCATCGGCGGCACCAATTCCGAGCTGCACAAGTTCTGGGGCATGGAGTACGACACCACCGAGTGGATGTCCGACGCCATGATCGGCTGCTCGTTCCAGGCGGACATGACGCTGTACCAACACTACCTCGAAAAGAACGGCGAAGCCGTGAACTGGTACATCAGCCACTTCGACAACCAAGACTTCAACGACTACCCCCTCACCTTCGCCGCCGGCGACTTCCCCGACTTCCGCGAGCAGTACGACCCCACGGCGCTCAGCCGCTCGTGGAACACCTCGCTGAATCTCCCCTACCCTCCCGGTGAGCTGGCCGATATCCTCGCTGGCATCCTCACCGAGGCCGGCGTCGAGATCCGCTACGAGACCCCGGCCTGCCAACTGGTGGCCGACGACGCGGGCTCCGTGACCGGCGTCATCGTGAAGAGCGCCGACGGGTACGAGCAGTACAACTGCGCCAAGGGCGTCGTGCTGGCCACCGGCGGCTACGAGTTCAACCAGCAGATGCTGAAAGAGCGCTGCCGCCCGCGCAGCGTGCCGGGCCGCTGGCTCACCGGCGCCTTCGGCAACACGGGCGATGGCCTTCAAATGGGCGTGGCCGTCGGCGCTGCCGAGGATGAGTTCCCGCAGTCCATCATGCTCGATCCCGAGCAGCTCATGCCCTTCGTGCGCGTGAACAAGCTCGGCAAGAGGTTCACCCCGGAGTACGACCCTTACGGCCAGCTGGCCATGGCCATCCAGTACCAGCCCGGCACCTACGATTTCTACATCGTGGACAGCGCCCTGGACACCAAGATCGACAAGGTTTGGACGCCGAGTTCTTCCTGCTACGGGCCCAAGGAGCAGTGGGTAGCTGCTGCCCAGAGCGAGAACGCCTTCAAGGCCGACACCCTGGAAGAGCTGGCCGAGCTCATGGAAGTGCCCGCCGACACCTTCGTGGAGACTATCAACCACTGGAACGAGATGTGCGCCGCCGGCGCCGACACCGACTTCGACATGCCCGGCTCCATGATGATGACCATCGATCAGCCGCCGTTCTACGCCACCAAGGAGTTCGCCGACGGCCTGTGCACCACGGGCGGTCTCATCGTCGACACCGAGTGCCGCGTGCTCGACAAGGATCGCCAGCCCATCGAGGGCCTGTTCGCGGCAGGCATCGTGTCCGGCGGCATGTTCTACAACACCTATCCGCACCACCTGAACTGCCTCTCGCACACGCGCAACTGCCTGATGGGCTACACCATCGGCCAGGTGCTCGGCGGCAAGGAGTAGCTCCTCATCCCCACTTATTCCGATAGGGCGCCTTCCCTCCCCGCGCCCTGCACGCGAACGGGCGGCCGCCAAGCGCGCCGCCCGTTTCGTTGTCGTCCTTCTACCCGCGCACCGCGTCCGAGGGCACGATGGTCATCGATTGGAAGCGGTCGGCCATGCAGGTATCGCCGAACTCGTGATCGTAGAACTGCTGGATGGGCGTGTCGATGGGGTCGTGGGACAGGCGCATGTACCAGCAGTCGAGGGCCTGCAGGGTCATGACGGCGTCGGCCAGCATGAGCACGGCGCACGCGGTGGTGAGCACGTAGCGCCAGTTCCGCGGGATGAGGTTCACGAGCCTCAGCATGAACGGCAACAGCAGTTTTATCCACACCACGCCGAGCAGACCCCAGCAGGCCATGAACGGAAGGCACGTGCGACCGCCGAACAGCGAGCCGGGCATGTTGGAGTAATCCCAGGCCACAGCACCGAACGCATACTGCATGAACAGGCTTACGAACGCCTCGAACGCACCGCCGATGACCGCCGCCACGAGGAAGATGACGAGCCAATTGCTTTTGTGGAAGCGGTTGAGGAAGATGGGCATGAGGTTTAACAGCAGTAACCGCAACGGGCGGATGAGGTCGGCGCTGATGCCGGCCGCCTCAAGCTCCGCGTCGTTCATCTGCCGGTGCGTGGCGTTGGCCGGGTGAAGCACGCAGGTGCGCGCGTCGGCCACATGGGTGGCGATCTGGGCCAGGCGCAGGTTCTTCATGAACGTCTCGGCCGCCGCGCGCCCGCCGGCCACGCCGAAGCTCACCACGCCGCAGGATCCGTCCGGCAGGTACTTCGCCGCCAGCGCCGCCTCGGAGTCGCCGGCAAGCGAGGGATGGCGCACCCAGGCCACCTTCGGGTGGGCCGCCAAGTGCTCGGCCACCGCGCGCCCGTTCTCGGCGTGCCGGGCCATGCGCAGATGCAGGCTCTCAAGCCCCAAATTGATGAGGAAGGCGTTCTGCGGCGACTGGATGGAGCCCAGATCGCGCATGAGCTGGGCCGTCGCCTTGGTGATGTAGGCGCCCTCCAGACCGAAGCGCTCGGCGTACACCACGCCGTGGTAGCTCTCGTCGGGCGTCGTGAGCCCCGGGAACTTGTCGGCGTGGGCGCTCCAGTCGAAGCGGCCCGCATCCACGATGACGCCTCCGACGGAAGCGCCGTGGCCGTCCATGTACTTGGTGGTGGAGTGGGTCACGATGTCGGCGCCCCACTCGATGGGGCGGCACAGCACCGGCGTGGGGAAGGTGTTGTCCACGATGAGCGGCACGCCGTGAGCGTGGGCCGCCGCCGCGAAGCGCTCGATGTCGAGCACCGCCAGCGCCGGGTTCGCGATGGTCTCGCCGAAGACGCACTTCGTGTTGGGCCGGAAGGCGGCTTTGAGCTCCTCGTCGGTGCAGTGCGGATCGACGAAGGTGCACTCCAGGCCCATGCGGCCCATGGTGTGGGCGAGCAGGTTGTAGGTGCCCCCGTAGATGGCCGACGAGGCCACCACGTGATCGCCCGCGCCGGCGATGTTGAACACCGCGAAGAAGTTCGCCGCCTGGCCCGAGGAGGTGAGCATGGCCGCCGCGCCGCCTTCCAACTCCGCGATCTTCGCCGCCACCGCGTCGTTGGTGGGGTTCGCCCATTAGAGGGGCACCAAGCCCGCACCCGTTATAGGAAGTACCCAGCCAATGCCATCGGAAAAACCGAGGAACGCCCCAATGCCGCAGTTCGGAGCGAAAAAGCAGCGGGCCCCCGGAGCGTCATACGACGTCCCAGGGGCCCGATTTTCTATCGGCTCGCTTCCGCAGCGCACCCGTTTGCAAGGGGGTTTGGGGAAAGGTGCCCTGCGAAAAGCGGCTTTTAGTAGAACATGAACACCGATGCACCCGCCGAGTAGAACACCATGCGCAGGCACACGGCACCCACGATCGCGCAGGCGAGGCCGACGCCGGCGAGGGGCACCGCGGGCGCACCCTTGCGACGGCCGAGAACCGCGCATACGACCGGTACCGCGCAGCCGATGACCACCACACCTATCCAGAACAGAAGCGATGCTTCTCCGGACAGAATGTTCGCCGCCTCAGCAGGATTGGCGATGGGATAGTTGGGATGGGTCGGATCCCAATACAGACCCACCTCGGTAAAGGACGCCGCGCTCATCACGACCGACGCGCCCCATGCCACCGAGAGCACGGCGTTGGCGACGGCACCGACCACACCGCTGGTGGCGAGCACCGATCCCGCTCGCGCGACCGCTTCCGTCGAAACGGCTTCCGGGGCATCCTCAGGAACACCTTCCGCATCGGGGAAGAACGCAGCCAAGAGCGTCACCGTCAGCGGGCCGAAGAGGGCGGCGTTACCCAGGTAGGCCAGCCAAAGCAGGGGCGAATCCCAGGCCGGACGGGCCGCCATGTTGTAAGAGTGGCTCATCACCACCACAAGCGCCACCGACACCACGATCGCGGCCACCGCCAGCCACCGGGGCACCACAGGCTCCGGCTTGCGCAGGTACACGAAGTACACCACCATCACCACCGCCATCAGCACGATGACGATAAGCTCCTGGGTAATGCCCGACGTGGGGTTGCCGAAGCCGTTGAAGATGCGATCCCAGTGCTCCAGATGGAAGAACACCGCGATGCCGCCCACGGCCAGCAGCACGACCGACGTCACCAGCGCGGGCATTTGCACCCGCTTGCCGCCACCTGCCAAGGCAAGCATCGCTGCCGTTCCAAATACACCGGCCGACCACGCCATGAACAGCGTGAACAGAATAAGGGGCCATTGCATTTCCATTGCCTACTCCTTTCCCCGCCAGGTGTGGTCGCGCAGGATATAGAGGAACGACGGCCTATTCCCCACATCAGTCAGCGTATGCACATCGTGCTCTCCGTCGAAGGGCTCGCAGAAGTCGCCCATCGTTTTCCCACAAGGCCCGCGGAAGCTCTCGATGCCCTCGTCCAAATCGCCGAACCATTTGGCCATGCCCACGCAATTCGTCACGCACTGGGGCAACTCGCCCTGGGCGATCTGCTGCTCGCAGAGGGTGCACTTCTCCACGACGCGCTCTTCCTCGTTCAGGTAGCGCACACCGTAGGGGCAGCTCATGGCGCAGAACTGGCAGCCAATGCACTTGTCCTTGTCAATCTGCACCGTACCATCAGGCAGCTTATGGCTGGCGCCCGTGGGGCACACCTTCACGCATTCGGGGTTCTCGCAGTGCTGGCACTGTATGGGAAGGAAGTAGAAATCGTGGCTCGGCACCTCGTCCTGGCCCGGCTCATTGGGGCCGATGCGCAGCACCTTGTTCCAGAAGCTGCCGATGGGCACATTGTTTACCATTTTGCACGCACCGTTGCAGGCCATGCAGCCCACGCATCGGTTGCAGTCCACCGCAATGGCGTATCGAGTCATCGCTCGTCCCTCCCTTCGTAAACCGGCGCCCAGTCCTTCAAGCGCGGGTCGTTGGCATCATGAATGATCTCCACCCCGTCATCGGAGCAGGGACATGGATTGCCGAACGGCGAATTCTCTGGAGTGGCCTTGTACACCTTCACGGGATAGCCGCGCACCACCGACGCACCGCAATGGGGGTCATCGATATCGTTGTTGACCAGCTGATTGACCGCCGAGAGCCGCCAGCCGTGCTCGGGAGCGGGCATTTCCGGATACCACCACATATGCTCGGCGTTGATGACGCCGCGCGGAATACCATAGTAGAGATCGACTGTTTGGCGAATCTTGCCTTGGGGGCTCTCGATCCACACCCAATCGCCCTGCTCGACGCCCCAGTCGGCCGCATCTTCTGGGTTGATTTCCACGCGCGGCACCGGCCACACCTCGCGGCACCAGGGCAGCTGGCGATGCTCGCTGTGGAAGTACACGGGGATGCGACGCCCCGTCAGGCAATGCACGGGATACTCTTTCCAAAGCTCGGGATTCTTGTCCATCGTGTCGGGGTGGGGACGATAATCGGGTAGCGCATCCTCAGCACCATGGTAGGTCTCCATAATGGTGCACCAAATTTCCTGCTTCATGGTGGGCGTGTTGAATCCCGGAATAACATTCGATGGGGTGGGGTCTTCCGCCATCGACTTCTTCATAAAGCCAGTCTGGAATCGATAGTAGGTGCCCCAGTCGTCTGGACGCAGCTTCTTCACGTCCCACCAGCCGTTTTCCTGGAATTCCTCAACCAATGCCTTCCACGACGGACCCACTTTGCGCACAGTGTGGTCGAGAATCTCCTCCATCGTGGGATAAGGGTTGTCTTCGTCCCAACCCCAGGGTAGCCCCGCGCGCTCGTACAGATCCTCGACGATCTGCGGATCGTAACGCGTATCGGCTGGAGGCTCCACGCAAGGTACGCACAGTCCCAGCGCGCCACCCGACCCCTGGCTCTGGCGCGGCGAGGGCACCTCCAGCCAGTGCTGAGCTGGCAACAGAACATCGGCCATTTCAGCGGTGGGATGGTGCCACAGGTCGATGTCGAACATGAAGTCCAGCTGGGCAAGGGTGTCCCACGCCATCGTGGTATTGCCCATGTTCAGAAAGTCTCCAGACTGGCACACGCATCCCTTCACCGGATAAGGCTCGCCCGTGACGCCCGCCTCCCAAACCGTATTGGCGTTCGCCCAGTTCGTCCACCACGCGAACAGCGGATGCGTGTCGCGCCCCAGTTGCTTCTCCATAATTTCCGGATGGAACTTCGGGTTATCCAACAGGGGCGATTGGGGAAGGCTGTCGAAAGAGCCCATATACGTGACGTCTATCTTCGTGGAGCCGCGCTGACCGCCGGGGCCGTCGGTGTTCCCGGTAATAGCGGTGAGCAGCTCGATGGCCCGGCAATTCATGATGGCATTGCCGTGATGCTCTACCGCCAACTGGTACATGATACCGCCATTGCCCCAACGCGGATCTACCCGCGTGCCGTACACAAGGGCCGCTTCGGTCACCTTTTCCGCAGGAACTCCGGTGATGGATTCCGATTTCTCGGGCGCATATTCAGCGCAACGTTCAGCGAACTTCTGCCAAACGGGAATGGCTGTGTGCTTCGTGCCATCGGCGAAAGTTACTTCGAATGTCCCCTCGGTAGCAGGATCAATGGACTCGAAATCATCTAGCTCGGGAGACCACGCCTGCATGTGGCCCTCCCGCACGTTCGCCTCTCCCCATTGACCCGGGAAGTTCTCCTTTGACCAATGCTCCTCGAAGCCGGATCCGTCATAGCGCTTGTAGGGCTTCTCCCCTTCCCAGATGCCGCACTCCGGATCGGTGGCGGGATCGTAGTCGGGATTGGCCTTTGCCTGGTCGGCCGAAGCGTTGAACCACTTCAACGAATTGGACGCCTTGTCCCACACCATGTACTTCCAGGGACTTCCGTCTTCCTGCAGATCTGCCTGGGTCAACAACTTGGTCTTCACCATTGTTGTGGCATTGTACGTATGAGGAATGGGCGGTCCCGAGGGCTCCTTATCATCTACCACAAGGAAGCACGCATTGGTCCAGCGCTTCACGAACTTCCAATCCACCAGGTCATTCTCGATGATCACGTGACACATGGCCAGGGCGAGCGCTGCGTCGGTTCCGCCCTTCAGCGCCAGATGAATGTCCGCCTCCTTGCCCAGGTTTGTTGTGCGCGGATCCACCGAGATAAATGTCTGAGCCTGCATGGCCTCATCAACTACCGAGCGGCCTGCCTCATCATAGTTGGAGCCCTCGGGCGTGGAGGCCCAGATGGTGAACACTGGAGGCCGTTCCACCGTGGCCGACCAACTGTGGTTGAATTCGGAGGTGAGTGCCGAAGCAAAGTGGCGCGGTCCCTTACACACCTGCCATGCCACCACGTTGTTAGGGGTCATGAACCAGCTATCATAGCCGTTGTAGGGGGACATGCTCCAGATACGCCCCGTGCCTCCCATGGTGAACAGCGACTGGCCACCGTATTTGTCCTTTACCTGCTGAACGCCGGCCACAATGATGTCCAGTGCCTCATCCCAGCTAATGCGCACCCAGCCTGGATCCTCTCCCTTGGGGTTGGTACGCTTCATTGGATGGTACAGGCGGTCAGGATGGTAGCACGCCTGCAGCGACGCGACCGACTTGTTGCAGCAGCTGCCCATGGTGTGGGGCGCTGTCTCGTCGCCCTCGATCTTTACGGCCCGGCCGTTCGCCACGGTCACCCACACACCGCACTCCATCTTCCCGCATCCGCGACAGCAACTGCGAATGCGTTTGACTTCGCCCACACCATCTGCGGCAGTGTGCGAAGTTTCGGCCAGAGCGCTTTCCGCATTCAGAACAAGATTCGCCGCAACTGCCGTGACCGCCGCCGTTTTCAGGAAGCTCCGTCGGGACAAGTTCAATGAGCCCATTTCTCCTCCTTCTCTTTCCTCGTGGGGTTTTCCCGCATGGATCCGAGCCCGTACTCACGCATCTCCTCCCAGCAAATCGGACCGGTCGGCTACAATGCTGAGAGCGGCACTCGTCTAGCGGATTGTGCAATCAGTCTATCGCGCTGCTCCCAGCGATGGTGGTGCATTCTTTCTAGCCTTTACGCAGACCACGACGCCCTGTTGCGCAGCCGCCTAGCCTCATGCGCTCGCCTCCTACGGTGATGTTATATTTGCATCACCAATCCCATGAAGCCGCGCCACCGAACGGAGCCCTATGGCATACTGTTCATGGTTGAGGGAAAGAGGGGATATGGAAATAGAGCATCTACGAGAATTCGCCATCCTCGCACGCCACTTGAATTTTCGCGAGGCCGCAGCAGATCTGCACATCTCGCAATCGGCACTCAGCCGCCACATTGCCGCACTCGAGCAGTTCTACGGCACGGCCTTATTCAAGCGCGATCGCCACGCCGTCTATCTCACCGATGCCGGAGCCTTCCTTCTCGATTACGCCGAGCAACTTTGGGAGCAGTTCTCCCTCTCCCGGGAGCATCTCCAGCGTCTTTTTTCCGGAGAGCGCCACCTGCGTATCAGCGGCATCGTCGGGCACCCTTCGTTTTATCCTTACATCCTTAATGCGGAAACTCGCTTGCGTGCCACCGATCCCACCGTTACCCTGCGGGTCGAGCGCAATACGAGCGCCTCGCTCCTCGAGCAAGTCGAGGCGTTGCAGAGCGATGAGACCGATTGCGCCCTGCTTCTCTCCTCCGTTGCCAGCACCAGGGAGTCCTACGAAAACATGGAGAGCATCCGTCTGGGTCATGTCCCCGTGTCTCTCATCGTGCGACGCGACCATCCCCTTGCCCATGAGCCGCTTCTCACCGCTGACGCGCTCCAGAACGGCCGTTTCGTGCACTTTACCGGCCCCGATTTCTCACCTTACTGGCACGTTTTCAGCCAGTTGCTCGATGAGGCCGAAATAACCTACACGACCGCACCCTACCCCGCCAACAGCGAGTACGACATCATCCGGGCCATTGATGCCATGGGTACCGACCTCTATCTCTCGCCCCGGACTTCCATTCTACCCGCCATCGCCCAAAACCCCGATGCGGCCATCATTCCCCTCGTCGGCGAAGAACTTACCCTGGACCTGGATTTGCTCTACCGCCCGGGGCACAAGGAAGATCTCGTGCGCCTGGTCGCTCCGTGCCTCGAAGGCGCCTTCGCCGCATTCAACGCAACTCTGTAGGTGGGCACCGTCGGCCCACCCCGCACTTCACTCGGATCCCCGCATGGCCGCGCATCCCCAGGCTTACGGCGCCCCTACTTCCCGCGCACGGCGTCGGCGGGGTGGATGGTCATGGATTGGAAGCGGTCGGCCATGTAAGCGTCGCCGAACTCGTGATCGTAGAACTGCTGGATGGGCGTGTCCACCGGGTCATGGGACAGGCGCATGTACCAGCAGTCGAGGGCCTGCAGGGTCATGACGGCATCCACCAGCATGAGCACGGCGCACGCGGTGGTGAGCACGTAGCGCCAGTTCCACGGGATGAAATTCACGAGCCGCAGCATGAACGGCAACAGCAGCTTTATCCACACCACGCCGAGCAGCCCCCAGCAGGCCATGAACGGCAGGCACGTGCGGCCGCCGAACAACGATCCGGGCATGTTGGAGTAATCCCAGGCCACCGCGCCGAACGCGTACTGCATGAACAGGCTTACGAACGCCTCGAACGCGCCGCCGATGACAGCCGCCACAAGGAAGATGACAAGCCAGTTGCTTTTGTGGAAGCGGTTGAGAAAGATGGTCATGAGCACCGCGCCGCACCCGTAGATGGGCGAGAACGGGCCGAACAGCAGGCCCGCGCGGTCCTGCCACTGGCCCGGCACCACGAACAGAAAGTGGACGATCTCCTCCATGAGCAGCCCCAGCACGCTGGCCACAACGAAGATCCAGAACAGGTTGAAGAAGTTCAGCGTGATGTAGCCCTTGCCCGAGGGGTCGCGACCGAGCGTGCCGGCCTCCCCCTCCGCGTGCTCCTCGGCCTCGCGGGCCTTGCGATGGGCGCGGCGTTCTTCGAGCAGCGAGGGGTCGAGGTAGCTTTGCAGCGCCACGGTGACCGCGAAACCGACGCCGTAGGGAATAAGCTCGTAGCCGATGCCGGCCAGCATGATGGAGCACAGGGCCCCGGCCAGAAGGAGCACGTACAACCCGTAGGAGAGCAGCGCCGCCCAGCGCCGCTGGTTGCGGATGAGGCGCACGCCGAACACAATGAGCGTGACGGCGAGGGCCACCAGCACGGCCAGATTCACGAAGGTCACCACGATGGTGGAGATGCCCTCCCCGCGCATAGCCCCAGAGTCGAACATGGTCACAGCCTGATACATGGTCTTCGCGATGACCGGCAGCGCGACGCCCGAGCCGATAATGAGCAGCACGCCGAACACGCGCAGCACCACCGGCAGGCGCTTCTTGTCGGCGGGGCTGGTGAATTCGGCAGCGATAGTGGCCGCGGTCTCATCAAGGGCGTGCTTTTTCTCGGCTAGAGCCTCCTTAGCGTCATCGACAATGACGCTCGGGTGCTCCACGGCGCGCACGACATCGCGGGCCTCGTCGGCGGCGTGGGCGAGCTTTTCCTCGGCCGCATGCACGATGCGCTCGGGGTGGCGCGCGTCGTCTAAAGCCTCGCGGATCTCTTCTTTGTCGCGAGCAACGTCGGCCACCAACTCGGCATGATCGTTGTGCAGCTGATCGTGCCATTCGCGATGAGTTTCAGCCACGTCGGCCTTTTCGAATTCCACGGCCTTCTCAAGGTCGTCCCGCAGGTCGGCCTCGGCCTTGCGCGCGGCCTCTTCCAGGTGATCTACATGGCGTTTTTCGTCTCCCATGGCCGGCCTCCTTTTCCCTGAACGCGTGTCTCGGCATCCAGTGTAAAGGGGCGCTCTGTGAAACCATGACCAACTGACGCAACGTCTGCCAACCCGATAAGCCCTCGTTATGCAGCGGTTACGGGAAACAAGCGGCCGGCGGCCTATCCCCAGCAGGCGATGAACATCGCAATGCCCACGAACACGACGGCTAGCCCCATAACGGCCATAATGTCGCTCAACTTGTGCACGTCAGCCTCCTCGCGCTCGTTCTGCTCTGATTCTCTATCTACTAGACGTTTGGGAAGCCCGCTTTGTTGCACGCCCCACCCACCTTCCACAAAAGCAGCACGAACCAGAGAGCGCCTCGACCGCGAAAGAGGGCTACAAAGAAACGCGCAGGACAAGAACGTCGAGCAGGCGCCTCGCCAATCTAGCGCCCGAGGATCCCGTCGGTGTAGGCGTTGCGCGGGTGCACTTGGGCGGCATCGCGAGCGTTCGCCAGCTTCAGGGCGATAACGCGCCACGGGCTGCAATCGAGATACGCAACTTCCATGGCCGAAAGATCGGCATTATCGATGCCGTCCTGCTCGGCGAAGCTGTTGCGGTAAATGACGAAGGCGTAGCGGATCGTGCGCGTCTCACCCGGCATCAGCGTGTCATACCCGCCGGCAAGGCCCACTATGAAGTCATCGCCACCAAGAGGATACAGCGCTGCTTGAGCATAATTGTCTGGAAGCATCCCGGCATCCATCATCGCGTTATCGCCCGTGAAGGCGGCACACCGCAGCACAGGGTTCGGCGGCGCCGCGGATTCGGTGCCGAGGTTGCCAACTTCTACATCGACCACCACCATGCGAACGTCCTCGTCGGCAAACAGCATTCCCGAGCCTGCTGAGAGGTTCGTCTCGGCATACAGCGGATACCATTCCGTAAACGCCGCCTGAGACACCATGGCGCAATCGACGACGCGGGCCGAGAACGGGGCGATCTCCTCATCCCAACCCTCGCTTTCCATCGCGGCTTGTCTCTCGGCTTCGGTCTTGGAATCCCAGTCCTCCTGCAGGTAGGGGCTTGCCTCCAGGTCGTATTTCATTCCCCAGTCCAAGTCATCCAGCACGACGGTCTCGCCAAAAGGAACTTTCACAATCTCCTCGGCCTTCCAATGGGGAGCGTAACCCGATGACATCCCCGTCGGCGTCTCCTGGGTTAAGGTAGCGCGTGCGGGCTGAGCGATAAAATGCGGAATCATCCAGGCGAGCGCCGCCAGAAGCACTCCTATGGCCGCAACGCCGACAACAACGCGGATCGCCCGGTTCGGCCCTGGCGCCTTCAAGCTCGTTTCTTCGGCCATAGCTCGCTCCTTTTCGCTCGATTACCGAGCCCAAACTAGCATGGGATCAGGCCAAAGGGCAATGGTGAGGTTTTTCACCCTAGGGCAAGCGCCTGCGATAAGATAAAGTGAGAGGCATCCAATCGGAAAAGGAGCCGAACCCGTGATTCCCTTCGCCAGCTTCATTATCGTCTTTTCCGCCCTAATCGGCGTAGGCGCGGCCTGCGCGGCCGTTGGGCAAGCTTGCTTTCGCCGACGCAGCGACGATGTGAGCACACGGCTGGCGGTACTGTGGTCGGTCGCGAGCATCGGGCTCTCCATTGTCGTGCCGGCACTGGATGGATTTCAGGCATCCAAAACGGCCGCGATCGCCTCAGCGGCGCTGCTGGCAGCAACCGCACTGGCCTCCTTTTTCCTAAGTCGTTACTGGCGCGAAGCCGCCATGAAGCGCGAGGCAGATCGTTTGCAACTGGCGAAAAGCGGCTACGCTGACTCGCAGCTGGCCGACCCGGAGGTGCCGCAAGAGCCTGATATCGAAGCCCTCTGCGCCAAGGCCGCCCGCACCTACGACCTCACCCGCCGCGAAGAGGATGTGCTGCGCCTCCTCGTTGAAGGGCGCACGGCACCGCAAATCGCCGAGGAGCTCGTCGTCTCGCCCAACACCGTGAAAACCCACGTGCGCAACCTCTATCGAAAGCTCGGCATCAACCGCCGCGCCGACCTCGCCTGCCGCCTCGGGAGCTAAAGGAGACTTGAGCATGTCTGAAGCAGCTAGCACATCGAACATCGTCCTTTTCGAATCCTCCGATGGGGAGGTGAGATTAGATGTCGCGGTTGACGTCGGAAAGGACGAGATCTGGCTCAACCGCTCTCAGATGTCTCTCCTGTTCGATCGCGATGTCAAAACCATTGGCAAGCATATCGCCAACGCGCTTAAGGAGGAATTGGAGAACTCACCGAAACCAACTGTCGCAAAATTTGCGACAGTTCAAAAAGAGGGGAATCGCGAGGTAGAGCGGCAGGTCGAATACTACAACCTCGACGTCATCATCTCGGTGGGCTACCGCGTGAAGTCTCAGCGCGGCGTTGAGTTCCGTCGCTGGGCCACCGACGTCCTGCGTCGTTATATCGTCGAGGGCCGCGCCGAGAACGAGAAGCGCCTGATCGACGGGCTATCATCGTGCAGCTGCCCCTAATCCCCGTAGGGGATGACGCCTGTGAAAGGGTAGGAGCCGTCGGTGGCTATGAGGAGGTAGTTGTCGGCGCCGCCGAACTCGTCGTCGGAGGCGTCGATGACGTACACGTTGGCGAAGTGATCGCGCAGGCGTTCCACCTGGGAGAAGAGGCGGTACATGGCATCGCCGGTGTATTCCACGACGCAGTTAGCCATGAGCAGGCCGCCCGGCGTCAAGCGCGCGCGGGCGCAAGCAATGCCCTCGTCGCTAGCGAAGAACGGCACCGCCTCGCGTCCGACGAAGACGTCGTTGATGATGACATCGTAGGGGGCACCGTCCGACCGCCGCAGGAACGCCTCGCCGTCTTCCACGAAGATGCGCAGATCGTCGGCGCGACCCTCGGCGGCCAGCTGCATCTCCAGACGATCAAGGAAGAAACGCTCCCGGGCGATCTGCACCATGGCCGGATCGATTTCCACCACGTCCAGAGCAACGCCCGGATGCTCCAGCAGCAGCTGCTTGGGATAGGCGAACCCGGCGCCGCCGAGCATGAGCGCGCGGTTTACAACCAGCGGGTCCGGCGCCTCGGGAAGCGCCGCCTCGAAGAGGTGGTCGAAGGATCGCAGGTACGCAAAGGGGCACGTTGCCCAACGTTCGTCCAGATAGGTCGCCGACTGCAGCACTCCGCCCACGTTCAGCATGCGCACAAGCGACCCGTCCTCCGCAGGCATCGCATACACCGTCGCCTCCCCGAACCGAGAAGGAAACACCTCGCGCTTCCCCGCGCGCCCGGTAACCCTGTCCCACCAATCCGCCAGCACCATCGCCCCTTTCCGAGCCTGCAACTGCGACCACGGCCGAACCTTATCGCACTCTGTGCCACAGTATCGCACAGAAACCGCCGTGTTAGTTTCAGTTGCTTGCCTGATAGGGCGGCAATCGCTATGGTTGAAAGGAGAATGAGATCATCGGCGACAAGGAGGGCCTTGTGCTGGCCGTCGCCTTCTACGCCATACCAGAGCTCTCGGGTTCCATAGCGATCCAAGAAGCGGCGATCAACCGTACTATCATAGAATACGAGCTCAACGGCCAGGCAAGCCAGTTCGTCATCGACCTAGACGCCTACGACCCCACGACAGCCATCGGCTGCACCGGCTCACCCGTCATAGCCGACGCCGTGAACGCCCAGCAGTTCTACAACATCCCAGGCAGCGCCAGCGAATTCGAAGAAGCCGTCTGCACCTACATAGAAGACCACGGCGGCACCGTCATCTCCATAGAAACCAGCTCAACGGTGTAACGCAGGTCGTCGAAAGTGAGTAGCAACCAGCAGCTCTCACCGCCGTCGGAGAGCTCCTGCTTGATAGAGGCACTCCCCGCCGCCTGGAACGAGGGCGACAGCTCGAAGGGCGCGTCCACCTCGCCGACACGCACCTCCGCATGCCCTACTGCACACCCGCACAGCCCGGCCAAGACAACTGCAACCGCCACCGTGAAAGCGAGAAAGTTTCCATAGCAAGCCCCTTTGCCCATCGCTTGAAACACGACAGACGAAAATTATAACGAGATCACCTAATCCGCATCATTCATTGAAAAAATATTCGATAAATAACTGTAATCGTCGTCCATGGAACTTACAACCACGCTTTTCTCAAGCTCAAAACTATTGGCGTCGTAAGCATACAACTCCCGTTCCCAGCTATTAGCCATATACAGTTTTGTGCCGATCACCACCATCTCCGTGACATCATGAGCCAGCTTTCTAGTCTCCACTTTGCCGCCCGCAAGATCGCAAACGCTAAGATAGCTGCACGTATTTCTCCCCGCAATTACGTCGCAATGAGACACAAGCAACTTGCCGTCGAAAACGGCCATCGCACTGGGGTAGTCCTTCTCGAGCTGAATCCAGCTCAATTCATCCTCAACCAGATCGAACACTCCCACACGACGCAAATCACATCCCTGAGCTTTCTCGAGACTCGTGAAATACAGTTTCCCCTCGTGGACTAAAACCCTGTATTGCCCCGATCCGCAGGCGCTGACATCGTAAATACCGATTTTCTCAAGTTCTTCGCTGAATTGGTAGAGCAGCCCTATCTGGTCCTCTTCTTCCCCAGTGGATCCCTGCCTCTGCGCAAATACCCACAGCGAACCTTCGGCGAAGATCGCACTCGTCACATGGTCATCAGGAATGATGACCTTTTTCACCTCTCCTGTCTCTTTGCTGCAGCGAGAAATAGTGCTCGTCAGATTCAGGTCATTGAAGGCGAAGACATATCGATCGCTCGCCGCTGCACCATTCAAGACCCTCTCATCGACGTCAAAAGGCGTTACCGACAAATCGGTTCTATCTATCTGAAGCACCTCATGGCCTTGCCCCTCCTTGAAGTTGCCATAGGGTGCAACATATACACAAGTACCCACCACGGGCAGATTGCCCCACGCCTGCTCGACCCCAGCAATATCAAGAGGCACTGACCCAATCTCATTAAGATCTTTATCATATAAAACAATGCGGCTTTTATCTATGTTGGATCTTGTTTCTATAATTCCTATTTCTGCATGATCCGCAATATACACATTTCGGCTATCGACTGCGTCCATGCAGACAACGCAACCCGAAGCCCCCAGCAGCAACACCAGCAGGACAAGCGCCTGAACCACCATACGCACGCAAGAGCATCTGTTACCTGAACACATCATGCTGCCTCTTTCGCGAAAAGAGAGGTGACGCGACCTACGTCGAGCCACCTCCGCCCACAAGTAATAGACTACTGCTGCATGTAAAACACGCTCACTCTGCTTGACATAAGCAGCTCAGAGGGATGAATCGCGTTTCCGCATAGCGCAGCATTCTCGAGATTGATGCCGAGAGTATCCTTATATGCCGCCCAGACAAGCTGTGAACAGTAAAACGCTTTCCTAGTGTTGGGGTTATAGAAGTCGTAATTATATGGCTTGCCCATTTGCCCTTTCGCCCAATTCGCTGCCTTATCCTTTTGGGCCTGTGAGATATTCTTTACGTAAGCACCATAGCAGGTCTTATAGCGAGAATACCAATTATTAGACTTTCGCACTACACCCTCCGGCATTGCCTCAATCACAGTGCTTTCGCTGTATATAATACCGGCATGACCAGAAGGAACAACTCCCTTGTACTTATCTTTAGTCACCAAAATGAATCCTTTGGCAATGGGGTATTTCGCCGGCCGTTTCGCAGCTGTCGCATATGGCTGAGCATCCGTTCCAGACACCAGCGTTTCTTCACACACAGCACCGTCTTTCTTGGCCTTGTCATCAACCATCGCCCACAAAGCAGCATCGTCCTGGAAGGACGATGCATCTCCTATATTGGTTGAACTTTCGTCTGCAAATGCCGCAGAGGCAGCCACGAGTGTTAAGGCTAATGCAATGACAGACATTATACCGAGCTTATTCAGGATACAAAGCTTCATTCCTCTACCTTCTCTAAGCGTCGCCCCAGCCGGTCGTCACCGGCCGAGACTGAACTCCGGGAAAATTTTCCTCTCGTCCTTATAAACGTTTGAGAAGACGAAAGCGCAACGAGAATGCAAAAATATATTTCAGAAAATGTCTTCCGTCGTTAATCCATGACTATTTTCGGTGTATTTGCGATTCTGGTTGCGTTTCAATGGTCTCAAACGTAATTGATAGTAAGGCACGCGCAAAGAAGAAGCTCGCGTCTGCAAGATCGGGACGGCCAAAACACCTGAAGGAGGTGAGTAATTGAAAAGCAGCCACTTCGTAGAGGAGGCCATGAACGCCTACCAGGACCTCGTGTTCCGCACCGCCTGCAGTATGCTGAACTCTCTTGAGTCGGCTCGGGACATCACTCAGGAGACATTCGTCAAGCTGTACCAGAGCGACAAGGAGTTCGCCGACGACAGGCATCTGCGCAATTGGCTCGTCACCGTGACACGCAATGCCTGCCGGGATGCGCTTCGCCGCCAAAAGAACGTGGCTATCGAGTTGGTCGACCCCACCGCACCGGACGCCCTCGAGAAGCTGATGGCCGACAAGGCCCAATTGAGCGAGAGCTCAATTCCCATTGACAAAGACGACTACCTTTGGCGGCATGTGGCGCAGCTGCCTGTCGCGCAACGCACGGCCGCGTTCTTGCACTACGCGGAAGATTTATCCATTGCCGAGATCGCCGGCATTATGGAAAAATCGCCTGCCAACATACGTGCTCAGTTGAGTCGCGCCAAAAAGAGCCTAAGGAAGATGATCGATGCCGAACGCAACCAGCGGAAGGAGGACGAACAATATGAGATGGCCCGCCAGAAGACGATTCGAGACCTATCGAAAGCAAGCGCAGTCGCTGAAGCTGGACGACGAAACGAGAGAGCGAACCCTTCGGGTCATACGCTCCTTGGAGGAACGAGAGCAAGACCGGGCATGCGCAGCAGCCACCACCAACAAACAAGCATTTCCCGCCCCAACGACGACGAAGACGGCCATCCCTGCGCTGAAGTCGCCTAACCGCCGCAAGCGCTCCCGCGTGCTGGGCGTCCCCTTCAAAGCGGCCGCATGCGTCGTCCTCACCGTCGGTCTCGCGGCGGTCGCTATCGCCGGAATCTCTCCCGCCGTCGACGAAGAGCGCAGCATGGCAACAGCCTCGTCCCCTCTTTATCCCTATCAGCGCGTGCAGTTCGACTTTAATATGCTGGCTCTATACACCCTCCCCACAAGAGGCGTTTACGCCATAACGCCCACGTTGCTCTGCCTGCCAGGAAACCTGCCCGAGCACATTACCCTGACCGTGCAAAACTCGCACGACGTTATCTTTTCTCCTACCGAATCCGACGAATACCTCAAGCAGGGCAATGGCCCTATGAGTGTCACAACTAATCACGGTAAGATCTGGCTGTTCGCCTCCTATCTCACTGACATTACCTACACAGAGATGGAAGAAGGCCGAACCGTACCCGACGGTTGGTGGTGGGATCCCACCGAAGCGGTTGAGTTAATCGAACGCCTTCGCGACTGCGAGATCATAGTCGAAACAGACGCAGGCGAGCGCTTCGTATACATCTTAAACTTCGACGATCGTCCCACACGAGAGGCTGTCACCGCCAGCCTTTACGCTAAGCAAGGCATCCCTTCATCTTATTTCAACCTCGAAAGAAAAGAGCCCCAGTGAACTTATCTGCCATTTCCCAATCTGCACCAACCATCACCCGCCGTTCTTTTATCGGCATCGCATGTATTGCCGGCATCAGCTTAGCGTTCGATTCGATCTCTGCCTACGCAGCACCTACATGGGGCACATCCCTTAAGAAAACAGTGGGCGGGATCACCTACACCTATGCATCAGGCTATGAGCTTGGGGCAACCCCGCAGGCCTATGTCAGAATCAACGCAAGCAAGTCTGTCGCAGCAAAGACCATGCAAGCTTGCGCATACGTAATCAAGGAATCAAACCTCAACATCGTTGCTTCAAGCGGCTGGGCAAAAAACGCCGGAGGCACCTCCTCCCTTCAAACCAGAGTTGCTTCTTCCTCCCTTAAACTTGGCCTCCGCTCATGCGGGAAAGTGATCATTGCAGGCGTCTCGGGGCAGCTGTGGTGCAACCCCATCAAGCCACGCTCCCTGCCGCCCGAGCTTGCCGTGAACGAGAACGGGCAGACGCTCGGCACGTACCTCGACGCCGAGCGGGGCTCTGTTCCCGACCTGGTGGGCATTGTGGCCGACTCCGGCCTCGACGGCTACGCCTACTGGGAGCAGTTCGACGCCGAGGACTGCCCGGAGGTCATCCCCGTCTACACCGAGGACGGCACCACCCAAATCGGCATCTTCACCTTCGGCGACAAGTAGCGGCGCCTGAATGCACTCTCTGCGACGAAAAGTATTCCGAGTGAGGAATACTTTTCTGCACTACTGTGTGAACCACTCTTTCAGCCAGGCGTTGACGTCGCATATCGGAGATTTCGTTGAAGCGCCATCGCTTGCGAAATGCCCCGCCTTCAATCCCGAGCGATCACCATGGAACATCTTGATCGGCAGAATCAGCATAAAAGCTAACCGAATAAGGCATATCGTCATTGAGGGGGTCATCGTCTTCGCGACTAGCGGCGGCAAGCCAGAGCTCGTGACGAAGCACGGTGCCTCCCATCGCCTCTATGGCTTGATTCGCTCGCTCAGAAAGCGTATCTAGGCTTCCCGGCTCGTTGAGCAGCTCCGCTGCGTCCATGGCCTCAGCCATGCCTGGCTCCCCAGCGCAACCGATAACGCGCCCATGATCCTCGGGATCCAGGAGAAGCCGCAATGATTTCTCCTCGCCATTGAGGCGATAGACAATCTTATTGTAATCTGGATCGTCAGCCACGCTGTCCCACCATATCACATATGAGAACTGCTGGTTTGGCAGCCAGACGAAAAGTCCGAAGGCCAGCGCCATAGCCGCCGCGCCGATGAGCGCCCATTTGAGGGAGCGCACGAGGCGATCGAGCCGTTGCGACTCGCTGGTAACGCGCTCGTCCAGAAGAGAGGTCTCCCACGCAAGATCGCGGGGCTCTTTCTCCGCCATCGCACTCTCCCCCAGCAGTTCAGCGGCGCTCACTCCGAGGGCGCGGGCCAGGGCCACAAGCGAATCGGCGTCGGGAACCGAGGTGCCACGCTCCCACTTCGAGACGGTCTGGCGCACCACGTGGACGCACTCGGCCAGCTCGTCCTGGCTCAATCCCTGCTGGATGCGCAGCTTCTTGATGGTGTCCTTCAACATGGCGCCGGCCCTTCTCGGAAACGTTCTCACCGCTTCACCGTAGCAGTACGACGCCGAGGACACAAGCAACGATGTTTAACAAAGGGACACTGAACTGGTCTTGCGACGCAAGTGCGGTCGGCGCGAGGAACAAAACGAGACCTTCCCGCGTCATTTATGCGGTTGTGATCGAATAAAGTGGCCCTCCCCCTTCCATCGATTTGAGGAGAAGCCCATGAAGGAAAACGAACTCGAGTTCAGTGATTGGCCCATGTTCGATCTTCTGATGACGAACGAGGAGCTTTGCCGCGAGCTGCTTGAAGTAGTCCTCGATGCACCGGTGTCGAACATTGAGTACATCATCGCCGAGAACGATATCCGTCCGACGCTCACCAACCACGGCGTGCGTCTCGACGCCTACGTAAAAACCGAGAACGAGGTTTACAATATCGAGATGCAAACAGTCAAGCGGACTAAACTCGGTCGCCGTTTGCGCTTCTACCAGGGCGCCATGGACACCTTGGCACTACGCCGTGGCGAGCACTACGGAAACCTCCCTCCCTGCTACATCGTTTTCATCTGCCTGCACGATCCCTTCAATGCGGGGCTGCCGGTATACACGCTAAACGTAAAGTGCCAGGAGAATACGAGCGTGGAAACGGACCATGGGTTCACCTGGGTCGTCTTGGGTGCCTCTGCCTGGGACAGGCTCCCTCCGGGACGCCTGCGAAACCTGCTACACTATATTGCTACCGGAGAAGCGGGCGACGATCGGTTCGCCACGAAACTAGCCGCCGCCGTAAGGGCAGCGAACGGCGACGAAGCGTGGAGAAAGGAGAAGATGGCCTTGCTGACATTCGAGGAAGACATGGAGATCCAGAGACGCATGCTCGAGGAAGACCGGGAAGACCTCGAGACTCTAAGACGCATGCTCGAGGAAGACCGGGAAGACCTCGAGACTCTAAGACGCATGCTCAAGGAAGACCGGGAAGACCTCGAGGCCCGAAGGCGCATGGTCGAGGAGCAAAGGCGCACGCTTGAGGAGCAACAGCGCGTGCTTGAGGAGCAAAGGCGCATGCTTCAGGAAGATCTCGAGAAACTAGAGCACATCGCCGTCGAGACAACGGAAAGCGAGGGACGGGCTGAAGGCCTTGAAGAGGGAGAAGCGCGTCTTGGCGCGTTGGTGACGGCGCTGATCGAATCGGGTCGCTCGGAAGAGGTAGCACTCGTTGCAACCGATGCTGCCGCTCGCCGTGCGCGATTCGAGGAATTCGGCCTCTAGAAAGAGCTTTCTCACGCTCACGTCTCCGCTCCACGTAAGACGGACTCGCGCGTCAGAGGGACCATCCTCCGACGCGCGAGGTTCGCCGTGGGCCGAAAGGTGAACCGTTTTATAGGGCCGCGGTGGCAATGCAGCCAGCGAGGACGAAGACGGCGACGGCGAGCAGGGCGGCGGCGCAGAGCGTGGTGATCATGATAGGCTCCTTTCGCTCGGGCGGGACGCGGGCTACGGGCAGTGCCCCGTTACGCTTTTCGGCGGTTCCGCATCCCCCAATTTCGATGGTTCCATCATGGCAGCATCCACTTACGCTGCCGTTGCGCGTATCTTACGGTTTTGTCGTTTAAGCGCCGGCCTTGGCGAGAAAGATGTCGGGGTCGAGATCCTCCCATGAGGCGATGAGGAAGTCGGCGCGCTCGAAGAGCTGGTCGCGGGTGCCGGAGATGTCGTTGTCGTAGATGGCGCCAGTGCGGTAGCCGGCCGCGCGCAGGGTGTCCAGGGCGTAGGCGGCATCTTCGAAAGCCCAGGTGTGGGCGCGATCAGTGCCGAGGAAGCTGCGGGCGTGGTCGTAAACAGCCGGTTCGCGTTTGCTCGTCTGCAGGTCGTCCACAGACACGACGGTCTTCATGTAGGGGGCGAACCCACAGCGTTCCACGCACGTGGCCAGCATATCGGCCGGCGTGGAGGAGGCTACCGCCATAGGCACGCCGCGCTCGTGCAGGGCCTGCACGAAGGCCAGCGCGCCCGGACGAGCCTCCACTTCGTTGGCGTAGAAGGCGCGCATGCGGTCGAAGATCATCTCGAGCACCGCCTCGTTGCTCTCGCCGAGACCGCATTGCTCATGTAAATAGGCGCTGGCCTCGGTCAGCGACATGGTGGTGATGGCTTCGGCGTCGGCCTCGGTCAGCGTGATGCCGGCCTCGGCCGCCAGGGTGCGATCCACCTCATGCCACGCTCCCATGGAATCCACCAGCGTTCCATCGCAATCGAAAATGATGCCGATCACTTATTCCTCCACGCGGATGACGGAAGGCGTGTCCAGCACCACGTTGTCCAGGGCCAGGGCCTCTTCCAGAGCCTCGCGGATGTCGCGCTCGCGGCAGCGGTGGGTGACCACTACCTGGTCGACGCGCTCGGCACCGGAACGGCCGCGCTGCACGATAGACTTCACCGAGATGTTGTGGCGCGCGAACACGCCGGCCATGGTTTCCAGAACGCCCGGACGGTCGGTCACCGAGAAACGCAGGTAATAGCGCATGACCAGCTCGTCCATGGGCAGGATGGGCAGGTCGTCGGTGCAGGTGCAGCCCACAATGGGAGCCACGCCCTGCTGAATGTGGCGCGCAACTTCCAACACGTCGCCCATGACGGCGCTAGCCGCGGCACCCGCGCCGGCGCCCTCGCCGAAGAACATGGTCTCGCCCACAAAGTCGCCCACCACGTAAATGGCGTTGAACACGCCGTTTACGGTGGCCAGCTGATGGTTCGTCGGGATCATGGTGGGATGCACGCGCACATCGACCCCATCCTCGCGGCGATGGGCGATGGCCAGAAGCTTGATGACGTAGCCCATGTCGCGAGCAGCCTCGATATCCACCGGCGAGATATTCGTGATGCCGTCGGTAAAGACATCGTCCAAGGTCACACGCGAGTTGAAGGCGATGGAAGCCAAGATGGCGATCTTCGCCGCCGCGTCGAAGCCGCCCACGTCCGCCGTGGGATCGGCCTCGGCGAAGCCCTTCTGCTGCGCCTCGTGCAGGGCGTCCTCGTAGGACAGGCCGTTGTCGGCCATGCGGGTGAGCATGTAGTTGGTGGTGCCGTTCACAATGCCCATGACCGAGGTGATCTCGTTGGCGATGAGCGAGTGCTTCAGCGGATCGATGATGGGGATGCCGCCGCCCACGGACGCTTCGAAGGCCAGTTCCTTGCCAGCAGCCTCGGCGGCTTCCATAACCTCCTTGCCGTGGGTGGCCATGAGTGCCTTGTTGGCCGTAACCACGTTCTTGCCGGCGGCGAGCGCGTTCAGTACGACCGTGCGGGCGATGGTGGTGCCCCCGATGAGCTCCACCACGATATCGATCTCGGGATCGTTGATGATGTTGTTGAAGTTGTCGGTGAACAGGTGGCCGACCCCGTGGGCCTCGGCCTCGGACGGCGACAGCGAGCACACGCGCGCCAGCTCGATATCCACACCGAAGTGGCGCAAAAAGTCGTCCTTGTGCTTCTGGATGATGTCGATGCACCCACCGCCGACGGTGCCGGTGCCCACCAAGCCGATTTTCACTGCCATGTTACGTCCTCTCCCGAGCGCGAAAGTTCTCTATGATCGGACGATTATACAAGCACCGCGAAGGAAGTCGTGCATCAGAGCGGGGAGAGGGCGGTTTCCCAGACCTCTGCGCGCCCCCTGGAGAACGCGGCCGTTAAGAAACAGCTTCCACGTCAGCAGCAACGATGTCGGGATAATACCGACTTATGTGCGTTCCTTTCGCTGTTTCTTTTGCCGCGTTCGGAAGGGGATAAAGCGCGCAGCGGGCTGGGAAACCGCCCTCTCCCCGCTCCACCATCAGCTTCTACGCGAAGATCTCTTTCTCAACCACCAGCTCATTCTTGATGTGACCCACGAGCTTCTGCAGCGCGTCGATGCAGTTGGGGCGGATATCGGCGCCGATGAGCACGTACATGAGCGAATCGCCCACCTCGCAGCGCCCCTCGTTCAGCCAGGTGCGCACATAGTAGACGCCGGGCCAGGTGAGCGCCTCGGCCTCGGCGGCGGCCAGACCCTCCGCATCATAGGAGAACTCGACGGCCACCACCTCGCCCAAGCCTTCCACGCCTTCGCGCACCTGGGCCTTCGGGGTGATACGCACCACGCCGTTGTGGGTGAGGAACATGCCGCACTGGGCCGCCGCCGGATCGGCCTTAGCCTCGCGCAGCCACTGATCAACGGAAGGTTCAGTCTTCGCCATCTCGCGTCCTTTCGTTCGGAGCTTTCCAAAGTAGAGCATTTCGCTCGACATTATCTGTCGCCGAGAATATACCACAGGAGCTGGAACCTCGGCCGCACGCCGCCATTCCCTCCCAATTATCACACGGAAGGCCGCCGATTTTAAGCGCTTGAAACAGAGCCTTGTTACCATAGGCGCCAGACCATGAGAGACCTGCGCTGCGGCAACGCGGCGCTGCAACACGCCGAGAAAGGACGCGGCCATGAGCTTGCCCGCCTCAGACCTGACGAAGAAGCCCGATATGCGCACCACCATGGAGCTGGGTGCTGTACTGCCCGAGACCGCCGAGGTGCGCGACGACCACCTGTTCATCGGCGGCGTCGACATGGTGGAGCTGGCTCGCAAGGAGGGCACCGCGCTCTACGTGTTCGACGAGGCCGACCTGCGCCACCGCATGGAGGCCTACCGCGAGGCCTTCCGCAGCCGCTACGAGAACTCCGACATCATTTACGCGTCGAAGGCGTTCCTGAACAAGGAAGTGGTGCGCATCGCCGAGGCCGAGGGGCTGTGCCTGGATGTGTCCGGCGGCGGCGAGCTGGCCTGCGCCCGCTCGGTAGACTTCCCCATGGAGCGCGTGTTCGTCCACGGCAACAACAAGACGCCCCGCGAGCTGGAAGAGGCCATCTCCGCCGGCGTGGGGCGCATCGTGCTTGATTCCCGCATCGAGCTGGCCCGCGTGAACGAGATCGCCGGGCGCCTCGGCGTGGTGCAGGACGTGTACATGCGCATCACCCCCGGCGTGGAGGCCGACACCCACGAGTACATCCGCACCGGTTGCGAGGACTCGAAGTTCGGCTTCACCATGCGCGAGGACTTCGCCTTCAAGTGCGTCGGCGACGTGCTGGCCGCCGAGAACGTGCGCCTGGTGGGCCTGCACTGCCACATCGGCTCGCAGATCTTCGCGCTGCACTCCTTCCGCGAGGCGGCGGCGGTCATGGTGGAGTTCATGGCCCGCATCCGCGACACCTACGGCCACGAGATCACCGAGCTGGACTTGGGCGGCGGCTTGGGCATCGCGTATTTGGCCGAGCATCAGCCCTCTTCCATCGACGACTTCGCCGAGGTCACCTGCTCGGCGGTGCGCGATTTGTGCGAGAGCCACAACCTGCCGTTGCCGCGCCTTCTGGTGGAGCCGGGCCGCTCGCTTGTGGCTCCGGCCGGCGTCACGCTGTACACCGTGGGCATCTTGAAGACGCTGCCGGGCATCCGCAAGTACGTGGCCATCGACGGCGGTATGTCCGACAATATCCGCACGGCGCTCTACCACGCCGACTACGAGCCCACCATCGCCAACAAAGCCGGGCAACCCCGCGAGGAAATCGTCACGCTGTGCGGCAAGCACTGCGAGAGCGGCGACGCCGTGGTCATCGACATGCCCCTGCAGAAGGCCGACCTCGGCGACATCGTGTGCGTGTTCGGCACCGGCGCCTACAACATGACCATGGCCAGCAACTACAACGGACAGCCCCGCCCGGCCGTGGTGTTCGTGCGCGACGGCGCATCGCGCGTGGTCACTCGCCGCGAGACCTACGAGGACCTCTACCAGCGCGACCTGTAGGGCACCGGCTTCTTGTCGGTTTTATTGCGGCGGGTTGGCGGAACCGTAATAAGGAACGGTTCACACCCTGGCAACGAAACCAGCTTGCTAAGGTGAAGGCAATCGCGGGAAGCGGCACCCACCCTCATGCCCATTTCCGCTCGTCCCTTGAGGCTCTGGGGCTCGCCGTTGGCGCGAGGCCTTGCGCCGCACGTTCAGGATCGAGGCCAAGCCCTATGAATGCCATTTACCTGCGCAGCAGCGTCCGTCAGTACACCGACGAGCCGGTGGACATCCGAGATATCGAGAAGCTGATGCGTGCCGCCATGGCCGCCCCCTCCGCCGTGAACCAGCAGCCCTGGGAATTCTACATCGCGCGGGACGAGACCACGCGTCTGGCTCTGGCCGCTTCAAGCCCCTACGGCACGCCGGCCAAACTCGCCCCCTGCGTCATTGTGGCGTGCCAGCGCACCGAGGGCCTGCGCGCGCCACAAGATGCCCCCTACGACATGAGCGCTTCCGTGGAGAACATCCTCATCGAGGCCGCCAACCTGGGCCTGGGCGCCGTGTGGCTCGGCATCGCGCCGGAGAAGGATCGCATGGCCGCCGTTGATGTGGCCCTGGGAAGCCCGCGCGGCGTTACGCCCTTCGCGCTCATCGCCGTGGGCCATCCCGAGCACAAACCGGAGCCCAAAGGCCCCACGCGCTACGACGAGACGCGCGTGCACTGGATTTAGCATCACTCGGCCTTGGCCTTACGCTGGGCATCGCGACGGGCGCTGTTGCGCTCGGCGGTGACGTCGCTGAAGGCGCGGGTGAGGCCGCGCAGGGCGTTCAGCATGATCGTACGGTCCTCCGCAGGCGCTCCCATCACGCCGTCGCGCAAAATCGCCCACTCGCGGCCGCCCTCGAAGAGTTGGGAGGCATCGGTGATGCCGGCCGCCTTCAAAGCGGCGAACAGCGCGTTCACCATGGCCTCGCGCTCGCTGCCATCTAACGAGGCGAGCCAGCGATCCAGCGCCTCAGCGCGACGCTGCGTGCGCTCGGGAAGCTCGGGGAGCGTGGCGAAGGCCTTCAACGCCCCGCTCACGTTTCGCGCAGTCTCTGCATCCCGCACCTCGCCCGTATCGCGCGCACCTTCCGCATTGCTTCGACCCGCCTCGCCGTCCGCGCCTTCTACGACCCACCGGAACACCGAATGCTGCTCGAAACCGCGCCCGGTGGCCTGCACCACCTCCACGGGCATGAAGGATTCCATGAGGATGCCCACCATGGAATCGGCCGGCACCTGCTTGGTCATGCGGCCCGCAAGCGGCTCGTAGTCGGTCGCTGCGAACAAACCGGCTTTGAACCCGGGGCCATCGTGGTTGTAGAGGCGCGCGATGCGCTGCTGCACCTCCGGCGCCGCCGTGAGCGCCGCGTACTCGGCCAGGTTGCCGCCCTTGGAATGGCCGCCCACCAGGAGCGTCTCGGGAAGACGCGAATCGGCGGCCACTGCCGCCAGATAGCGGGCCGCCAGCACCTGGGCCTCGACCGGCGCCCGATAGGCCATGTTGAAGTCCTCGCGCCACCCCGTGAGCGTCGTATCGGTGCCGCGAAAGCCCACGTAAGCGAAGTGCCCAGGGCACACGTAGGTCGTGGCGGCGAACTGCAAGTCGCGTGTCTCATCGAACGCAGCTGCGTGATCGTAGATGAGCAGATCGCGGAAACGCGGGCTGGCAGCCATCCAGAACAGCTGCTGCTTCATCTGCGCCGCGTGCATGCCGGAGAACATCGTAGGGAACAGCTCGGCCCGCATAAGGTCGGCGAACCGCACGGGATCCAGCGGCGCCGTCGCGTCCTGGGTCATTTCGGCTCGGTCCCGCCTCGCCGCCGGAGAAAGCTCCGCGGCCTTCTCCATACTCGCCGCTTTCGTCCCCGCAGCGCCAAGACCCTGGGGGCCGGCCAGCGGATCGTCGGCTCGAACGTCCGCGCCCTCCTTCGCGGCCCGCAGGCCTGCGCGTTCACCTGCACGTTCGCCCACACGCCCCCGCAGACGGCCGAGCAGACCGCGCAGCTCGCCCAAAGCCCCATGGCCCGCACGCGCCTTCGGAGACGCAGCCCCACCCGAAACCTGCGCACGGTACACCTGGGGCATGACGCCTTCGCCCCGTGCCATGCAGAACTGCGCGAGCAACGCCGAATCCACGGCATTGAAAGGCACTTCATCGAAAGTAGCCAGCTGGGTTTGCAGATATGTGAGCACATCGTTCATGACTGCATTATGGGATACCGCCGCGCCGCGCACGGCAGCCTCCCCCACCAGACACGGAGCCGTTGCCAAAGCAGCCTCGCGCCACCATGACCTTTCCACTTATCTTCCGCTACAATGACGCTGCAATTTCATTCAAAACGCTCGGGAGTCCAATGCAAAAGCATCTGGAATCCTGCACCAGGAAGGTTCCCATGACCACCGACACCCCCTCCGCTTCCCCAGTCCGCACCTCGGGCAACAACGCCGACGCCCCTACTTCGGTCGCCGCGCCCCGCGAGCACTTCGCCAGCCGCCTCGGCTTCATCCTCATCTCGGCCGGCTGCGCCATCGGCCTGGGCAACGTGTGGCGCTTCCCCTACATCGCCGGCGAGTACGGCGGCGCGGCCTTCATTCTGATGTATCTCATCTTCCTCGTCATTTTGGGTCTGCCCGTCATGGTCATGGAGTTCGCCGTCGGCCGCGCCTCCCAGCGTTCGGCCGCCCAAGCCTTCGACATCCTGCAGCCCTCGCGGCGCTGGCACTGGTTCTCCTGGTGGGCCTACATCGGTTGCATGCTGCTCATGATGTTCTACACCACGGTCTGCGGCTGGATGCTCGCCTACATGGCGAAAATGGCCACGGGCACCTTCGACGGCCTTGACCCCGACGGCGTCGCCGGCGTCTTCGGCACCATGCTCGCCAACCCCTCCGAGATGGTGGGCTGGATGCTCGCCGTCGTCGTCATCGGCTTCTTCGTCTGCAGCTTGGGCCTGCAGAAGGGCGTCGAGCGTATCACGAAAGTGATGATGATCGCCCTGCTCGGCGTCATGGCGCTGCTCGTGGTGCGCTCCGTCACGCTGCCCGGCGCCGCCGAGGGTCTGGAATTCTATCTGGTTCCCGACTTCGGCAAGATGTTCGCCGGCGGCCTGTCCGGCTTCGGGGACGCCGTGTACGCCGCCATGGGCCAGGCGTTCTTCACGCTGTCGCTCGGCATCTCGGCCATGGAGGTCTTCGGCAGCCGCATCGGCAAGCAGAACTCGCTCACGGGCGAGGCCCTGCGCATCTGCGGCCTGGACACCGCCGTGGCCATCCTCGCGGGCCTCATCATCTTCCCCGCCTGCTTCGCTTTCGCCGTCGCCCCCGACCAGGGCCCCTCGCTCGTGTTCGTCACCCTGCCCAACGTGTTCAACCAGATGCCTTTGGGGCAGCTGTGGGGCACGCTGTTCTTCGTGTTCATGAGCTTCGCGGCGCTCTCCACCATCATCGCCGTCTTCGAGAACCTCATCACCTTCACCATGGAGAAATGGGATCTCGACCGCAAGCGCGCCTTGGCCCGCACCGCCGTGCTCGTCACCGTGCTGAGCCTGCCCTGTGCCCTGGGTTTCAACGTGCTTGCCGGCATCACTATTCCGGGCATCGGCGACATTCAATCCATCGAGGACTTCATCGTGTCGAACAACCTGCTGCCCTTGGGCAGTCTGCTGTACGTGGTGTTCTGCGTGTCGCGCAAAGGCTGGGGCTGGGACAACTTCCTTGCCGAGGCCGATGCGGGCACGGGCATGAAGTTCCCGCGCTGGGCCCGCGGCTGGCTCACCTTCGGGCTGCCCGCGCTCATTATCATCATCTTCATCATGGGCTACGTGCCCAAGATCATGATGTGGGCGGGTTTGGCGTAGCAGCTTGGCGTAGTGGTTTGGCGCAGCGGCGTGACGTAGTTCGGGGAATTCCCTAAGCATCGCCGATTTCACCTCGACGTTGGCGAGCCCTTCCGCTATACTGCACTGGTGCCCCTGAGCCCGAGTGGTGGAACGGCAGACACGACGGTCTCAAAAACCGTTGCCGAAAGGTGTGCGGGTTCAAATCCCGCCTCGGGCACCATCGAAGACCAACGGCCCCGTCCCCACGGGGCCGTTCTGCATGCTTGAGTCGAAGACCTACTCCGTCGGGTGATAGTAGATGTACATATCCTCGTAGACGTCGTCTTTGTTGCGGAAGCCGCCGGGAATCATGCCGATGCGCGCGAAGCCGAGGCTCTCGTAGAGCGCTCGGGCCCGTTCGTTGCTGGCAACCACGGCGTTGAACTGCAGGCCGCGGAAGCCGCATGCGGCCGCTTGGCGCAGGCAGTCCTCCACAAGCAGGCGCCCAATGCCCTCGCCGCGGCTGGCCCCCGCCACAGCGAAGCTCGCGTTTGCAACGTGGCCGCAGCGCCCGATATTGTTGGGATGCAGAATGTACAGCCCGCGGATGCGCCCACCCACCGTAGCCACGGCCGTATGGGACTGCTCGGCAAAGAAAATCCGCGCCTCTTCCAACGTCATCGGCTCGGTCTGCGGGAAGGCATTGCCCGCTTCTACGACCTCGTTCCATATCTCCGCCATCGCCGGCAGATCTTCCTCCTGGTAAGGCCGGGTAACCTTCAAGGCTAATGGGTCCAGTGTGCTCATAGTGGCTTTCTTTCCATGGTATTCTCAAGAAGCGATATCTGTAGGGAGCAATTTCCGTAGGGGCTGACCTTGGTCAGCCCCCCCCCCCGCAAGCGGCACAATGCCGCACGACAAAAAAGGGGCGACCGAGGTCGCCCCTACGGGATCGAACGCAAGGTTGGCGGACGCTCTGGGCGCGAAGCCGCCAACAAGCTCCGAGGCCGGACTAGATGTCGGCCAGGGTGAAGTCCTTCTCGCCGTTGAACACAGCCAGGGCGTCGGCGACGGCCCAATCGGCCAAGGTGATGGCGGAGATGGCCTTGGTCAGGCGCACCGCCTCGTCCAGGGAGCGCTGGTGAATGTTGCGACCCGTGGCGTTACCGTCGGCACCGCCCACGTGAATCTGGTCATACAGCTGGCTGAGGAAGGTCTCGGCATCCACGGTGGAGCCACCCGCGCACACGAGGCCCGTGCGGCCGGCGGCGGTGGAGGCCACCTTCAGCGCCTCGGCCGGGGTGCGGCCGTCCTCGGGCTTCGGCGGGTTCACCTTCACGAAGTCGGCGCCAAGGCAGAGGGCCACGCCGGCGGCACCGGCGATGAGGTCGGGATCCTTCTCGGCGGTCACGGCCTTGCCGCGGGGATAGATCCACAGCACGACGATGAGGCCGTTGGCATGGGCCTGGGCGATGAGCTCGCCGGCCTCGGCCATCATGGTGGCCTCGTACTCGGAGCCGAGATAGATCGTGTAGCCAAGGCCCACGATGTTCACGCCGGCCTCCTTCATGGCCAGCACGGCGTCCAAATCGTACAGCTGCGGGGAGTAGGGATCCTCCTGCTTGGTGCCGACGAGGTTGGTCTTGGAGTTCATCTTGATGAGGTAGTTGATCTCCGGGTAGTCGGCCGCGTACTGGGCCACCAGCCCGCGCTGGCCGGCGAGCACGCCGCACACGCCCTCGGAGCCGATCTTGAACAGATGCTCCGGATCGAGATCGGCGATGTCGATGCCCTCGCCGTAGAAGTCCTTGTTCAGGTGCTCGATCTTCTGATCGCAGGCGAACAGCATGAGACGGCCGGTCTCGCGCGTGGCCTTCAGGTAGTTGGTGATGTACTCGTCACGGGCCTCGGGCATGACGTCGGCGGGAACGCGCACCTCTTCCCGGGTGATCTTCGGCATGGGTTTCCTCCTAGAGAGTCGTTAGAGTCGTTGCAATAACGCGCTTATTGTACAGAAACAAAGCCTGACCGCGCCTTCTTTCACAAAGAAAGTAGGCGCAGAACCTCTCGTTGCGCCCAAGCGCTGGCACGGAGGCGGCGCGGCACGGATTACTTCTCGGAGCCGTTCGACTTTTTGGTCACACGTCCGTATACGACAAGCGCCACGATGGCCACAGCGGCGGTCACGGCGAAGATGATGACCGATTCCACGATGTTGCCCGACACAAGCCCCGCTGCCGCGTAGGTGGAAAGCACGATGCCGGGAATACGGGCGAAGTTCGAGATGAGCACGAAGTTCTTCATGGACATGTGCGTGAGCGGCGTGATGTAGGTGAACACGTCCTTAGGCAGCCCTGGGATGAGGAACAGGATGAACACGATGGCGTTGAACTTGTCGGAGGTCTCCCAATCGCGGAACTTGCCCATGTACTTCTCGGGCACCATGGCCTGGACGAACGGGGCGCCCAGCTTGTGCACCAGCACGAAGATGAACGAGCTCGAGATAATGCAGCCGAGCCAGATGATGAGCGCGCCCACCCAAGGCCCGTAAATCATGCCGGCGGCCACCTGGACTACCTCGCCAGGGATGAAGGCCACGACGATCTGAAGGAACTGGATGGCCAGCAGAATGAGGAAGCCCCAGGGGCCGGCGTTGCGGATGTCGGAGGTGACGCGGTCGACACCGCCGGGCTCGAACAGCTCGTGGATCATGGGCCAGATGAGCACGACCACCACGATCATGATGACGAAGAACGCGATGAGCCCCACGAACTTGAAGATGTCCGCCGCAGGCATCGGATGCCCGGCGACCGACTTCTCCTCGTGGGCCTTCGCCTCGAGCTTCTCGAGCCGTTCGGAATGGTGGTGGTTGTTCGGGTGCTTTTCCATGGCTTCCAGTCTAATGCAGCCGCCCCACGACGGGGGCGGCTTTCAGGAACTCTTTACCTTAGTGACGAAATCGTAAGCCGCAGGCCCGCGGCGCGCAGGTCGGCGCCTCGGCGCCCAAAACGTCGGCGCCCAGCGCCCGCCCACAGCGCGGCCTAGTCGTCTTCCTTGCGAGCCTTGTCGTACTCCTCCTTGAAGGCGGAGAACATGCCGCTGGCGCGCTTGATCTGGCGGCCCGTGGCGTAGGCCCCCTTGTTCACAGCTTTGCCCGCAGCCTTGGTGGCAGTGGACACGGCCGGTTTCACAGCCTCCACGGTCTCGCGGGCGCGGTCGGCCACCACGGCCGTGGCCTCGCCGGCCTTCGCGGCCAGGCCACCCTCGACGGCAAGCTCGGCCACCTCGTCGGACACGAGGATGGCGCCTAAAATCGGCTCTTCCCCCTCGTCCTGCCCGTTCACGGAAAGCGCCGTGCCGATGCCGCGCTTGAAGCCGCGGATGAGGTGCCCGGGGATCTCGCGAACGCCGAGCAGCGCGTTGGCCGTGGCCCCCTGGGTCACCGTGAGCGAGCGCACCTCGCCGGTCTTCGGGTCGAAGGACACGTCGCCCACCGTGCCGTACACGGTGCCGTCCTCGCCCATGACGGGCAGCCCCGCCCACAGCACGCAATCGTCGTAGTTCACGCCCATGGCCTTGCAGGCGCCCTTGCCCGTGGCCTCGGGGGCCTGGGACACCACGATACGGCCGTCCACCACGTCGTAGCCGTTGTAGGCCACGAACACGTCCTTGCGGCGGAACATCCACAGCAAGTCGGGGCGTTTCACGATGAAGCCGACAAAGCGGCGCTGGGTGGGGTGGAACACGCAGTGGCGCACCTTCCCGAGCCGCTTTACCGCCTCAGGTTTCTTCGGCGTGCTCTTGTCGAGAAGCACGCGCTTTCCAACGATCTCGCCCGTGGTGCCGTATCGCTTGGCCATGATTTACTTCTCGTCCTTCTTGCCCTCGGCGGCCTTCGCCACCTCGCCGGCGGCTTCCTTCACCTCGGCGGCCGTCTCCTTGGCGCCTTCCTCGGCCGTGGCGGCGGCGTCCTTTGCGGCTTCCTTGGCCGTCTCGGCGACGTCCTTGACGGTCTCGGCGGCATCGGCGTCGGCGTCGGCGTTCTTGGCCACCTGATCGGCAATGCGCTGACGGGCAGCTTCGATCTTGTCGCGCAGCTCGTCGCCCTTCTCGTTGATCGTCGGGGAGATGTTGCTGGCGGCCTCCTGGATAGTGGCGGCCACATCGGCCCCGCGAGCGGCGGCCTCGGAGGCGATCTCCTGGCCACGGGCCGTCACGTTGTTCACGACCTCGGCACCCTTGGTGGCCGCTTCCTGGTAGATGTGCTGGGCCCCGGCGGCGGCGGAATCGCCCCACTGCTGGGCGTTGCCCGCGAACTCGCCGGCTTTGTCAGCCACCATGGCGCGCGTCTCGGCGCCAGAACGGGGCGCGGCCAGCAGAGCTGCAACGGCGCCAACGACGCCACCGATGAGGAACATTCCAAATTTGTTGGCCATAACTGCCTCCTTTATCGACAGAGTATCAGGTTCGCCCATTATAGGCGGAGAGCCCCGCGCGGGGGCTCTCGCTGCTCATTGCTCACCTTACGGTAAACAAGTTGTAATTCGTCATAGATGAGGAAATCTCTCAGAGAAAACCTCAGTCCGTGCGAACCTAGAAACAGGCACCGCGGGCGTAGGCCTCGTTCACGAGCGTGTCGAGCACCGCGGGCAGCGACAGGCCGGCCGCGGCGCAGGCCATGGGGAACAGGGAACGCTCGGTCATGCCCGGGGACACATCCACCTCGAAGCAGCGGGCCGCGCCGCCGTCCCAGATGAGGTCGACGCGCCCGAGATCGCGCACGCTGTAGGCGCGGTAGACTTCCAGCGCCGCCCGCTCGATTTCCGCGCGGATGGCCTGGGCATCGGCTGCGTTGGGGGAAAGCGACTCGTCGCGCACGGGGCAGAAGAACTCCACAGCGTCGTCGGCCATGCGGGCCGCCGCGTCGTAAAAGCCCTCGCGAGTCACAATCTCTACCGGCGGCAGCGCGTGGGCGTCCCAGCCGGTGCCGAGGATGGACACGGAAAGCTCCACGCCATCGACCCACTGCTCGATGTTCACGGCCTCGTCGTAGGACAGCGCATCGAGCACCGCCTCGCCCAACTCCTCCTGGCTTTTCACCTTGTGCACGCCCAGGGCGCTTCCGCCGTGGGCCGGCTTCACGCAGACCGGATACCCGCCGATCACACGGTCGGCCACCATATCGAGCGCCGTGGCCGCACCCATGCCCTTGAAAGCATCGCGCGCCAGGTAGACGCCCTGGGGCCAGGACGCGCAGCCCTCCTCGCCGGTCAGGTCGCGGTACTTCGCCAGTGACGAGTGCAGGGCGTCCTTGTTCCAAGCGCGATGGCAGACGCTCGCCGGCGAGCCCACGAACGGGATGCCGAGGAACTCCAGCAGGCTTTGGATGGTGCCGTCCTCGCCGTGCTTGCCGTGCAGGGCGTTGTACACCACATCGGGCCGCTCGCTGCGCAGCGTGGGAACCAGATCGGCGTTGGTGTCCAGGGGCACCACCTTGTGGCCAGCCTCTTCCAGCGCCTCGCACACCACCTTGCCGGAGGCCAGCGACACCTCGCGCTCGAAGGACTTGCCTCCCATGAGCACTGCAACTTTCATACACGTCTCCTTCGTTGTTGGAACTCCTCGGGGGCGGCCTTTATTCTGCCGCGGCTTCCTGCGCCTCGGTCACCTTCTCCTCGGCGATCTCGATCTGCTCGGCATCGCCTTCGCGGGCCTGCATGACCGCTTCCTCGTTCTGCTCGGAATCGACGATGACGTCCTTCCAAGAAGTGGCATTCTCGTCCATGGCTGCATCCTTTCTGTCGTAGCCGGGCAGCGCGCCGGCCTCAATGAACACGCGGTAGAGTTCGAGGCGCTCCTCGATCACCTTCGCCAGGCGTCGGATGGCCTCGGTGATGGATTCGGGCGTCTCGAAGCTGAAGTTCACGCGCATGGAGTTGCGCCCGGTTTTTCCATCGGGGAAGAACGAATTCCCCGGCACATAGGTTACGCCCGACTCCAGCGCTTCGGCAAGCATCGAATCGGTATCCATATAGTCCGGCAGCGTAATCCAGAGAAACATGCCGCCGGCCGGATGCGTCCAGGTGGCCTCGGGGGGAAAGAACTCGTCGAGGGCCGCCAGCATGGCGTCGCGGCGCTCCTTGTACAGCGCGATGAACTTCTGCAGCGTGCGCTGCCACGCGACATCGGCAAAGTAGTGCTGCACGACCAGCTGGTCGAAGGCGCTGCCGCACAAATCGGCACCCTGCTTCACCAGGTTGATGCGGGCGAGCACGGCCTCGGGCGCGGCGATCCAGCCCGTGCGCAGCCCCGGCCCCAGCATCTTCGAAATCGTGCCCAGGTAAATGACCGAATCGTCCATGGCCTTCAGGGGCACCTGGTGGCCGCCGTCGTAGCGGAGACGGCCGTAGGGGTCGTCTTCCACCACCATGAAGTTGTACTCATGGGCCAGCTCGAGCAGGCGGCGCCGGCGCTCGGCCGTCATGGTGACGCCGCCGGGGTTCTGGAAATTCGGGATGGTGTAGCAGAACTTCAAACGCGGATTGTCCTTGCCGATGCGCTTGAGTTCCTCCTCCAGAAGATCCATGCGCATGCCGTCCTCGTCGAAGGGGATCGCACGCACATCGGGCTCGAAGGCGGAGAAGGCCTGCAGCGCCCCCAGATAGGTGGGGCCCTCGGTAATGATGATGTCGTCGGGGTCGATGAAAGCCTCGGCGATGAGTGTTAGGGCCTGCTGGGCGCCCGTGGTGACAAGCACCTGGTCGGCCTTCACGCGGATGCCCAGATCGCGCATCATATCGGCGAGCACGGCGCGCAGCCCGGCGAGCCCGTCGGTGGGGCCGTACTGCAGCGATACCGCGCGGGCCTCGGGGCTCTCAATGGCGGCCAGCGTGGCGCGGCGAATGTCCTCCTCGGGCAGAAGCGACACAGCGGGCATGCCGCCCGACAGCGAGATTACATCGTCGCGCGTAGCGGCGGCGAACAGGTTGCGCACGGCCGACGGGCGCATCTTGCGCACGCGTCGGGCGATCTTGTCGCCGGTGGTGTCGAAGGTGATGTGAGCTGACGACATCTTATTCAACCGTCCCTTCCAGAAGCGCCAAGGCGTCCTTCAGGGCGCCCAATGCGATGAGGTCATCGGTAAAGTTTACTGTAACACGGGCCAAACCGTCCCGCTTCGAGAGCCATTCCGTCGTACCTACAAACGTGGCATCGGAGGCGCAAGCGGGGTTCGCAGCCTGCAAATCGATGACCAGATGCTCCAGCGCATGGGGCAGCGACGTGCGGGCGAGCACCTCGGCAAAGGGGGCGTCCTCGTCATTCAAGCAGGTGTGGAAGGCGAGGGAGGGGCGCGCGGCAAGCAGCCGATCGGCGCCGCACGCGCCCAAAGAGGCGTCCGCGCCCTCGGGCACGCGCACGAGCAGGGCCATGCGATCGCGCTCGAAGGCAATGCGCTCGACGGCGAGCCTAGGCACGGTCGTCAGCTTTGTCCGAGGTGCCGGGGGCCGAGATGGCATCGGCCTTGTCGGGCTCTGCGCCGCCGTCGTCGTTGCCGGATTTCGAGCCATCACCGGTGTCGGCCTTGGCGTCTTCGCCAGCCGGGGCCTCGGGCGTGTCAGCCGCCTCGGGAAGCGACGGCGTCCCCGTGGGCGTGCGGGAAAGCAGCGTGACGCCCCGGGCCGCCTCCTCCGGAGCCAGCACGCGCCCCTGGGCGCCCTCGGCCAGCGCGCGCAGCGTCCAGGCGATATCGTCGCCCAAGGTGTCGGCGCCGGAGAAGTCGCCGTCCACCAGGGCCAGCTGGTTGCGATCGAGCGAGAACCGGTAGCGGCCGCCGCCCTTCAAGTTGCCGAAGGATAGCTCGAAGGTTTTGTCCTGGTCGTTCAGCGCATAACGGTAGGACACATCATCGGTCAGCTGGATGCGATCCTCGGTGATGGTGATGGGCGTAGCCGTGCCGGCCAAATACCAGGTGCCCGCGAAATCGGCCGCATCGTCCTCGGAGAACCAGTGGAGCCACGCGAATCCGCCCGCCGCCGCACCGACGAGCAAAACGACAACGACAACTACGGACACCACCGCCACCCGCACCGGATGGCGGCGTTTGCGAGAAGGCGCAGTGTTCGAACGGCCTCCCCTCCCCCTCCGCACTTCGCGGCCGCCATCGCCTTCACCGGACGACGCCGCGCGACGAGACGACGGCTTCTGCGCCGTCGCCGTGGCGGCTGTCGTCGCAGCGGAGCGGAGACGACCCTCGGCAGGCGGCCGGCCGCCGGAACCGGTCGGCGCGGCCGCCGCCGGCGACTGCTCTTCCATGGCTCTTTAGACCTCTTCCGGCCCGATCACCGTCTTGCCGCCCATATAGGGAACGAGCACCTCGGGCACCGTGATGGTACCGTCGGGATTCTGGTAGTTCTCGATGACGGCGGCCATGGTGCGGCCCACGGCCAGGCCCGACCCGTTCAGGGTGTACACGAAGCGGCTACCCTTGAAGTTGGCCGGGTCGCGGTACTTGATGTTGGCGCGACGGGCCTGGAAATCGGTGCAGCAGCTGCAGGAGGAGATCTCCTTGTAGGCGCCGTAGCTGGGCAGCCACACTTCCACGTCGTAGGTCTTCGCGGAGGAGAACCCGATGTCGCCGGTGCACAGGCTGATAACGCGATAGGGCAGCTTCAGCTGCTGCAGGATGTTCTCGGCGTCTTCCACCATGGATTCCAGCTCGTCGAAACCGGTCTCAGGTGTGGCGAACTTCACCATCTCCACCTTGGAGAACTGGTGCACGCGAATGATGCCGCGGGTATCGCGACCGGCGCTGCCCGCCTCCTCGCGGAAGCACGGGGTGAAGGCGCAGTAGTGCAGCGGCAACGAATCGGCGTCGAGCACTTCCCCGGCGTGCAGATTCGTCAGCTGCACCTCGGCCGTGGGAATGAGGTAGAGGCCCTCGGTGGTGTGGAAGAGGTCCTCCTCGAACTTCGGCAGCTGGCCCGTGCCCGTGAGCGTGGCGGCGTTGGCGAGCGCCGGCACCCACCACTCCTTGTAGCCGCGGGAGGTGTGCTGATCCAACATGAAGGCGATGAGCGCGCGCTCGAGACGGGCGCCGGCGCCGCCGAGCACGTAGAAGCGGCTCTCGGCCAGCTTCACGCCGCGCTCGAAATCGATGATGTTCAGGGCCGGCCCCAAATCCCAATGGGCCTGCGGTTCGAAGCCCTCGGCGGCGAAATCGCGGGGCGTGCCCCAGCGGCGCACCTCGGGATTGTCGTTCTCGTCCTCGCCCACCGGCGTGGTGGCGTCCACCATGTTCGGAATGGAGAGCATGAGCGCGTCCATGGCGGCCTCGGCCTCGGCGCGGGCATCGCCCAGAGCGGTGAGCTTCTCGTTGATCTGGCGGACGGTCTCCTTGGTGGCGTTGGCCTCGTCGGTCTTGCCCTGGCCCATGAGCGCGCCGATCTCCTTCGAAAGCTTGTTGCGCTCGGCCTGCAGGGCCTCCTCCTCGGCGATGACCTCGCGGCGCTGCACATCAAGGGCGGTGAACTGCTCCGGGTCGAAGGAGGCGTGGCGGTTCTTCATCGTCTCGGCAACCTCGTCGAGGTGCTCGCGTACGTACTTGATGTCCAACATGGGGCGGCTCACTTTCACAATGATCGGTTGCCTTAGGCGCCGGCAGTCCGGCGGTTTTCAATGCGGCCCAGTATAGCACCGCCCGCTGACGCGGGCGGGAAGTCTTCGGGTGCGGCGGGCGCAGGCGGGCAGAAGTCAGGCTGAGGGTTTTCGCGCGGCCGGGGCGAAGCTATTCGCTTTCGTCCTCGTCGTCATCGAACAGCGACCAGTCGTCCTCGGTCTTCTCGTGGTTCTTGAACTGCTTGCGCGTCTTGCGCTCCAGAATGAAGCACACGATGATGCTGATCACAAGACCGCCACCGACCAGAATGCCGATGCCGGGCATGGTCTCGAACAGAAAATGGTACAGCTCTTCGATGTTCATAGGTCGCTATCTCGCCTTCTTCGCCTACGCCGCTCGCGCCGCGGCAGGTGGGTTCGTCATTGGTGCTGTCAGTATACTATGACCTGCAGGGAAGTGGTCTACTTCTCTTCTTCCACATACCATTCTTCTTCGGCCCAGCGGGCGCGATCGGGAATGCTCATAACCGCGGCCAAGATGCCGAGAACGCCGGGCACCAGCGCTCCGAGCAGCGCCGCCGGAGCGGGCAGCCACGAGCCGCCGAAGGAAGCGAGATAGGCCGCCGCGCACGCACCGAGCATGAGCACCGCGGCCGCCACCACCGAACCGGCGATGTCGAAGGCACGGGTGCCGCGCACGCACAAGAGGCTGTAAAGGCCCGCAGCGGCGATCCAGCTTGCGCCCACGACCCAGGTGGCCGGCTGCGACGCCACCGCCAGGCACCCTGCCGCCGGGTTGCTCGAGAAGCCGAGGTGCATGACCGCGTCCCAGTTCGTGATGTCGACCGAGCCGCAGCCGGCCATGATGAGGGCGCTCGCGAAGGCGAAGGCCGCCGTGATGACCGATTGCAGCACCGGCAGCAGCACGCCGCACGTCACCGGCGAGGCCGCCGCGAAACCCACGGAGCCGAACAGCGGCTGCATGAGCGCCGAGACCGTCTGGGCGGTGCCGCGGCGCCCGACAAAGTACCACCACGCGCCCGTAGCCGCGGTGAGCAGCACCGCCGGCACCCAGGCGCCCGCGCCGGCAAGCCCCACCACAAAGGCCCCGTAGCCAAACAGGACACCGATGGAAGGCCTGATGGCAGTCACTAAAGCACATACGGCGATCACCACCCCGTAGGCAATGGGGGCGTCGGTGGCGAGTCCCATGGCAGAACCCGGAGTAAGGTGCAGGTTCGCCATGCCCGCCGCCGCCAGCAACGCCACAGCCGCAGCGGCCACGATGCGCCCCACAATGGCGGCGCCGCGCAGCCCCAGGCGGTCGACGAGCGGGGGCAGCGGCTCCCAAACGCGCTCCGGCTCCTCGGCAGCCGGCTCTTCCATCTTCCCATTCACGATGTCGGCGAGCACCCGCTTGCCCTTCTTGGCGTTGCCCAGATAGGGCGAAAGCGCGGCCGCAAAGGCGGCGACATCCTCGTAGCGCTCGTCCATGTCGGGGTCGAGAGCGGCGAACATGACCTCGTCGGCCTCGGCGTCCAGCTCGTCCCAGCACAGCGACGGCAGCACGAGCTCCGCCTCTTCGATGGCCTCCTCCGCCGCGTCCAGATCATCGGCGAAAAACGGGTTCGAGCCGGTGAGCATCTCGTAGGTGAGGCTCGCCAGGGCCCACTCGTCGGTGCGTACATCGAGCGGCTCCTGGCGCATCTGCTCCAAAGGCATGTAGCCGATGGTGCCACCGCCCGTGGTGCCCGATCCCGTGGCGTCCATGAGGGCGGCCAGGCCGAAATCGGCCACCTTGGCCTGGCCCTTGCCGTTCACGATGACGTTTTCCGGCTTGATATCCAGATGCAGGGTGTGCTCGCCGTGGGCCACCTCCAGGGCATGGGAGACGGCCGAAAACACGGCGGCCACCACATCCAGCGTGATATCGTCGTCCACCTCGTCGATGATTTGCGCGAGCGTCTTTCCCTCGACGTATTCCATGATCACGTAGGCGCTGCTGCCCTCCACGGCGCAGTCGTACACGGTGACGATATTCGTATCGGACAGCTTCGCGACGGAGCGAGCCTCTTCCAGGCCGGGGATGTGCTCGAACAGATCCAGCTCGTCTTCGGCATCGGACTCGGGCTCTTCAGCGATGACCCGCGAGGCACGCACGCCGCGCAGATGGCGCACGTCCACCGATTCCGCGTCGGCGGTCGCGTCAGTGGCATCGGGTGCCTCTTCTACCACGGTCTGGGGTTCGTAGGGCACCTCGGGAGCGTGGCGCGTCTTGCGGCTCACCCGACCCGTGAGGCGCGCCGGCCCGCGCCGCCGACCGGCAAAGTCGGTCGTGGAGGCGTTCCAGGGAATGAGGGAGTCCTCCCACTCCCCTTCGCCTTCCACGTCTTCTTCGGCGGCGGCATCGTCCCACTCTTCCCAGGGCGGCACCTCCTCGGAGGCGACACGCCGTGAAGCAGCCGCCGTCGCGGATCGGCGCCGACGGCGCTCGTCGCGGGCCGCCAGGAAATCGGGGTCGGCGGGGAAGGCATCCGCCGACGAGCTGCCAGCAGGATCGCCCGCAGCGGCGCCCGAGGCTGCACCAGTGCTCGAGGCTGCACCGGCGACCGAGACTGCGCCCGGACCCGCATTCCGGCCAGCGACCCCCGTCTCGGCGCCCGATGCCCCCGCCTCTACCTCTTCCAAATCCGCCGCCATGCGCGCCTCCAAGGCCTCGAGGCGAGCAGCGGCCAGCTCGTCCTCGGAAAGCTCGATGCACTTGATGGCCACATCGCGCTTGAGATGCGTGTCGAAAGCGTGCACCACCGTGCCATAGCCGCCAGAGCCGGCCTGGTCGATGACGCGGTAGCGGTCGAGTATGAGCGGGGATCGTGCCATAGGGGCAAAACCTCTCTTGGGTACGTTTCAGGAGTGTTTTCGAGGTAGCGCAATTCTACCATTGCAGCACTCTCTGCGCGATGGCGGTTTCGCAGCAAGCATCTCCCCGTCAGATGTTCGGCTGCCACGACGGCGCCAAAGCGCCCGCGCAAAGCGCGCCCGCAAGGGCCGTCATGCTGGGGCCACTATGCAAGGGTCGCCATGCAAAGATTTCTCCACTTTTGGTCACAAAATCGAGTCCTGGGTTTTTCCACGCACCCAAATCACCCGATATTGCCCGAAACTCAACGAAATACTGAACAAATGCACGCATTGGGGATACCCGCCAACACCAGAGCTATGATTTTCTGGCTTACAAAACCCAGAACTCGATTTTGTGACCAAATTTCAAGAATTCTTTGTCGAAAGGACTCATCATGCTGACCATTGGTTGCCATCTCTCGAAGCGCCGCGGCTATCTGGAGATGGCCAAAGAGGCGGCGTCCATCAACGCGAACACCTTCCAGTACTTCACCCGCAGCCCCCGCGGCAGCGAGCAGGCGGCCCTCGACGAGAAGGACGTCGCCGCCTACCTCGCCTTCGCGAAGGAGCACGGCATCCACGACGCGCTGGCCTACGCCCCCTACGATGCCGACCCGGCCACGGACAAGATGAACGAGCGCGACTTCGCCCTCATGGTGTACTCGGAAGATCTCGCGCGCCTGGCCGAGGTGGACGGCTCGCTGTACCTCATCCGCCCAGGCAGCCGCCTTGACATCAGCGTGGAAGAGGGGCTGGCCGACGTGGCCGACGCCCTGAACAAGATCATCACGCCGTCCATGAAGACCTGCGTGCTGCTGGACACCATGGCCGGCGAGGGCACCCAGGTGGGCACGAGCTTCGAGCAGCTAGCCGCGATCATCGCCAAGGTAGACCATCCGGAACACGTGGGCGTGTGCTTCGACTGCGCCGGCGTGTGGGCCGAAGGCTACGACATCGTAGGCGACCTCGACGGCGTGCTGGAGGAGTTCGACCGCACCATCGGCCTGGACAAGCTGAAGGCCGTGCACTTGAACGACGCCACCCACGAGCGCGGCAGCCACGTGGATCGCCACGCGCGCATCGGCGAGGGAAAGATCGGCTTCGACGCGCTGGCGGCCCTCGTGAACCATCCGAAATTGGCCGGCGTGCCGTTCTATCTGGAGGAGCCCGACTCGACGCTCGTCATTTACGAGCGCGACGTCGCGCGGTTCCAGGAAGCCTACAAGGGGTAGAAAGCCCCAGCGCATCAGCCGTATCGCAAGAAGGCCCGCGCCAAGAGCATCCTCGGCGCGGGCCTTTTCAGGCTGGAAGGGACATTGCGCAACGGGAAACCCCCGACGCGCGTGGCGGAAAGGCCCCTAGCGCGCGTGGCGGGCGCGGGCACCGGAAGGCGCGCCGTAAGCGGGCTGCACCGGGGCGAAGCCCTGGGCCTGGGCGGGAACGCCCGCAGCAGGACGGGCGGCTGCGGCGGGGTGCGCAGGAGCAGCGGCGCGGGCCGGCGCCGCTCCGAAAGAGCGCTGGGCCGCAGCGGCCTCCTGGGCTCGGCGAGCCTGGCGAGCCTCCAACTCGGCGGCCGCGCGAGCGGCAAAGGCGCGCTCCGCCTCGCGACGAGCCTTGCGCGACATCTTGCGATCGGGCACCACGATGGACTGCTGCACCGCCGGTGCGCCCTGCACCCAGGCGTCCACCTCCGACTGCGCCGGCATCGGAATGCTGCTGGGCGTCCACCCGCTGCCAGCCGGGGCGGGGCGCGACCCACGTCCTCGGGGCACCGCGCCCGCAGGGGCGCCCGCGGAAGCCGGCACGGACCCCCGCGGGGGCACGGCCGTGCCGCCCGATGCCCCCATCGGCACCGGAGCTCCCGCACCACGTGCGGACATGGGCGCACCAGCAGGAGCGGCCGGGGCAGCAGCGACGAGCGCCGGGGCGGGAGCGGGCGCTGCCGCCCTCCCCCGGTTTCCGTAGCTGCGGGCCGCGTTGGCGCGGCGCCCGATGACCATCTGCAGTTCGGCCACCTTGCGACGCTCGGTTTCCAGACCGTCGGCCATGCCGCGCATACGACGGTCGAGAGTCGTGATCCACAAGCAAAGGGCGAGCACGGCCACCGCCAGCACACCGAGGCCTACAGCCACCAGGCCGAACGGCGAAGATAGAAACTCGAACACGGGCGCGCCCTTCCCCAGAAGACGAATAGTTGATGACTGGGATGATAAACGACCGCGCCCCTATTGTCGATACGAAAATAGGCGATTTACCTGCTGGGATCGGCCTGGGATCACCCGAGATCACCCGAGATCGGGCTTTATTCCGATACCTGAGCCACAAGCTCAGTCAGCTCGGCCATGGTGGCGTTGTTGCGCGCCGCCTTCTCCGCGCTTTCCGCCGCTTCCCCGGCCACCTCGTCCAATGACGCTGCGAGCGCCTCCGCCGATGCCGCCGCAGACGCCGGCGCCTTGGCGCAGCCGGGGCAGCGCAGCGTCACCTGGGTGCCCTCCCCCAGCACGCTCGTGTACACCATCTGCGCATCGGGGCCGAAGAAACCGATCATGCGGTCGTGCACGTTCTTCACGGCAATGCCGAGACCGGTGGACGACTCCACCTGCGTGATGTTCGCGCAAGTCTCCTCAGTCATGCCCACGCCGTCATCGCTCACCACGATGACCACGTCGTCGCCATCGGCGTCGGCCCTCACCGTAATGGTGAGCTTGCCCTCCGAGGGCATGGCGTGCTTGATGGCGTTCTCCACGAGCGGCTGCACCAGAAATGGCGGCACCATCATGTCCAGCAGCGCGGGGCTCGCGTTCACCTCGAAGGCAAGGCGCGCATCGCCGAAGCGGGCCAGCTCGAAGTTGAAGTAGCGCTGCACCTGGTCAAGCTCGCGAGCCAGCGAGATGCGCTCGGTGGAGTCCTCCAGGGTGCGCCGATAGAACACGGCGAATTCCCGCAGAAGCGTGCGGGCCTTCATGGGATCGGTGCGGATAAACGAGGCGATGGTGTTGATGGTGTTGAACAGGAAGTGGGGGTTGATCTGCGTCTGCAGCATCTTCAGCTCCATGGAGGCGGCCAACTTGCGCTGAGTCTCCATTTCCACGGCGGCCATCTGGGTGGCGAGCAGCTGGGCGAAACCGTGGGCGATAGAGCGCTGGGTCTCGGTGATTTTGCGCGGGTCACGGTAGTAGAACTTGAGCGTCCCCTCCACCCGACCGCCGACGAACAGGGGCTCCACGATGGCAGCCTTGATACGGTTCTGCTCGATAGGCGCCGGCAGCCCAATCTCCTCGGGCGTCAGCAGCACGAGCGTCTTCCCCCGGCGAATGCACTCGTGGGTGGCGCTCGTGCGGATGGCGATGCCCGCCGGGTTGTGGGCCTCCTGGTAGCCGGCATAGCCGAGCACGCTCTCGCAGTTGGTGAGGGCGACCGCGATGGCCGAGGTGTTCGGAAGCAGAAGCTCGCACACCTCTTGGGAGGCCTCCTCGGTGAGCCCGTCGCCCATAGCGTCGATCATGGACGAGGCCAGTTGCAGCATGGCATCGGATTGCAGGGCGCGCACGGAATCCGGATCCATCATGAGCCGGATGACCATGACGATAGAAACGGTGAACACGGCGCCGGCCGCTATGAGCACGGGCACGGGGAACTCCGGCTGCGAGAACGTCCACACGAGCGTGATGCCCGCCAGGGCGGCAATGGTGGCCGCGAGCATTTCCTGGTTGAACTTGGGCACCCCGATGCCCCGCGTGGACACCGTACCCGATTCGCGCTTCGCCATAATCGTACCCCCTGATCGCCGCCATAATTGACGCCAGTATAACAAACTTAGGAACGCCAGGGAAACGACCTAGCCCCAAACCCCTAGCTGGTTCACGACGAGCAGGACGGCGGCCACCACGAGGAAGCCGGCAAACAGGAAGCGCAGCTGGCGCTCGGGCACCTTCGGGATGAGCTTCGCACCCAGGGTTGCTCCGGGGATGGAGCCGCAGGCCACGGCGATGCCGGCGATCCAGTTGATGTTGCCGAGCAGCGCTTGGGTCACCGTGCCCGGCACGGCGAGGATCATGACGGCGATAAGCGACGTGCCCGAGGTGAGCTTCATGGGAACATGCAGGATGGACATCATAAGCGGCACCATGATAAAACCGCCGCCCACGCCCACGTAACCCGAGGCGAGACCGGCGAAAAGTCCGATAGCAGCCCCGATGCCCGCCTCGCGCCAACCGATCGTCGGGGCCTCCGCATGCGCTCGTTCGATGGCGGCGGCACGATCCTCGGCAGCAGCTTCCTTTGCCGCCGCATCCGCGGCACCGGCCCCAGCGCCCCGAGGTACCTTCGGAGCCTTCAGCGCTTTGCGGAACATCGTAACGGAAGAGTAGGCGATGATGAGCGCCGCCGCTCCCATGACGGCCCAGTCCGGCGAGAGAGTGGCGAGCCACACCCCTAAAGGCGACAGGCAGGCGCCCCCGAGGCCCGCGGCCACGCCGAGCTTCGGCAGGCACGTCTTGTTGCGAATATGGGAAATCGCGCCCGAAACCGACGTCGGGATAATCGTGAACAGCGAGGTGGCCGTGCACATGAGCGAGTCCATGGCATAGCCGAGCTTGAACGCCGGCACGAGCAGCATGCCGCCGCCGATGCCGAGCAGTCCTGCCAAAACGCCGACCGCAAGACCGACGACCAGTGACACGAGGAACAGCGGAACCATCGCCTCCACGGTGCTAGTCCTCCATATCCAGACGGATCTGGGTGGTCATGCCGGCGTCGATGTTCGTGCGCGGCACGGGCCGGGGCGCCGGAACGCTCGCGGGGGCCGGGGCGCTCGCGCGGGCCGCGGCGGCCGCAGGAGTCACACCAGCAGCCTCGCCTGCGACGACCTCCGCCGCGACGTCCGCAGCAGCCGGGGCGCCCGTCGGGACGTCCGCAGCCGCCGCAGCCGCCGGGGTCGGGGCCGCGGCCGCCACATCCTGGGCGCGCAGCATGGCCGAGCGCACCAGCGCCTCGGAGAGCAGCTGGTCGCTTTCCAAACGATTCATGGCCTCGGGCCAGACGTACTGGAACTCGAAGTATTTCGCGCAGTTGGCCTCGGCGTAGGCCGAAGCCGCACCCGTGGCGGCCTTGGCGGCCAAGCGGTAGGCCTTCTTGTCGGGGCGTCCGAAGCTGCGCATCCATGCCGTGAGCCGAATGCGGCGCAGAAGACCCGGCTCCAAAAACGGCCCCGGGTAGGGCTCGAGCGAGGCCGGCTTCACCTGCTGAAGGTCGATGAGCGCTCGGGAGTATTCCAGCTTGCGGTACTCGTAGAGCCACCGGAAGATGTCCTGGCGGAAACGCGTGCCCTCGCTTGCGGTGCGCGGGGGCAGGTGACGCAGCACCCACTGGTTGTCGAACCAGATATCCGAGCCGTACATGCGCAGATCGAGCATGTAGTCCAAGTCCTCGCCGCGGGTGATCCACGGGTCGAAGGCGAGGCGCCGGAACGCCTCCTTGTGGACGGCCAAGCAGCCGCCGCACACATGGTTCGAGCGCGACAGGCGCGGGCCGCGCATGGCCTTGGTGATCCACTCGTTGAAAGCGCGGCCCTGCTGCCAGAAGCGGTTGTACCACTTGTCCTCCCATTTCGAGAGGTAGGAGTCCTGGTCGTTCAAATAGTACCCCGTCTTCGCCACGATGGGCACGCCCTGGCGCGTGAGCTTCCCGAGGCCGTACATGGCCTTCTCTAGGAATTTCGGATCGTCGATCACCTCGTCATCGTCCAAAAACACCACGGCATCGAAGCCGAGCACGTTGGCCACGAGCAACCCCAAGTTCCGGATGGCGCCGTAACCTTGCAGGCCGATTTCCTTGGAAAGGCGTTCGATGTTCTGCTGGGCCATGCGCTGCTCGATAAGCGCCAGCTCCGCCGCGCCGATGACGAGCGTGGTCACGTCCGAGTGGCGGTTGGCGATGGCCTGCACCTTCTCGGCCGCCTGCACTTCCAACGACACGTCGGCGGACACGAGGATGACCACGAGTCTCAGGCCCTCCACCTTCGCCAGCGACTCCAGGCAACGGCCGAGCTCCCCTTCTTGGTTGGGGGCGGTAGGGTGGTCGTAGGTGCTCACCACATCGGCCCCTCCGCGATGGCGGCGAGGGTAGATGAACGTGGGAATGACGACGACGGGATTCATGGAGGTCCTTTCGAGTTCAGTCGAAGAGTGTCACATCATTTTAGCGCGTCTGCATCCGACGGCAATCTCGGTAGGCAAAATGTCATGAATGGAACGAGTCTGCATCCTCATCGACATTCTGCGCTTACACGGGGCGTTGTCACGATGGCGCCTTGCTATCACCGCCGACGCTTGCCCTTGGGCGCACCTGCGCGGCGCCGCTTGGTGTCGCTCACCTTTTCCTTGTTCATACGGCGCGCCTCTTCGCGACGGTCGCGCATGGCGGCCATCTCCTGCTGAAGGGCCTGGTAGGACCCGTAGCGCTCCGGCGTCAGCTCGCCGGATTCCACGGCCGCGCGCACCGCGCAGCCGGGCTCCCCGTGGTGAGTGCAGTCGCGGAAGCGGCACTGCGCGGCCAGCGCCTCCACATCGGGGAAGGCGGCGCCGATGCCCTCTTCGGCGTCCCACAGCCCCAAGCCCCGCACGCCCGGCATGTCCACGATGCGACCGGCACCGGGCACCTCCACAATCTCGCGGCTCACCGTGGTGTGGCGGCCCTTGCCATCCCCCTCGCGAACCGCACCGACGCTTAAAACCTCGGCGCCCACCAGCATGTTCACCAGACTGGACTTCCCCACCCCCGAGCGCCCGATGAGCACCGTGGTGGTGCCCGGCGCCAGAAGCGCGCGCACGGCCTCCACCGATGCCGGGTCGTCCTCGGACACGACGAGCACGTCGGCCGCCGAGGCGGCCAGGGCCCGCACAGCCTCCACCGTGGCCCGGGTGGCGGCGTCATCGGCCAGGTCGGCCTTGGTGAGCACGACGGTCACCTCGGCCCCCGTCTCGAAGGCCAGTACCAGCTCGCGCTCGAGGCGCCGCAGGTTCACCTCGCCCACGGGTTGGGCCACAATCACGCGCTCGAAGTTGGCGGCGAGCACCTGGGGCACGGCGCGCTCGGTGGGATCCTTGCGCACGAACTCGCGGGTGCGCGGCGCTATGGCCTCGATGACGCCCTTGTCGTGAGCCGGGGGCACCGCCACTTCCACAACATCCCCGATAACGGCCCGTCGGCGCTCCCCCTTCACCAGGGCCGTCGCGTGCTCGCAGCGCAGAAGCTCGCCGTCTTCCAAACGCACGAGCGGGTACCCCCGGTCCAGCTTCACCACTTCGCCGCGATAGCGCGCCTCAGCCATCAGCGCTGCCCCTCCCTCATCTGGTGGAACACGATGAGCATGATGAAGCCGATGGCAACCAGCATAAGCCCCGGCAGAAACGCGCCGATGTCGAAGGGCTGTTCGGTAACCGAGCCTTTCTCGACGAAGGTGACCGTATCTGCGTGCAAGTCGGTCAAACCCTCGTGCTCCGGGCAGATCAGATGGAAGGTACCGCGCACCTGCAGCGTGGTGCCCTTGCGGCCGTAGGCGCCGTAGGTGTCGATGATCTCGGTGGACTCCGTATCCATGAACACGGGGATTTCGGAATGAACCCTATCGGAGCCCTGCAGGACGATCCAGCTGTAGCCGGGGTCGAACTCGGCGCGAATGCGATCGCCGATCACCTCGCCCGTCACCTGCACGGTCTGGTCGTTCAGGTAGGAGTCGGCCCCCTGCAAGGCGGAGATGGACGTATCGTAGATGAAGGAGCTATCAGGCTTCTGCTGGGGGTTCACGAGGTTGTCCTCGTTCACGTCCTCGCCGAAGACCGGGTCGGGAAGCTTCGGGCGCGCGGGCTTGTCGACGGCCTGGCCGTCCTCGCCATCGGCCCCGTTTTCGCCCTCGGTCGCGCCGCCGCTCGCTCCTTCGCCCTCGGCGCCTCCGCCTTGCACCGCGCCGCCGTCCGCGCCTTCGCTTCCAGCACCTTCGTTCCCAGCGTCTTCGCCGGCCTCTACGACGCCCGTGTCGTCCGTCGGCACATCCTCGTTGGTCACACCGCCATCAGAGGAAGCCGCCGCGTCGCCGTTGGCAGCCCCCGTCGCCCAAGCCACAGGACCCGGCGCGGCCAGAACCGCCGCGAGCGCGATCGCCAGAAGCGCGATACCCCGCCGCCTCATGAGCGCTCCTTCGGTCGAGGCCGCGGCACCAGGGAGGCCACCACTTCCACAATAAGGGCGAACAGCGTCATGAACTCCAAGCGGCCAGCCCACATCTGGAAGATGTAGAACAGCTCGAGGGTTCCCGCCATGCCGGGCCCCGCCACCGACGTGATGATGCCGCCGTTGGACGTCATGGCCACCGACTCGGAGATTGCGGGAATGGCCTCGAACCCGTGCGCAATGCCCACCAGCGCGCCGATAACGTAGGTGATCACGTACAGGATGAACACCGTCATGGCCTCTTTCACAATTTCCGGCGTCAAGGTGCGCCTGCCCACGTGATTGTAGGAAACGACGACGCGAGCCGAATCCGGTGCCAGCGTCTCCTTCACGTTCGACACGATGGACTTGAAGATGATGCCCATGCGCGAGAACTTGATGCCGCCGGCCGTGGAGCCGGAAGCGCCGCCAACGGCCATGATGAACGCCAGGGTGAGGAAGGCGCCGTTGCTGAAAGCGGTGGTGATCTGGTTGGTGGTGACCACCTGAAAGCCCGTCGTGGTGAACGCCGAGATGATCATGAACAGGCCGCGGCGCAAAAGCGCGAGCATGTCATCGAAGGGCGACAGGGCGAGCGTGGCCGTGAAGACGAAGGCCATGACCCCTATCCAAAGCACCATCGTCTTCGTCTCGATGTCGCGGAAAAACGGGAGCGGACGCCCCTTCCACACCTCGGCGTGAATGACGAAGCTGATAGAGCCCAAAATCATGAGCACCATGAGAATCGCCTCAAGGGGGAAGGAATGGTAGTACATGATGGAAAGCTGCATGGGCGTGAAACCGCCGGTCACGAACCCGGAGGTAGACACCCACAGCGCGTTCAGGAAGGCGCGGGTGGGCTCCATGCCCATGAACAGGCATAACGCCGTGATGATCACCGTGGCGACGGAGACGATGACCAGGGTGATGCGAGCAATGAACTGGGTGGTCTGCACCACGTTGGGCACCACGTGCTCGCTGCGGCCCTCCGACGAAAACAGCGATGCGCCGCCGCCGCGGCCGAAAAGCCCGAAGGACAACGCCACCACGATAAGGCCGAGACCGCCCAGAGCGTGCATAGCGAAGCGGAACATATTATCGGCGTAGGAGAGGTGATCCAAATCGACGATGAGCGAGGCGCCCGTGGTGGTCAGGCCGGAGACGCCGTCGAAGATGGCATCGAGGTAGGTCATGTAATGCCCCGAGAAGTACAAGGGGAACGAGGCGAACAGCGCGAGGACGACCCAGGCGAAACCGGTCACCGCCAGCGCCTGGCGGCGATCGAGGCGTCCGGGCTCGATGCGCAGAAAGCGCAGACTGCAGCCCGCGACCATGGTGATGCCGATTGCCGCGAGGTAGCGCGCCGCCGGCTCCCATTCCTGAAAGACCAGCGCCGTCGCCAAGGGAAGAGCCATGAGCGCGGCGAAGAACAACAGGAGCGTTCCCAGGTAGTGCCCGATAACGCGCAAGTCGTAGAGGGTGAATCGCTGCCACATAGTCGTTGCCCCTAACCGAGCACGATGCGCGTGAGCGCCATAAGCGCCCACAGGCCGATAATGAAGCAGACAATGAACAGCAGCACGAGCACGATGGCCGCCGCCGGCGAGGTGGGCTTAACCTCGGGAACCCTGCGCGCCATGGCCTAGCGCCCCGCTTTCGTGCGCGCGGAAGCATCCGCAAGGACGGACGCGGAAACGGCCGCAGTTACGAACGCGGGCGCGAGGCGCGAGCGGCGATGGGCGGGGACGTTTTGGTGATCGCGCGGATATGTCAGCGATTTCGTCATGGGCGTATTCTAGTACAATGAGCCATGCGGGTCACCAACGGTAACCCGATCGCTATGGCAAACGGAGAGGTTGCACCTCCCCGCGTGTCGGAGCCGCAGGGTATTCTGATTCGCTCAGACAGTCCTCGCTTTGTGAAACAGCCCACTGGGCTGTTTCAGTCGCTGCGGAACTCGCTCGGTCAGAACACCCTCCGTCTCCTCTAAGCCGTCACTCAGTTGAGGAGGAACAAACAGTGAGCGCCCCGAGCTTCGAGAAGAGCCTTCAGGATATCGTCGGTTCGCAGAATGTGCGGCCCAGCGAACCCCTGGCCGAGCATACGACATTTCGCATCGGGGGGCCGGCGCAATGGCTCGTGACGCCGCGCTCCGAAGACGAGGTGGCAGGCGTGGTGTCGACTTGCGAGGCGGCCGGGATTCCCTGGCGTGTGCTGGGACTCGGCTCCAATGTGCTCGCGCCCGACGAGGGACTTGACGGCGTGACGCTTCTGCTGGCGGACAACTTCGCCGCCGTGGAGGTGCTGCCCGGCGGCCTCGTGCGAGCAGCAGCCGGGGCCACGAACGCCGCCGTGGCCGCCGCAGCGCGGGATGCCGGGCTTGCGGGCTACGAGTTCGCCAGCGGCATTCCCGGCACCATCGGAGGCGCAGCCATCATGAACGCCGGCGCCTACGAGGGCCAGTTCTCGGACGTAGCCGTGGAAGTACGCTGCCTGGTGCCGAGCGAGGGGTCGTGGCGCGTCGCGAACGTGCCAGCGCCGGAAGCCGCGTGGGGCTATCGCCAAAGCCGCATGATGCGCGAGAGCTGGGTGGTGCTCGGGGCCACGCTGCAGCTGCGCGCTGACTCCCCTGCCGCCATTGCCGCGCGCATGGAAGAGCTGCGCGAGCGCCGCGAGAGCAAGCAACCGCTGGAGATGCCGAGCGCCGGCAGCACCTTCAAGCGCCCCGAGGGTCACTTCGCGGGGGCTCTCATCCAAGAGGCCGGCTGCCAGGGCCTTCGCGTCGGCGGCGCGCAAGTATCCACCAAGCACGCCGGCTTCGTCGTGAACACCGGCGACGCCACCGCCGCCGACGTGCTGGCCCTCATCGCCGAGGTGCAGCGCCGCGTCCACGAAACCACCGGCGTGCAGTTGGAGCCCGAAGTGAGGCTCTGGCAGTAACTACTTCGTGCGGAAGTAGTCGACGCCGCCTTCGAAGAGGGGCTGGTAGGTGTTGCCGAAGGCGTTCTTGTACAGGCCCGCGCCGGCGCGCTCCGTGTGACCCATCTTGCCGAGCACGCGGCCGTCGGGGCTCGTGATGCCCTCGATGGCGAGCACCGAGCCGTTGGGGTTCACCGCCAAGTCCATGGAAGGCTGCCCCGCGGCGTCCACGTACTGGGTGGCGACCTGCCCGTTTGCGATCATGGAGTCGAGCAGCGCGGGGGGCGCCACGAAGCGGCCCTCGCCGTGGCTGATGGCCACCGTGTGCATCTCCCCCACTTCCATGCGGCTCATCCAGGGAGACATCGTGCTGGCCACGCGCGTGCGCACGAGCGTGCTCTGGTGACGGCCGATGTTGTTGAAGGTGAGGGTGGCGCAGTCGGCATCCATCGGACGGATGTCGCCGAAGGGCACCAGGCCCAGCTTCACCAGGGCCTGGAAGCCGTTGCAGATACCGAGCATGAGGCCGTCGCGCGCCTGCAGAAGGTCGCGCACCGCCTCGGTCACTTCGGGCGCGCGGAAAAACGCCGTGATGAACTTCGCGGAACCGTCGGGCTCGTCGCCGCCGGAGAAGCCGCCGGGAATCATGACGATCTGGGACGCGCGGATGAGGCGCGCCAGCTCGGCGGTGGACTCGGCCACGGCCTCGGGCGTCAGATTGTTCACCACGTACACGGTGGGCACGGCACCGGCCCGCTCGAAAGCGGCGGCGGAGTCGTACTCGCAGTTGTTGCCGGGGAACACCGGGATGACCACGCGCGGGGCGCCGGAGGTGTCGCCCAGCAGCGCCGGGCCGTGGTAGGCCGGGGCCGCCTCCCCTTCGAAGCTGATGGCGGGCACCGTCTCGGCCGCTGCGCGCTCTTCCGGCGAGGTGCGGTACGGGAACACGCTTTCAAGCCCGCCTCCGCGCTCCCAGGCCTCCTGCACCACGGCGAGATCGGCCACCTGGCCGTCGCAGGTCAGCTCGTAAGCGCTGGTCACCTGACCGAGCGCCACCACGTCCACATTGGCATCGAGCCCGGCGTCTTCCAAGCGCGTGACGACGGACTGGGCATCCTCGCCGACGGCCAGCTCGATCACGAACGTGCCGTAGGCCGGCTCGAACAGCTGGCCCATGTCGATATCCTCGTCTACGGTGATACCCAGGCCGTTGCCCACAGCCGCCTTCACCAGCGTCTCGGCCAAGCCGCCGTAGGCGCCGCTCGCGCACGCCCGCACGATACCCGCACCGATGAGGTGCTCCACCGCGTCGAAGGTCGCGCAGACGCTCGACGCCAGCGCATCCTCGAAGGAAACCCAGATGAGGTTGTCGCCCGCCTCCTTCAGCTCCGGTGAGGTGATGCGGTCGATATTGCCGATAGCCGTCGCGAAGGACACGAGCGTCGGCGGCACGTCCAAATCCTCGAAGGAACCGGACATGGAGTCCTTGCCGCCGATGGCGCCCACCCCGAAATCGATCTGGGCCATGAGCGCGCCGAGCACCGCCGCCATGGGCTTGCCCCAGCGCTCCGGATCCTGGCGCAGCTTCTCGAAGTACTCTTGGAAGGTGAGGTACATGTTCGCCCGCTCGAAACCGGTAGCCACGAGCTTCGCCACGGAGTCGAGCACGGCCATGTAGGCGCCGGCGTAGGGATCGTAGGACGAAAGGTACGGGTTGAAGCCCCAGGACAGGCCCGAAACCGTGGTGGTCTTGCCGCCGAGCACCGGCAGCTTCGCCACCATGGCGAGTGCCGGGGTGAGCTGGCGAGCGCCGCCGAAAGGCATGAGCACCGTGGCCGCGCCGATAGTGGAGTCGAAGCGCTCCACGAGGCCCTTGTTCGAGGCGCGGTTGATGTCGCCCATGAGCGCCGCGAGGGACACCTCCAGCGAGTCGGCGTCGCACACGGCGTCCACCACGGGGTCGGTCAGCTCGCTTGTCGCCTCGAAGGCGCGGTCGCAGGCACTTTCGGCGAAGCTCTCGTCGGCCGGCGCGGGTACGGCCACCGCCGCATGCTTCGGCGCTCCGTTGCTCGCGAGGAACTCGCGGCTCACGTCCACGATAGTGTCGCCGCGCCAATGCATGCGCACCCGGGGCTCTTCCGTAACCACGGCCACCGGCGTGGCCTCCAGGTTCTCCTCGTGGGCGAGTGCGATGAAGGCATCCACGTCCTCGGGCGCCAGCGCTACGGCCATGCGCTCCTGCGACTCGGAAATGGCGAGCTCCGTGCCATCGAGCCCATCGTACTTCTTGGGCACGGCATCCAGGTTGATGTCCAGGCCGTCGGCCAATTCACCGATGGCCACGGACACGCCGCCGGCGCCGAAGTCGTTGCAGCGCTTGATCATGCGGCACGCGTCGCCGCGGCGGAACAGGCGCTGGATCTTGCGCTCCACGGGCGCGTTACCCTTCTGCACCTCGGCCCCGCAGCTTTCCAACGACTCCACGGAATGGGCCTTGGAAGAGCCCGTGGCGCCGCCGATGCCGTCGCGGCCCGTGCGGCCGCCGAGAAGCACCACCACATCGCCCGGCGCCGGGGTCTCGCGGCGCACATGGTCGGCCGGCGTGGCGCCCACTACCGCGCCGATTTCCATGCGCTTGGCGGCGTAGCCGGGGTGGTACAGCTCGTGCACCTGACCCGTGGCCAGGCCGATCTGGTTGCCGTAGGAGGAGTAGCCGGCCGCCGCCGTGGTCACGAGCTTGCGCTGAGGAAGCTTGCCGGGAATGGTGTCGGCCACGGGCACCGTGGGATCGGCCGCGCCTGTGACGCGCATGGCCTGGTACACGTAGGAGCGGCCCGAGAGAGGGTCGCGGATGGCGCCGCCCACGCAGGTGGCCGCGCCGCCGAAGGGCTCGATCTCGGTGGGATGATTGTGGGTCTCGTTCTTAAAGAGGTACAGCCAGTCCTGCTCCTCGCCATCGACATCTACCTTGCACTTGATGGTGCAGGCGTTGATCTCCTCGGACTCGTCGAGCCCGGTGAGAATGCCCTCTTTCTTCAGCCACTTCGCGCCGATGGTGCCCATATCCATGAGGCACACCGGCTTTTCGTCGCGCCCAAGCTCGCGACGCAGCTCCAAGTAGCGGTCGAAGGCGGCCTGCACGTTGGCGTCGGCGATTTCCACCTCATTCAGCACGGTGCCGAAGGTGGTGTGGCGGCAGTGATCGGACCAGTAGGTGTCGATCATCTTGATCTCGGTGATGGAGGGGTCGCGACCCTCCTCGGCGAAGTACGCGCGGCAGAACTGGATGTCGGCCAGATCCATGGCCAGGCCGCGCTCATCGATGAAACGGGCCAGCTCGTCATCGGCAAAGGTAGTGAAGCCCTCGATGACCTCCACGTCGGCCGGGCGCTCGAAGGCCATGGCCAGAGTGTCGCGCGTATCCAGCGAGGCCTCGCGGGCCTCCACCGGGTTGATGACGTAGCGCTTCACGGCCTCCACGTCGTCTTCAGTCAGATCGCCTTCCAGGTAGTACACCACCGCCGAGCGCACAGCGGGGCGCTCGCCCTGGCTGATGAGCTGGATGCACTCGCTCGCCGAATCGGCGCGCTGGTCGAACTGGCCGGGCAGAAACTCCACGGCGAACACCGCCGCGCCGTTGGCCTCGGGCAGCTCGAAGGTGGCGGTGTCGGATTGCGGCTCGGAGAACACCGTGGGCACGCAGGCGGCGAATAACTCGTCCGTCGCGCCTTCCACGTCGTAGCGGTTCACCAGGCGCACGCCGGTCAGCCCCGAAATGCCGACGATGTCGCGCAGCTCGGCTGCCAGGGCGCGGGCCTCGCCATCAAACCCGGGCTTCTTCTCAACATAGACGCGAGATACCATGGATGTGCCTCTCTCTTCAAGGGACGGGCGCTCGAACTTTTCTGTAGGGGCAGACCTTGGTCCGCCCCTACGATGGGGGTTCTAATCGGCTTTTTCAGCTTCCTTCGCAGCCTTCTTCTCGGCTTGCATCTTCTCACGGTTGGAAAGACGGAAACCGCTGCCGAACAGGCCACGGCGGGCCGGCTTCACCGGAGCCTCATCGGACTCTCCGGCACCGGCGTCGGCGTCTTCCTCGACCTCGCCGCCCTTCTTCTGAGCCGCATGGCGGTTCTGGTTCTTCCCCGAGCCCTTCGCCTTCACCTGCTTGGCCTGCTGCACACGGCGCGCCTGCTTCTCGGCCTTGGCGTTCTTCTCCTCAAGCGCCAGCATGCGCTCCTGGTAGGCGACGCGCTCTTTCTTGATCTTCCAAAAATCGAGCACGAAAGCGGCGATGATGAACACGTAGGCCAAGATGAGCGTGACCGCGCCCACCGCCGGCGGCAGCGACTGTTGGCCGACGAAGCTCAGCGTGGTGCAGCCGATAGCCGCAATGAGCAGCACCCACCAGATGGCGCGCAGACGCTTGTAGCGCGGCGTGTCGGGCTTGTAATACTTGCGCTCCACCTCGCGCTGCTTGGCGGCAGCGGCCTTGCGGGCGGCCTTCTCCTCGGCCTTGCGCTGCTCGGGCGTCTTCTTCGCCGACTTCACGGTGACCGAGGCGGCGGCCTTGGCCTTCGGCTTGGCCGAGGCGGCCGACTTGCGGGTCACGCCGGTGCGGTCTTCGGAGGTGTACCGCTCGTTCATGGGGTTGCGCTGGGACATGTTGCTGTGGTTCTCCTTCAAGTGGTCATTCGGGTGGTAGCGGTCACGGGCCCGAAACTTACCCGGCTCCTCCAGGTCGCTTCAGGAAAAATGCCCTGGTCGATCCTTCCTTCGCGGCGAGATCGCCGGCAGTTGCCGTGACCTTTTCTTGCATGCTAGAACGTCGCCGGGTCAAACGTCTTTCCCGTGATGGTCTCGTAAGCCTGGATGTACTTGGCCGAGGTGGCGTCGATGATGTCCTGGGGCAAACGCGGCGGGTTGCCAGTCTTGTCCCAATGGGCGGTGAGCCAGTCGCGGACGAACTGCTTGTCGAAGCTGGGCTGGTCGCTGCCCTCCTCGTAGGTGTCGCCGGGCCAGAAGCGTGAGGAGTCGGGCGTGAGCACCTCGTCAGCCAAAATGATGGTGTCGCCGAGGCGGCCGAACTCGAACTTCGTGTCGGCGATGATGACGCCGCGCTCGGCCGCGTGATCGGCGGCGGTGGTGTACACTTTGAGCGCCAGATCGCGCAGGGCGGTAGCATCCTCTTCGCCGAGGATTTCCACGAGACGGTCGAACGAGATGTTCTCGTCGTGGTCGCCGATCTCGGCTTTGGTGGACGGAGTGAAGATGGGCTCGGGCAGCTTCGAGGAGTTCACGAGACCCTCGGGCAGTTCGATGCCGCAGACGGTGCCCTCGCGGTTGTACTCCTTCAGGCCGCTGCCAGCCAAATAGCCGCGCACGATGCACTCGGCGGGGAACATGTCGGCTTTCTTCACCAGCATGAAGCGCCCGCGTAGATAGTCGGCATAGGGCTGAAACTCGTCGGGCAGGTCGGCCACATCGGTGGAGATGAGGTGGTTTTCCACGACGCCATCGAGCAGCTCGAACCAGAACTTGGAGAGCTGGGTGAGCACCTGACCCTTATAGGGAATCTCGTCCTCCAGAATGTAGTCGAAGGCCGAAATGCGGTCGGTGGCCACAAGCAGCAGCTTGTCGCCCAAATCGTACAGATCGCGCACCTTGCCCTGCGCGTCGGGGGTGATGTCGATTCCCGCCATGGAACGCCCTTTCTCCTTGATGAGCCCGAGCGCCGCCCCTCTCGATCGTCGCCCAGCGGACGCCGTTCGAACGCAAATGCCCGAGCATTTTTCGCATACCGGACATTATGGCACAAATGAGAACACCCGCGCCGCGCCGTCCCCCACACGGCACAGCATCCCTAAAGGACGGAACCGACGGGACAAACCTTATGGCTCTTCGGAGGCGGAGTTCTGCAGAAAACGGCAGTTGATCCCTTCTCAGGACTCCCGTCCGATAAAGCGCCCCTATTGGCCCTACCCTCGCAGGACCCCGTCCAGTAAAGTACCCCTAAAGAGTGCTGATCGGCACCCTCCCCAGAAAAAGTAGCCGCAAATCGACGGTTGTTACGTAAACTTCGGCGATTTGCGGCTAGAGATGGCTTCCAAAGAGGCCATCTCGGCGAAAAGCAGCCACGAATGAACGGTTGTTATGTAAACTTCGTCGATTCGGGGATAGAAATGGCCAGCAGCGAGTTTTATCGGCTCGCTTTCGCGGGCTTTTTGTGGCCGGTGCGCTTCTTGGAGTTGCGGCGGTGCTTGGAGGCGTCTTCGTCATACAGCGGGATATGGATGGTGAAGCAGGCGCCCTTGCCCTTCTCGCCTTCCACCTGCACCCAGCCGCCGTGGCGGTCGACGATCTCCTTCACCACGGCCAGGCCCACACCAAGGCCGCCGCTCTCGCGGTTGCGGCCGGCATCGGCGCGCCAGAAGCGCGAGAACACCATGCGAGCCTCCTCTTTGGAAAGGCCGATGCCGGTGTCGCGCACGGCAATGGAGGCCATGATGTCGCCCTTCTTCACCGACACCGTGATGTGGCCGCCCTCCGGCGTGTAACGCACGGCGTTGGAAATCAGGTTCGCCGTGGCCTGGCGGATCATATCGGCGTCGCCCACCACCATGACGTCGGGCTGGGCGTCGTATTCCAGGGTGAGGCCGGAATCGGACACGAACATCTCGTGGGTGGCGACGATGCCGGAGATTAGCTCGCCGACGTTGACGACCTCCTCCTTCATGGGCTCGGCGCGGTTTTCCAAACGGGACAGCTTCAGAAGGGCGTTCACCAGCCGCGACAGGCGCTGGATCTCGGAATTCACGGTGACTAGGCGCTCCTCGTCGGCCTCGTAGACGCCATCGATCATGGCCTCAACCGTGGCCTGAATGGCCATGAGCGGGGTGCGCAACTCGTGGGCGACGTCGGTCGTCAGGCGCCGCTCCAGGTCGCGATCTTTCTCGACCGACTCGGCCATGACGTCGAAGGTCTCGCCGAGCCGGGCTACCTCGTCCTCGCCGGTCAAATGCGTGCGAGCCGACAAGTCGCCGTCGCCGATGGCCCGGGCCGTCTTCATGATGCGGTTGATCGGCGACACCAAGTTGCGCGCGAAGAGAAAGCCGATGCAGGACGCGAGCACGATGGCCACGCCACCGGCGATGAACATGGCCTGGTATGAATTGTCGCGGAACTCCTGATCGGGCTGGCGCATAAGGGCCTCGGAGCCGTAGACCCACAGGCGCACAGTGCCCACCTTCTCACCATCAACCTTAATATAGGCCGTGGCCACCTGCGAGGTGTCCTGCGGCGCGAAGGACTTGAACACATCGCCCTGCTGCTCGTCGATGATGACGGATGAGTCGAAAACGGTGCTCCCCTTCAAGTCGATCACCCGCACGCCGACGCCACTCGTAAGCTCGGTGGCCTGGGCGGCCGGGCGCGTGGTCTCGGGGTTCCACAAATCGCCGGTCTCCTCGTAGATGGCCGCGATGCGGTTCGCCGTGGTTTCGCAGAGCGTCTGCATGTTGTCGGCCGTGTAGGTGCGAAAATGCTGCTCCCACACGAAGGAAACCACGCCGATGGCCACAAGGGCAGTCATGGCGGCAATAAGGGCAAAGGCCAAGGTCACGCGGGTCGTATAGGAAAGGTTCGACCAGCGCAGGTGCTTTTTTTCCTTCTTGCGCTCCGGAGAAGGAGAAGAGGCCGCCGGCGGGGCGACCTCTTCAGCGGTTTCCAGAATGCGCGGTTTTGCTTCCGTCTCGGTCATGGAACTCCTTCGAAGCGGACGGGGGACGCCAGAGCCGAACGGGCCCGACGGCAACGACGCGAAAGGGGCGGCTACTGGCCGTTCTTGGTGGGATCCTCGAAGCGGTAGCCCACGCCATGCACGGTGTGGAGCCACTTCGGGTTGCGGGGGTTGTCGCCGATCTTGGCGCGCAGGTTCTTCACGTGGGAGTCGATGGTGCGCTCGTAGCCCTCGAAGTCGTAGCCGAGCACCTTCTCGACGAGCTCCATGCGGCTGTACACGCGACCGGGGTAGCGGGACAGCGTGGTGAGCAGCTTGAACTCGCTGGCAGTGAGATCGATCTCCTCGCCGGAGACGAGCACCTTGTGGCCGGACACATCGATGGTCAGCTCGCCGAACTCGAGCACCTCGCGCTGGGGCTCGGAATCGGCGTGCACGCGGCGCAGCAGCGCGCGGGAACGGGCCACCAGCTCGCGGGGGCTGAAGGGCTTCACCAGGTAGTCGTCGGCGCCCAGCTCCAGACCGATGATGCGGTCTTCCACCTCGCCCTTGGCCGTCAGCATGATGATCGGCACATCGGAGGTGTCGCGGATCACGCGGCAGACGCGCTCGCCCGGCACGCGGGGAAGCATGAGGTCCAGAATGACCAGATCGAAGTGATGCTTCTGGAACTCTTCCAGGGCGTCCTGGCCGTCGCCGACGGCGGTCACCCAGTAGTTCTCGCGCTCCAAATAGGCCGTCACCGCATCGCGGATGGCCTTCTCGTCTTCAACCAGAAGAATGCGTCGCGTCTCGTTGCTCATGGGGATACTCTCCTTGCATGTTCGCTTGCAGTTCCTAGGATGCCAAAGCTTCATTGCGCTGACCTGCGATTTCATCAGTTGACAGCGCATATATCAGCCCAGCAGTCGTGTTTGCGTTTATTGTAGCGTTTGCCTTCGTATGGTCGCCGAGGCGTATGCGAAATGACACAATAGTCCCATGCCCCAGAGAAGATCCGCGCCCACGCGGCGCGTTGCAACAAAACAACCCACATCCCTCTCCTTGCCCGGAGGCCACGAGGTCTTGCTGACGCGCCGTCATTTCCTCTACGGCGTGGCGGGCGTGGCCGCGCTGGCCGCCGTGGGCGGCGGGGCCGCTTGGGCAGCCGGGCGCTCCGGCGACGACGACGCCCTGAAAACCCTTAAGGTGCCCGAAAACGCCGTCACCGCGCAGACCGACTTGGAAGAGATGGAAAACTATGAGGACGCCGTCACGCTGGCCGGCTCGGCGAAGCTGCCCTTCGGCACGCTCGTCTGGTGCAGCGACGACGCCGTTGCCGCCTGCCTGCTTCCCACGGAAACCGCCAAGCCCCTGGCCGAGGTGGGGCTCCTCGACCTGTCCTCAGCCGAGTGCACCACCATCATCGAGCATGCCGTGGGCGAGGCCGAGGGTTTCGAGATTTACGATGTGCGCGCGAACAGCGCCGGCGTCGTCTGGACCGAAGCCGACATCCTGGACAATGTCTGGCGCGTGTACGCGGCATCGCTTTCCGGCACAACGCTGGGCGAGCCGCAGCTGCTCGACGAGGGCGACGTGAACTGGGAGATGCCCACCTTGGCCGTCGCCGCCGGCTACGCTTTCTGGCAGCGCCTTCCGCAGCTCGACGGCAACGCCCGCGTGGAAGATTCTCGGCTTTTGCGCGCCGCCTTCGGCACGACCGATTCCCAGGTAGTGTATGCCTCTCAGGGACGCGTGGCCTGCGCGCCCACCTCCTGCGGAGACAGTCTCGCGCTGGCGCCCCGCGCCCGCACAAGCGGCACCTACTACCAGCTCACCCACCTGGACGCCGCCACCGGCGAGGTTACCGACGCCTGCGTTCTGCCCTCGTCCATGAAGCCGATGGAATGCGGCTGGGGAAAAACCGGCTTCAGCTTCGCCTTCGACGGCATTTACAACTACGGCGAGGGTATCGCGAATTTGGGCACCTACTTGCCCATGGAATCCCCCGAGGCCGCCTCGCTCGTGGCAGCCAACACGGAGGAAGCCGCTGCCGAGACGGGTGAGGCAGACGCCGCCGCGCCGTACCTGCCCATCGCCTGCGCCAACCCCGGCACCGAGGCCTACAGCGCCGTGCCCTGGTTCCATTTCGCAGCGAACCCGCTTTCCCCGCCCTGCTGGTGCGGCAACTGGCTCATGGTGCGCGGCGGTAGCTTCGTGGTGGCCATCGATCTTGCAGGACGACGCTATGTGAAGCTGCCCCTTGAGGAGGGATCGGGCGACTACAACGATTTCCTCGCTTCCACGCATATGGGCACGCGCGCCGTCACCTACTGCAACGTGGACTACACCCCCATCGGCGGCGAGCAGCAGAAGCACTGCCTCGTCCGCATATGGGAACCGGCGGCGTAAGAGCCTCGCCGTCGAAACCCCGTAAGCGAACCGCTATGACCCCGTAGGGGGCGACCTTGGTCGCCCCTCCGCAAGCGGATCGACCTTGCATTGAAAAGGCGCCGTTGTCTTCAAATCCCAGCACCCGCCGCCATTGCGGCCCAGGGGCGACCAAGGTCGCCCCTACGGAGAAAACACGCCCCTACAGTCCGAAGTACTCCTGTTTGGCGGAAAGTATGCGGATGAGGGATTCGTCGAGGCGCTCTTCAGTCAGCTCGCCTGCCTGCACGGCGTCCAACACCCCCTGGTAGGCCTCGTCGAAACGCTCGGGCATGAGCGGAATGTCGCAACCCGCCTTGAGCGCCGCGACCGCCGCTTCCGCCGGGGTGTAGTAATTGGTGATGGCGCCCATGGAAAGCGAGTCGGTGACGACGATGCCCGTGTAACCCAGGGAATCGCGCAGCATGCCCTGGACAACGGTCGAACTGAGCGGGGCCGGCGTACTGTCGCCGATGATGTTCGGCAGGCTCACATGTCCCACCATGATCATGGGCACCCCTGCTTCGATGGCCGCGCGGAAGGGCACGAGATCCACCGTTTCCAACCCCTCGCTCGTCGCTTCGATGGTGATGGCGCCCTCGTGGGAATCGCCAGCCGCCGCGCCGATGCCCGGGAAGTGCTTGGCGCAGCAGAGCATCTTCTTGTCGCGGAAGCCCTCCACCTCGGCCCGCACCATGTCAGCCGCCACGGCGGCGTCGCTCGAGAACGAACGCAGGCCCATGGTGTCGCTGCGCAGGGGATCCACCACATCGGCCACGGGGGCGAGATCCAGGTTGAACCCGAGCGGCGCCAGGTAGTCGGCGATCTGCTCGGCGGCGCGCTTGGCCGCCTCGGTATCGCCAGCGCTGCCGAGAGCAGAAGCGTCGCCCACGTCCTGGACACCGAAGGCCTCGTTGCCGGCGACGCGCACCACCGTGCCTCCCTCTTCATCGACCGCGACAAAAGGCGCTACATTGCCGCTGTCAGCGTAGAACTGCTTCACGTTCGCGAGCATGGTCGTCGTCTGCTCGGGATCGAGCAGGTTCTGGGCGAAGTAAACGATGCCGCCCACGGGATGGGCCGCAACACCCTCGCGGGTCATATCCCCCGCCTGGGTAACCTGGGACACACCTTCCACCAGCGCTTCGGGGGTCACGATAAACAGCTGGGCCACCTTCTGCTCGAGCGTCATGGCGCCGATGCGCTCGTCCGCAGCAGCACGCGCGGCGGCCGCAGCATCTTCGGGGCCTTGGCTCTCGCCCGCGCCTTCGCCAGCTGAATCGTCCGCCCCGTTCGACCCGTCGCCCGCGCAGCCGCCCAACGCCAGGCTTCCGCCGGCCAAAGCCGCCAACCACACAAAACGACGGCGCGTGATGGAATCAGCCAAAACAGTCACACTACTTCCCTCCGAACAACTCAATCCCTTCGAGCCAATCGCGCACGCACTCGTAATTTCACTTACGCCCACCAGCATAACGCCAGAAACGCCTTGCGGCAACGGGCCACCGCACGATGCCGAAGCACGTAACGGTCACTTCACTTTCTGTGAAGACGGAGGCACGTCGCTCGCAAATAGGGAATAATGCGAGACATCGCAAAACGGCGAGCGAAGCAGGAGGAGGATTTGTGACCTATCTCATCACCTTTCTGGAGGGCATCATCACCTTCGTGTCGCCGTGCCTGCTTCCCATGATCCCCATCTATGTCACCTACTTTGCCGCCGGCGAGGAAGTGCGCACGTCCATCGTGCTGCGCAATGCCCTTGGGTTCGTGCTGGGGTTTACCTGCGTGTTCATCGCCATGGGCGCTTTGGCCTCATCGGTAGGTGCGTTCTTCATCGAGTACCAGAGCGCCGTCAACGTGGTGTGCGGTCTGGTGGTCATCGCATTCGGTCTGTACTTCCTCGGCATCATCAAGATCAACCTCTTCCACGGCGCGAAGAACCCGCTGGCAGGGCGCCAGCTGGGATTTTTCTCCTCGGTGCTGTTCGGCGTCATCTTCTCTGTCGGATGGACGCCGTGCGTGGGGGCGTTCCTCGGCTCGGCGCTCATGCTGGCCTCGCAGCAGGCGTCGGTGGCACAGGGCGTTATTCTGCTTCTGTGCTACTCGGCCGGCCTCGGCATTCCGTTTGTGGCGGCCGCCGTGCTCATCGACAAGCTGAAGGGCGCTTTCACCGTCATCAAGCAGCATTACGATATCATTAATAAGGTATGCGGCTGGTTTCTGGTCGCCGTGGGCGTGCTCATGGCGACGGGACTGCTCGGCGGCTTTTTGCGCCTGCTGAGCTAACCCGCGGAATCCAGCCCGAAGGAGAAAGGTTCGAACATGAGCGAGAACGAGAAGATGCCGACCGATGCCGGCGCCCCAGCCGAGACGACAGCGGCCCCGACCGATAGCAGCACCCCAGCCGAGACGGCGGCAAGTGCGACCCCCGCAGCAGCTGAGCCCTCAGCGGCCGAGCAGCGGGGCGAGGCCATCGGCGAGCGCTTGGCGTCCCTGGAAGCCGAAGAGAAAGCCGCAGCTGCCACGCCGGAGGGCGAGAAGGCCGACCGCAAGAAGCACGTGGGCGTCATCGTGGCCGCCGTCGTCTTCGCTGTGCTGCTCATCGGCGCGGGCGTGGCCTACAGCGTTCTCGCGCCAGCGGCCGACAACAAGCAGATAGAGGTGACCGGTACCGATGCTGTCCAAGAAACCGAGGTAGATGCCGCCGACGACACCGGCGACGGCAACGGCGCCAACGCAGCCACCACCCCGGCGCCGGACTTCACCATGACCGACGCGGACGGAGCGACCCTCACCCTGGCCGACTTCAAGGGCAAGCCGGTGCTGCTGAACTTCTGGGCCAGCTGGTGCGGCCCTTGCCAAAGTGAGATGCCCGACATCCAGACCGCGTGGAAAGAGCACGGCACTGATGTGGAATTCGTCATCGTGAACATGACCGGCATGAACGGCGAGACCGAGCAGAGCGCCAAGGCCTTCCTCGCCGACGCCGGCTACACCTTCCCGTGCTATTTCGATGCCAACAACTCGGCAGCCACCGCCTTCGGCGTGAGCTCCATCCCGCAGACCTACTTGATCGATGCCGAAGGCAATATTCTTGGCGGCTATATGGGCGCCATGACCTCCAGCATTATCGACGAGGGCATCCAGATGCTGCTGAACACGGCGAAGGACTAGCCAGCTTCCACGCACGCACCGCGCGCCTTCCGCAGAGGCGCAAACCGCCCCGAGACCTTAACAGAGATCTCGGGGCGCAGGGAGGGCATCGTAGAGAGCAAGTATTAGTTGGCAAGCGCGCTTCTGGCGGCAATGCGACCGAAAGCAAGACACTCGCCCAAGTTGCCTCCGCCTTGGTAGAGACTAGACCACACCGAACCGAACTCGCCGGCCGAATAGAGGTGCGGAATAGGATTGCCTTCGACGTCGATGATCTCGGCCTTCGCGCTGCGAACGGGGCCGCCGTCGGTGTTCAGCATCTGAGGCTGCTGCATCATGATGTAGAACGGCGCCGTCTTAATGGGCGTCAGTGTATTCGGCGGCCGGAAGAAGGCCGGATCCTTCCCGTTCTCGCAATAGGAATTCCAAAGGTCAACAGTTTCAATGAGCTGCTCGGCAGGAAGATCTGCCTGAGCAGCAAGCTCCTCGAGCGTGTCGGCCTTGTAACCGAAGCCCTCGGCCACCGGGTCTTCGCCCTGCAGGGCGAAGACGCCGTTGTCAATCGCCGCTTGGTCGCACACGAACCAGCTGATCTTAGGCATAGGCAGCAGGTGCCAATCACCCCCGAACTGCATGTGGCCGTGATGCGACCCCACGGAGGCATTCAGCGGCACGCCCTCATAGTACTGGTCCCAATCGATCGTGCCACACGCATCCCAATCCATGTAGAAGCGCCGTCCGTTACTCGCTACGGTAATGCCGAGGGCCGTATTGATGCTGCCGGTTCCGCTGTATTTGCCCCACCCAGAGTCATCGAGCTTGCGGATGGTGTTCCAGAACCCGGCCCCAGAATTCATATGCCACTCAGCAGCGCCCAGAAGCGTGCAGATGCGATGGCCGTCACCTGTGTTCTCCTGCGCGGCGACCGGCTTCACCGTCGGCTCGGAGAAGTAATTAGCCATCATGCCGGGATTGCTCTCAAAGCCACCGCACGTCATGATCACGCCCTTGTTCGCTTTGACGCGAACCTCGGTGCTTCCGTCAGAGTAAATGCCGCCGAGTACCGTTTTCGTGGAAGGATCTTGCACCAAGGCCGTCAGGGGGCATTGGGTTTTCAAGGTAATGGCAGGCAAGTCGTTTAGAACGTCGTTCATGAACTTCGTGACATGGTCCCACTTGCTGCCCTCCGCTCCGAAAGCGGCATAATCGCACGACGCGGAATGCTCGAGTTCGGGGTACTCCGGGAAACACACGAGGTCGGCCGTGCCGGGGATGATGGTAAGATCCGCGTCGGTGGCGCCCAGCTCTTTGATCCAATCCAGATTATGGACTATCTCGCTCGCGAATGCCTCGAGCACATCATCGGGCGTCCCGGTTTCCTCATTCTCCCGAAGCTCCTTGAGATACTCGAGCGCATCCTGCTCGCGATCTTCCGTCGTGTACATGAAGATACCGGTGGAAAACGGGCTGTTTCCATTGCCGAGGGGGCTTTGGCCCTTCTCAATGAGAAGGCATGTCGCATTCGGGTCTTCCTTTGCCACGGTAACGGCTGCCGCCACGCCGGCCAAGCCCGAGCCAACGACAAGGACGTCGGTCTCTTCATCCCATTCGAACCCATCGGAGGACGCGTCGCCCGTGCTGCCCGTGCCACTGGAGGCACCTTGCGAGCTGCAGCCCACAAGTCCCATGCCCGCGAGCCCAGCAACCATAAGCGTTGTCCCCGCTGTCTTCACGAACGTCCTTCTGCTTTGATTTGCCGCCATAAGATCTCCTCTCCTGAAACTGCTCAATCACTGCATGCAACGATTTGTTATCATGCACAGGTCCGATCATGCGAAAAGACGGAGGGAAGCGAAACTCCCGTTTTTGGACAATTTTGGAAATCTCGCATTTCGGGCTGTGACCAAAAACAGGGCAAACAACGTTTTGAACAGGGGAAACTCAATGCCTTCAGCGCAGAGTGAATTTTCTGAAAACACCGAAGTTGCGAAAAGCACTTTCTCCCCCCAGCAGAAGCGACAGGTCGTTTGGTGCTTTTTCAGCCTCCTGTTCCTCATGCCCTACCTGCAGCACAACTTCTTCCACACTACGCTTTTCGGCGTATTCGGAACAAGCAGTTTCGCCGTCTTCACCCTTTTTTCGACCGTTCTCGCCCTGTGTCTCGCCTGCTGCATCGCCTTCCAGAAACAGGTAGGGCAGTGGCTTGCCATGCGCTCCAGCATCGTGGCGCTATCCGCCGTGGCGCTGGGAGGAACAGCTGCCATTTTCGTTGCCCCGACTTTATTCGACGCCGATGTCGCTCTGATTTGGGGGCTTCTCGGTGCCGTTTGCTATGCTGTGGGGCTCTCGGGGGTTGCCGTGCGCACGTTCATGGTGCTTGGGGAGCTCAGTTGCCAGACTGACCTGAAAACGGTCGTCACCACCATTCTAATTGCGGCGCTCGTCAGTCTAACCGCCTTCGCGAAGCTCGTTCCCACACAGCTCTACACTTTCATCGCCATCTGCGGCGTGGGGCTTTCCGGGGCGGCTCAAATCGGCTTCGGCGCCCTTGAGCCCCCCGCCAAGGCCCGCGATGCAACCAAGCCCGCCTTGTCCGATGCCTATAATCGCAGCTGGCAATTTTTCTACGTGATCTTCTTCGCCATCGTGCTCTTGCACGGACTGCTGTATGTCGCCGACCCCACCATTGAGAGCCGTGGTGATGCCCCGCTGTCCTTGACGATCACTTTTGTGCTCCTGCTCGCTCTCAGCTTGATCCTTGCGGGAGCGTCCTCAAAGCCGAACCAGTATCTCCAAATCATCTGTCTGTTCGGCAATGTGCTCTTCGTTTTCCTATTCCTCGGCTTGATAGCCGTCAGCTTCCTCTCGGTCACGCATGGCGATTTTTCCTTTGCCGCCATCGTGGTGCTGGCACTTGCCCGCGTGTTCGACGGCCTGCTTCTTGTCGCCCTGGCCGTGAACTCCTTCTCGGGGAACTCGGGCCCTGTGCGCAGCTTCTCCCTGTACCTTTTAATACTTTACTGGCTACCAACGGCGTTTTCCTATGTGCTGCTTCCTGTCTTGACCACCAACTTCGCGTTCGACACCTCTGCCATCCTCGGATCGGCCTCGCTTGCCATTGCCGCCGTGCTCGTGCTCGCCATCGTAGTCATCTTCTCCTTCTTCATGGTGAAGGCCGGCCCGCGTGAGTCGAAGGAAGACGGCAACACCAATGCGGAGAACCGCCGGACGGCCTGCGCATTCCTTGCAAGGCAGTTCGGCCTTACCCAGCGGGAAGAGGAAGTGCTCTATTACGTTTCCCTCGGCTATTCGAGCAAGATTGCCGGCGAGAAGCTTTTCGTTGCCCCCGGCACGGTGCAATCGCACACAAAGCGCATCTACACGAAACTGGGCGTTCATTCCAAGCAACAGCTCATTAGCCTTGTCGATGAGTCCGAGAGCAAATAGATTTAACCGAGATTCACGAAGGCCAAAGGCAGATTGGACGGTTGCCGCTGCAGACGGAGCCTGCGCTACAGGGTCGGTCTTGTAGCGCAGCCTTTGCCTGCGGCGGCAACCGGATTATCTTCCTGCCAGCTGCGAGTGCACTCCCTAGAACTCCAGCTCCTGCAGGCGATCGAACACGACGTCCTTGCGGGTGAGGAAGTCCCAGGGATCGAAGATCTCGTCGAGCTTCTCCTGGGAAAGCAGCGCCATGGCCTCGTCGTCGGCTTCCAAACGTTCGCGGTAAGTGGGGCCGTCAACGGCGTTCTGGATGTCTTCCCACACCTTCATGGCGTTACGCTGCACGATGACGTAGGCATCCTCGCGGGAGATGCCGGCGTCCACGAGCGCCAACAGCACCTTGCTGGAGAAGATGAGGCCTTTCGTACGCCACAGGTTGTGCTCCATCTTGGCCGGATAGGTCTGCAAGCCGTCGAGCATCCACTGCATCTTACCGAACATGTAGTCCAACGCCGTGAAGCTGTCGGCCAGCACCACGCGCTCGGCGCCGGAATGCGAGATGTCGCGCTCGAACCACAGGGCCACGTCGTCGAAGGCCACCTGGGCGTTCGCCTTCACCACGCGGGCGAGGCCGCACACGCGCTCGGCCGTGATGGGGTTGCGCTTGTGGGGCATGGCCGAAGAGCCCTTCTGGCCCTTGGTGAACGGCTCTTCCGCCTCGATGACGTCGGACTGCTGAAGCAGGCGCACCTGCATGGCGATGGATTCCAGGGTGGAGGCCGTCACGGCGAGGGCCGCCATCACCTGGGCGTGACGGTCGCGGGCGAGCACCTGGGTGGACAGCGGGTCGGGGGTGAGCCCCAGCTTCTCGCAAACGTACTGCTCCACGAAGGGGTCGATGGAAGAGTAAGTGCCCACCGCGCCGGAGATAGCGCCAGTGGCGGCCACAGCGCGGGCCTCCTCCATGCGGGTGAGGGCGCGCTTCAGGGCCCAAGCCCAGCTGCCGAACTTCATGCCGAAGGTCATGGGTTCGGCGTGAATGCCGTGGGTGCGGCCGACGCACAACGTGTTCTGGAACTCGAAGGCGCGACGCTTGCAGGTTTCGCCAAGGCGTTTGATGTCGTCGATGATGATGTCGCAAGCCTGCGTGACCTGGTAGGACAGGGCCGTGTCGCCCAGGTCGGAGGAGGTCATGCCGTAGTGCACCCAGCGGCTCGGCTTGTCTTCGCCCTCGGGGATGTCGGCGTCGATGTAGCCCGCCATGCATGTGGTGAACGCGATGACGTCGTGGTTCGTCACTTTCTCGATCTCGTCGATCTCCTCTACGGTGAAGTCGGCGTGATCGCGGATCCACTGGGCCTCCTCGCGCGTGATGCCCGCCTGGCCGAGCTCGGCCTGGGCCTCGCAGGCCAACACCTCGATCTCCTTCCAAATGGCGAACTTGTTCTCAAGCTCCCAGATGCGACCCATTTCCGGACGAGTATAGCGACCGATCATGCGCGTTTCCTTTCCCTGGCAATGTGCGCGGACGCCCCAGCGGCCTGCGCGTTTTCCTTCGTGAACAGGGTACCAGAAATAGCCCGCTTCGTCGGCGGCTCTCGCCCAAGCGATCGATTCCGGCGCGCCGAGACGCCGCGGCATCGCCAGCACACGTCGGTCTGTGCGCAAATCAGCAGGATTCTTTGAGCAACGAGGAATATTTTCGTTGCAGAAACCGGAGCGCTCGGGTAAGATGCATTGTTACGCGGAGGAGTGACCGAGAGGCCGAAGGTGCTCGCCTGCTAAGTGAGTATGCCCCACAAGGGCATCTAGGGTTCGAATCCCTACTCCTCCGCCAGTTTGCCTTTTCTCGAACTCCCTGCGGGGAGTTTTTTATTTGCGAAGCCCCGATCCCCGTTTCCGAGCGTCCCGCTCCTTTACGCTTGGAAAATGCGGGTTGATGCCAGTTGAGGCCCGAAATGGACAAAGACAGCTAGCCATTTGGAGCCTCAACTGGCATTTTTTACCATTTCTAGGCCCAACTGGCAGCCCCTTCATGCCATTTCGAGTCTCAACTGGCATCCACCTCTTCTAAAACTCCTACCGTTGCCACGGCCAGCGGCGGCGGGTGGTGGCGGCGAGGCGCTTTTTGCGGTAGTTGGGGTGATGCGCGAGGAAGCGCCAGTTGGCGAGGCGCGTGACGAGGAGGCCGACAAGGCCCACAACCATGAAGCTGAGCGACAGATCGAGCACCGCCGGAGCGTTGTCGAAGAAGGCGTACACCGACACCAAGGCGAAGAAGCCGACGACGATGCCGTTGAACCACGTGAAGATTTTGATGAGCACCTCTTTGGCGCGAGCCGGAGAATGACGGTAGGTGACCACCACATAGATGAGTCCCGCCGCCACCGCCATGACGATGAGCAGAGGGACAACGCGGGACAGGCGAGCGAGAAAACCCACTTCTCATCCTTTCTCTTCGGGCGGCATCGGCGAGATGCCTTGGACACTAGCGCACGTGATTGTGGCAGTGCCAGTGTATACGAAAAAGACGAGTGCCGAGCGACGGCGCGGCCATTCGTTACCCGGCGCTCTTTATCGCGAAGGGGCGACGGCGGCGCGCAGGCCGGAGAGACTCGTCGGGCGCGCCCACCAGCCGCGAGCCGCAGCGGCCGTGGCGATGCGGCTGGCCTCGGCGAAGGTGTCTACGAGGGCGAAGGTGGCCGAGCCGCTACCGGAGAGGAGCACGTTGTTCTCCCCTGCCTGTTCGGCGAGCCATGCACGGACGACGGACAACTCGGGCAGAAGCGCCTCGGCCGCGGGGGCGAGGTTGTTGGCGAGCGCCACATCGTCGGCACGGGTGGCAGCAAGGTCGCGGGCGAGCTCTTCTTCGGGCACCGGGCGCGGCGCAGCGTCGAAGCGCTTATAGGCCTCGGCAGTGGAGACGCCCTCCGCCGGTTTCACCAGCACCACGGCGCGCCGCGACGTTTCCAAACGGCGCTGCAGCACCTCGCCGACGCCGCCGAGCAGAGCGCAGCCGCCATGGAGGAAGAACGCGACATCAGCTCCGAGCGACCGGGCAACGTCGGCCACGCGCTCGTCATCGGCCGCAAGATCCCACGCCTTCGCGAGGCCCACGAGCACCGCCGCCGCGTTCGACGAGCCGCCGCCCAAGCCGCCCTGGACCGGAATGTGCTTCTCGATGCGCAGCTGGATGGCCTCGGGAAGATCGCGGTCCACCGCCCGGGACAGGCGATCAGCAGCTTTGAAGGCGAGGTTGTCAGCCGCCGGCACAGCGAGGTCTAGGCCCGTGCGGTCGGCCAAGTCGATGGTCATGACGAGGTTGTCCGCCGGGCCGCCCACCGCGACGTCGGCGCGGGCGCCCCCTTCGGCAACGCGCTTCGCCAACTCGTCGGTCGAGACGCCTTCCGCACGCAGATACAGCGTGTCATGCAGCGCAAGCGCATGCATGATGGTATCGGCATCGTGGTAGCCGTCCTCGCGGCGCGCCCCGATGGCCAAAAGCAGGTTCACCTTCGCCGGTGACACCAGCTTCATCGTGTTCGGCCCCATGAAGGCGGCCGCCGACCACTGAGCCTCACGGGCCGCCGCCAGCAAATTCACTTCCGCCTCGCGATTGCGCTGCGCATTCTCGGTCATTCGCGTTCCTTCTCTTTCTTGCGTCGGGCGCGAAAGAAGTCGCGCAGCAGGGCCACGCACTCCTCTTCGCACACGCCGCCCGTTGCCTCGAACTGATGGTTCAGACGCGTATCGGCGTGGATGTCGTACAGCGTGCCCACCGCGCCCGCCTTCTGATCGGGTGCGCCGTATACGCAGCGAGCCACCCGCGCCTGGTGCATGAGACCGGCGCACATGATGCAGGGTTCCAGCGTGACGTACACGGTGCAATCGGTTAGCCGCCAGGCGTCCAGCACGCGAGCCGCCTCCTTCATGGCAAGGAACTCCGCGTGCCCCGCCGGGTCGCGGTCGGCCTCGCGGCGGTTGCGGCCCCGAGCAATGACGCGTGGCTCGGCAAGCGGCCGGCGTGTACCGCGGTCAATGGGCTCGTACATCACGACGGCCCCGATGGGCACCTCCCCCGCCGCACCCGCAGCCCGCGCCTCTTCTAAGGCCAGCGCCATATACTGCGCATCAAGCGCCTGCTGTTCTTCGGGTGTGCGATGTTCGTTCATGAAGGGAATTATAAGCGGTGCCGCACAAACAACCGCCGCGCGGCGCGGCAAAGCAGGCGATTCCCCATAATCGCAGCGGGAATGTGGTATCCTGTGCGTCACGTTCGCCGCGCAAGGGCGAACGCCCAATGATGCGGAGGCGTGTCCGAGTGGCTTAAGGAAGCAGTCTTGAAAACTGTCGTGCCGAAAGGTACCGTGGGTTCAAATCCTACCGCCTCCGCCAGAAGAGACTGAAGCCCCGATTCGCTCGGGGCTTTTTCAAATCTCGATCCCCGTCGGTGACAAAACAGCCTTGTTGGCTGCAATCCTTACCGACGCTCGATCGGGATGTAGGGCTTGGTGCCGCGGATGGTGTTTTTGTAGGCGGGGCGGATGATGCGCTTGCCGGCGGCGATTTCCTCGAAGCGGTGGGCCGCCCAGCCGGCCATGCGGGCACAGGCGAACAGGGGCGTGAACAGATCTTCCGGAATGCCCATCATGGAGTAGATGAAGCCCGAGTACATGTCCACGTTCGCGCACAGCTCCTTGGTGGAGCCCTTCTCGCGCGCGAACACCTCAGGCGTCAAACGCTCGATGGATTTCAGCAGGTTCAGCTCGGCCTCGTATTCCGTGCCGGCGGCCAGCTGCTCGGCGAAGCGCTTGCCGATGACGGCGCGCGGATCGGAAAGCGTGTACACCGCGTGCCCCATGCCGTAGACGAGCCCCGTGCCGTCGTAGGCCTGCTTGTTCACGATCTTCGCCAGGTAGGAGGCCACTTCGTCGTCGTCTTCCCAGTTCTTCACGTTTTCCTTGATCTCCGCCTGCATGGCGCGCACCTGGTGGTTCGCGCCGCCGTGGCGATGGCCCTTCAGCGAGCCGAAGGCCGCCGCATAGGTGGAATAGGGGTCGGTATCCGCCGAGGAGAGCACATGGGTCGTGAACGACGAGTTGTTGCCGCCGCCGTGTTCGGCGTGCAGGCACAGCATGATATCGAGCATGCGGGCCTCTTCCGGCGTGAACGAGCGGTCGGGGCGCAGCATGGAGAGGATGGTCTCGGCC